>JAEUTI010000096.1 GCA_016788065.1 Bacteroidia bacterium | reverse complement strand
TAGTCGCGGCATTTGTTAATTCGCTGAATAGCATCCTCTGAAAGTGCTAGTTGATATTCTCCACCAAGTATATTTCGAATGGTACTGAAGTCGATGTGTGTGGATGAAATTTTATGTGTTGGCATATAATAAATTATTTAGAAGTTGGCAGTAGCAGCGTCGCCCTGAGCGGAGTCGAAGGGTTGACAGATGGCAGTTGGCAGTAGCAGTTGGCAGTAGCAGTTGGCAGTAGCAGTTGGCAGTAGCAGTTGACAGTAGTTGTTGTTAAACCCAGAGTTAGGGAGACGCAGAGAGGCTTGCGCACTATCAGGTAGATTATTTATAGATTAAATATACAATTACTCAAATTCAAGATTTTTTTTACCCCTTCAATTCCTCCATAACATCCTCCAGGCGTTTTTTAAACTGTTCTCCTGAATTCATGTTTTTGATGGTAAAAATACCGGAGGTCATCTCTTCACTTCCTATTAAAATAACATAAGGTATTTTTTTTGCATCGGCATAAGCCAATTGTTTCTTCATTTTAGCCTGATCAGGAAACAGTTCGGCATTGATACCTGCACTTCTTAACTTCTTAATTTCCTTAAGACAAAATTTCTCTTCTTCCTGACCAAAGTTCACAAACATTACCCGTGTTCCGGATTGTTTCAAATCGAGATTTTCAAATAATCCCAATTCATTCATAACATCATAAATGCGGTCAATACCAAAAGATATTCCTACACCGGAGACATTGGGCAATCCAAATATTCCGGTGAGGTCATCATACCTTCCTCCGCCTGTAATGCTGCCAATTTGAACGCCATTGGCCTTGACTTCAAAAATTGCTCCGGTGTAATAGTTCAAACCACGGGCGAGTGTTATGTCCAATTCCAGAAATGAAGAATCGGCTAATTGAAATACATATTCTAATTCCTGAATTCCCTTTTTTCCAATTTCGGAATCGTTAAGTAATGTTTTCAGAAAAGCAATTGTATCTGCAGTATTTCCTTTGAAGACCAAAAGTGGTTGCAGTTTTTGAATCGCATTTTCGTTGAGTCCTTTATTGCGAAGCTCTTCATTCACTTTTTCAAGACCAATTTTATCGAGCTTATCAATCGCAACAGTTATGTCAACGATCATGTCACCGGCACCAATAACTTCGGCAATACCACTTAAGATTTTACGGTTATTTATTTTGATGGCAACATTAATATTCAGCTGATCAAAAACATTTTCCATGATCTGAATCAACTCCACTTCATTCAGCAACGAATCACTTCCAATTACATCGGCATCACACTGATAAAATTCACGGTAACGACCTTTTTGTGGACGATCGGCCCGCCATACTGGTTGAATCTGGAAGCGTTTGAATGGAAAAGTTATGTCGTTTTGATGCATCACCACGTAACGGGCAAAAGGAACAGTCAGGTCGTAACGTAATGCTCTTTCAGTAAGTAATTCTGAGTTGGTATTTTTTTCAAGTGACCGTTGAAAATCTTCGAGTAGTGCAGGCTTATTTTTGGATTCATGTATGCGCGAATTCAAAATCTTAAATAATAACTGATCACCTTCTTCACCATACTTACCGGTAAGGGTAGTAAGGTTTTCCATTGCAGGAGTTTCTATTTGCTGATAACCATAACGGAAATATACTTGCCGGATCGTATCAAGAATGTAGTTACGACGCGCCATTTCTACCGGAGAAAAATCACGTGTACCCTTTGGAATGGATGGTTTCAATGTGTTAGAATTACAAGATAAAATTTCAAATGCGCAATATTATTTCAAACTGAACTATCGAACCAGCGTTTTGTATTTAATACGATGCGGACCGGTATCACCAAGGCGTTTCTTTTTATTTTCTTCATAATCGGTGTAGCCGCCTTCAAAGAAATAAACTTGAGAATCGCCTTCAAATGCCAGGATGTGTGTACAGATTCTGTCGAGGAACCAACGGTCGTGAGAAATAATTACGGCACAACCCGCAAAATTTTCAAGCGCTTCTTCTAAAGCACGCAGCGTGTTCACATCAATATCGTTGGTAGGCTCATCGAGCAGCAGCACGTTTGCTTCCGACTTCAGTGTCATTGCTAAATGTAAACGGTTTCTTTCACCACCGGAAAGTACACCTGCTTTTTTACCCTGATCTGCACCGCTGAAATTAAATCTTCCAACATAAGCACGCGAGTTAAGGGTACGTCCACCAAGTTCAATGACTTCATGTCCGCCGGAAATTACTTCGTAAACAGTTTTTTCATTGTCGATGCCATCATGTGACTGATCCACATATCCAACCTGAACGGTGCTTCCAATTTTGATTTCACCACTGTCGGGTTGTTCTGCACCCATCATAATCCGGAATAAAGTTGTTTTACCGGCTCCGTTTGGACCAATAATACCAACGATTCCAGCAGGAGGGAGGCGGAAGCTTAAGTTTTCAAAAAGCAATTTGTCGCCATAAGATTTGGAAATATTGATGGCTTCAATCACTTCATTTCCCAGACGAGGGCCGTTAGGGATGAATATTTCAAGTTTTTCTTCTTTCTGTTTTACATCTTCACCCATCATTCGGTCATATGCTGCCAAACGTGCTTTGCTTTTTGCATGACGTGCTTTAGGAGCCATTCGTACCCATTCCAATTCCCGCTGAAGCGTTTTTTGTCGCTTGCTCTCGGTTTTTTCTTCCTGAGCCAGACGTTTTGATTTTTGCTCAAGCCACGATGAATAATTTCCCTGCCATGGAATTCCTTCACCCCGATCGAGTTCCAGAATCCAGCCTGCAACATTATCGAGGAAGTAACGATCGTGGGTTACAGCAATTACAGTTCCTTTATAGCGCTGTAAGTGTTGTTCGAGCCAGTCAACTGATTCTGCATCCAGGTGGTTGGTAGGCTCATCGAGTAATAAGATATCGGGTTCCTGCAAAAGTAAACGGCACAATGCAATACGACGTTTTTCTCCTCCCGATAAATTTTTCACAGGAGTATCACCTTCCGGACAACGTAAAGCGTCCATTGCAATTTCAATCTTGTTGTCGAGTTCCCACGCGCCGTGTTGCTCAATTTTATCCATTAAAACTCCCTGGCGTTCGATGAGTTTATTCATCTCATCGTCACTCATAGGCTCCGAAAATTTGTTGTTTACTTCTTCATATTCTTTCAGGATATCTACAATTTCCTGAACGGCTTCCATAACAACTTCTTTAGCAGTTTTGGTAGCATCTAATTCCGGTTCCTGAGATAAATATCCTACGGTATAACCGGGAGAAAATACCACCTCGCCCTGAAAAGATTTTTCAATTCCTGCAATGATTTTTAATAGCGTAGATTTTCCGCTACCGTTTAAACCCAGAATACCGATTTTGGCACCATAGTAAAAGGAAAGGTAAATATCTTTAAGTACTTGCTTCTGTGGAGGGAAAATTTTGTTTACCCCAACCATAGAAAAAATTATTTTTTTATCGTCTGACATGTTATTTGTTTTAACAGATTGATTAGAAGTTTGCAAAATTAGCTAAAAAGAGGCTTTTTCCTATGGTTTTTCCCCTAAATTTGCCCCACATTTCAAAATAATGAAGAAAAGCGGAATTTCCAGTTATCTTTCTCTTATTAAATTCAGTCACACGGTGTTTGCGCTGCCATTTGCGCTTATTGGTTTCCTCACCGGTGCCAGAGAAGTTAACTTCAATTTTAATCCCTGGTTGATTCTCACCGTTTTACTATGCATGGTTTTCGCCCGTTCCGCTGCCATGGCCTTCAATCGCTGGGCCGATCGAGATATAGATGCGAAGAATGAACGAACTGCCATAAGGGAAATACCTGCCGGAATCATATCCCCAAACGCTGCCATTTTATTTACACTCCTAAATGCAGTTGCCTTCATTGTTACCACCTGGTTTATTAATCCGATCTGTTTTTATTTATCCCCGGTTGCCTTGTTAGTGGTGTTGGGCTATAGCTATACCAAGCGGTTCACACCATTCAGTCACATCGTGTTAGGAATCGGACTTTCACTGGCGCCTATTGGAGCCTACCTGGCTGTCACCGGTGAATTTGCATTGGTCCCAGTATTGTTTTCCGTTGCTGTGGTGACCTGGGTTAGTGGATTCGATATTATTTATGCCCTTCAGGATGAGGTTTTTGATAAACAACAAAAATTATTTTCAATCCCCTCCGTTTTCGGATCCAAAATATCGCTTCGTATTTCCGAAGTTCTGCATATTACCGCTGCCGGAGTACTGCTGGCAGCCAGTTTTTATGGTCATTTGGGATGGATCTACCTTGCGGGATGGGCAATTTTTACAGGTTTATTGATCTATCAGCATACCCTTGTCAAAATTGGAGATCTCAGCAAAGTAAATATTGCTTTCTTTACCACCAATGGCATTGCCAGCGTTGTACTGGCAGTTTTCGCAACTATTGAAATTCTGATCGGATAAAAGTTTATTTTTAGATTCTAAGTAGCTGTTTTATAGCACCTTGCAGATATTTGCCCAAGGCTGATATTTTGACTATTTTTGTGAATTATAAAGATGGCAGAATTAAGGATTAAGGATTAAGGATTAAGAATTAAGGAATATTATATTTGGGCACGGAAGGAATTTTCGTTATTATGATAAATGATAGATGATAAATGATATATGGAAACCTGCCCAGAAATTATGTCATGTTCAAATTCCTTTCGAACTCATATTGATAAATATTGAAATAGAGACACATTGCTATGTGTCTCACACTTATACCAATATTAAACAACTATATCTGGTACACACCTGAAGCGCGCTTCAGGGCAAGAACCATCAAATCATCAGCCCGCATCAAAGCTAAAGCTTCTTGCGTGGACCAATCAAATTACCAAACCATCAAATTACCAAATTACCAAATTATCAAATCACCAAATCATCAAATTATCAAATTACCAAACCATACTGATCAATGAGTGCTACAAATACAGGTGATCAAACCGCAAAGCAGGAGATTTCTTTTGATGATTTCAGAGCTATTGTTTTAAATGATTACCGAATTGCAAATGAGAGTCGCCAGGCCAGTTTACTTGGTCGCCGGGAAGTTTTAACCGGCAAGGCTAAATTTGGAATTTTTGGTGATGGCAAAGAAATCGCACAATTAGCCATGGCGAAAGCATTCCGTAACGGGGATTTCCGTTCGGGATATTATCGTGATCAGACATTCATGATGGCCAGCGGATTATTAACCATTCAGGAGTTTTTTGCGCAGCTTTATGCACATCCGGATGTGAATGCAGATCCTTCTTCAGCAGGTCGCTTGATGAATGGACACTATGCCACACGTTTGCTGGATGAAACCGGAAACTGGAAAAATCTGACATCCTTAAAAAATTCTTCAGCCGATATTTCACCTACAGCCGGACAAATGCCACGTTTGCTTGGTCTTGCTTTAGCATCTAAATTATACAGAAGTAATCAGTCGTTACACACCGATAAGTACCGTCGTTTTTCCAATGAAGGAAATGAAGTTGCGTTTGGAACAATTGGTGATGCTTCAACATCGGAAGGGTTATTCTTTGAGACTATCAATGCAGCCGGTGTGCTTCAGGTGCCTATGGCAATTTCAGTCTGGGATGATGGTTATGGAATTTCAGTTCCTAAAAAATTCCAGACTACCAAAGCAAGTATTTCTGATGCCTTACGTGGATTTGAAAAAACAGATGATAAAGACGGATACCTGATTTTTACAGGTAATGGCTGGGATTATCCGGGTTTGGTGGAATTGTATGAAAAAGGAATTGCTAAGTGCCGCGAACAACATATTCCGGTATTATTTCATATTCAAGATCTCACACAACCACAAGGTCATTCAACATCCGGTTCGCATGAAAGATATAAATCGAAAGAGCGGTTAAAATGGGAAGAGGATTTTGATTGCATCAAGAAAATGCGTGAGTGGATGCTGGAAACAGCAATTGCTACTCCTGTTGAATTAGATGCTATTGAAGCAGAAGCTAAAAAGACTGCTAACGATGCACGCAAAAGAGCGTGGGATGCCTTCCGCAAATCGATTCAGGAGGAGTTAAATGCAGCAGTTGCTGCCATAAGTGCTGTTGCCGATAGTTCTCCGAACGCAGTATTTATTCATAAAATTAAGGATGAATTACTTGCTAAAAATGATTCTGAAAGAAAAGATATTGCATTTGCCATTAAGTCAACGCTTCGTTATGTAAGAGGTGAAAATAATCCTTCACGTACAGCCCTTATTAACTGGCTGGTACAATGGGATGAGCAAAATACAGAGCGTTATGATTCACATCTGATGAGTCAGTCTGCACATAATGCCATGGCGATTATGCCTGTTGAGCCGCTATATAATTCCGACTCTCCAATGGTTGATGGTCGTGAAATTTTACTGGCGAATTTTGAAAAGCTGATGGCAAAGTATCCCGAAATTATTGCCTTTGGTGAAGATGTTGGTCACATTGGAGGTGTGAATCAAACCTGGGCCGGATTACAGGAAAAATTCGGAATGAACCGCGTAATGGATACCGGTATTCGTGAAGCAACTATTATTGGTCAGGGTATCGGAATGGCCTTACGTGGATTACGTCCGATAGCTGAAATTCAATATCTCGATTATCTCGTATATGCACTGACCGTTATAACGGATGATTTAGCCTGCTTACAATACCGCACCCGTGGTGGTCAGAAAGCACCGCTGATTATTAGTACCCGCGGACATCGTCTGGAAGGCGTGTGGCACAGTGGTTCTCCTATAGGAATGTTGCTGGGCTCCCTTCGCGGGATGTATTTGTTTGTCCCTAGAAACATGACACAGGCAGCAGGATTTTATAATACCATGCTTGCTTCTGATGATGCAGCACTGATTATTGAGCCACTGAATGGTTATCGTTCCAAAGAACGTCTGCCGGTTAATATCGGAGAGTATAAACTTGCTCCAGGTATACCTGAAGTATTACGTGAGGGTGATGACATTACTATAGTAACTTATGGCTCTTGCTGCAAGATTGTACTCGAAGCCGCTAAGCAACTGGAGCAATTTGATATTAGTTGTGAAGTTATTGATGTGCAAACACTATTGCCTTTTGATGTGAATCACATGATTGTGGATTCCTTACGTAAAACGAATAAAATTTTGTTCATGGATGAAGATGTTCCCGGTGGTGGAACAGCTTACATGTTACAAAAAGTGATGGAAGAACAAGGTGGTTTCGATTTTCTGGAAATCCCTCCGGTTACCCTCGCGGCCAAAGAGCACCGTCCTGCTTATGGATCTGATGGCGATTACTATTCGAAGCCGAATACGGAAGATGTTTTTGACACAGTTTATGAAATGATCCGAAGATGTAATCCGGGTCTTTATCCTCCCGTATACTAATCGTTATTATGAGCCAGCGAATTACAGAATCTGATTCAGGATACGACGCATTAGAAAAAATGTCGGTATCAGAATTACTGACAAATATTAATAACGAAGATAAAACAGTTCCCTTCGCAGTTGAAAAAGCTATTCCACAAATTGAAAAACTTGTGGAGCAGGTAACTGCCAAATTGCAGCAGGGTGGAAGGCTTTTTTATATTGGAGCAGGTACCAGTGGCAGGTTGGGAATTGTAGATGCATCGGAATGTCCGCCAACTTATGGCATTGAACATGGCATAGTAGTTGGAATTATTGCAGGTGGCGATACCGCTATTCGTAAAGCAGTTGAGTTTGCGGAAGACGATGAAACTGCTGCTTGGAAAGATTTATCGGAATACAATATTAATACCAATGATGTGGTTGTTGGTATTGCAGCTTCCGGTTCCACTCCTTATGTAGCGGGCGGACTTCAAACCTGTAAAGACCATGAAATTATTACCGGTTGCATTACCTGTAATCCCGGTTCCAGAATAGCTGCAATAGCCGATTTTCCTGTTGTAGTTGTGGTAGGTCCCGAATTTGTTACCGGTTCTACCCGAATGAAATCGGGAACGGCACAGAAACTGGTTTTAAATATGCTTACCACCAGTGTGATGATCAGATTGGGACGGGTGAGAGGAAATAAAATGGTGGATATGCAGTTATCAAATAATAAACTTGTTGACCGCGGAATTAAAATGATTATGAATGCGCTCTCAGTTTCTGAAGAGCAGGCTTCCGAGTTGTTGAATACCTTTGGCAGTGTAAGAAATGCCATTGATAATTATGAACGGAAGATAGATTAAATAGTAGCATGCAGGATATAGAACCATATTACAGATGGCGTGATTTATACACCGCTGAAGAAGATGAATTATCTCCTTTTTATGGTCGTGAGTATAGTGAGTTTGAGTATTCTAATACGATCTATAATTATTTTATTCATCCGCAATGGGATGATTTCGGTTCCAACACGCTATACTTAAAAGTCCTTTTTGCCGAGTATAATACGGGATTTGCCATCATTGAACTGATTGGTGAATGGAATGATGCTATCAACAACGATATTATGATTTTGAAACGTGATGTCATTGATGACCTGATAGGGAAAGGTATTCAAAAATTTATTTTGATCGGAGAAAATGTATTGAATTTTCATGCATCCGACGATTGCTATTATCAGGAATGGTTCGATGATGTGGAAGAAGGCTGGATCATTGCTATGAATTTTATGCCTCATGTGGTTGATGAATTTTCAAAAAACAATATCGATTATTACATTTCTTTTGGCGGAGAATTTAATGATTTTCCATGGCGAACTTACAATCCTTCCCAGCTGTTTCAGCATGCTGAAAGAATAATTTCCAGAAGGCTAAATTGATTTTATTTATTAGTTTTTTTGATTTCTCACCTTCTGAACTTCAATAAATTACAATTGCTGGTAAAGTTTCTTGTGGATTTTTAAATCATTTTGTTGTATTATTGATGTATGAAAAGATCCTTGCTGCTTTTTTTTACATTCGTTTCTGTTGCTTGTATAGTTATAGCACAACAGCAAGCCAACAACGATGATCATAAAGTTGATGGTCCCGCTTCTTATTATGCAAAGCGATTTCATGGACAAATGACAGCCAATGGTGAAAGATTTAATAATCTCGATTATACTGCAGCGCATCGTACATTACCGTTTCATACTTTTATCAATGTAATTAACAAGCAAAATAACTACAATATAATTGTTCGGGTAAATGATCGCGGCCCCTATGCAGGTAACCGGATTATTGATTTGTCTGAAGCTGCAGCAAGAAGAATAGGAGGGTACCATAAAGGGTTGGTGCCGGTTCGACTTGAAGTAATTAATTACATTCAAATGACTGATGAGTTGGATAGTTTATTTCATGCGCATCCTGTAGTTGATTGCATGGGGAATAAGGCTGAACTTGAAAAACATAGTATCTCATTGTGGTCGTCTGATGATTTACTTCACGTTATTTATATCGCCAACGATTTATATCTTAAAGAAGATGTTTCAAAGGTGCTAATTTCTAAAGGTAAATCGGGATTGTACCATGTAATTTTAACAGGTTATGAATCCAAACAAAAAGCTACTGAAGCAAAAGATTATTTCGAAAGAAAAGGATTTATGAAAGTGGGGTTTTTTAGCAGTAATAAGCCTGCCCCGTAGTGATTTGTCCCCGCAAAGCCGGGTAATCTACTACGGGGTGATAAGTGATCAGTTATCAGTGACCTGTAACCAGTAGATTGAAATAAACCTTAAAGTGTTCGTTTTTTAAATGGTCAGTCTTCCCTAATGTGATATTGTTGTAATCGATTTATTTTTGTGCCCAAATAGACTAATTCTTAATCCTTAATCTTTAATCCTTAATTCTTGCAAACTCTTCACTCAATAAACTCGCAACCCTTTTATCAATTGGAAATGTAAAAGCATCGGAATTTAATTCTTGTTTTTGCAGCCATCTGAAAACTTGTGAGCCGTTTATGGTTTCTTTGAACTGAAATGGTGTTGTAGTAACTTCTATCTTAACTTCTCCCAGTGTCTTCACCAGATAATAAATACTGATTACCTGTTGCTTCGGATTAAATGCATTTGGTTGAAAGAAATCTACGGTGTAAAAGTGGGAGATGATTGCTATGTCTATATCGAGTTCTTCTTTAAATTCTCTGATCAGACAATCCGTTGTACCTTCTCCGAATTCGAGTCCGCCTCCCGGGAATTTGGTAATCATTCGGTCGAAATGAATTTCATCGGAGACTAATACCGCCTCATCTTCGATTAAAATACCATAAACCCTTACATTGAAAATTTTATCGATTTTCATCAGTGGCACCGGTTCTGTCATAGTATAAATTAATTTTGATGAATTGCTTTATTCAGGCGATGCACCCTTTTATAACCTGAAAACAGCAGTTTTTGTGCTAATTCTTTCATTGGTAACTATTCTGCTATTAGCGAAACTAATTTGTTGTTTGGAGATGTAAATTTAGGTCAAACTTATATCACTAAACACATGATGCTATTAAAAAGATTTGGATATACCTGGATATTAGGGTTAATGATTCTTATTTCGTGTAGCAAGGATGATGATTCTCCTGCAACTCCCACACCAACTCCTGCGCCTCCCCCATCAAGTGGCATAGGAACCCCTACAGGAACATACACCCGTAAGGTGTTGCTGGAATATCATACTGCTGCCTGGTGTGGCACTTGTCCCGATGCATTCAGTAAACGCGATCAGGTTATGAATGCTTTTCCCGGCAAGGTTATTCCTGTTGAGATTCATCAGTCTGATGCTATGCAAATTCCGCTTTTCATGAATATAGACGCAACCTTTGGTTCCAATCCAGCTTCGGGTATGGTAAATAGGGTGCCTTCATTGGGTACCGTCTTATTGAACCGGACTCAATGGATGTCGAATGTAACGGTACAAACAGGTGCAGCAGCCAAGTGTGGCCTGGCAATTAACTCTACGATAAATGGAAATTCGTTGGCAGTAGAAGTGCAGGCTGCCTATAAAGAGGCACTGTCCGGAAATTATGCTATTACAGTTTATCTTACCTCTATGAATGTTTCGGGAACAGGATCGCAGTACGATCAGGTAAATTCCTACAACAATGATCCTTCCAGTTCCTACTACCATTTAGGAAATCCTATGGTCGGATTCAAGCACCAATATGTCGTGAAGAAGGTATTGACGGCAAACATGGGTGATGCCATTGCTGCTTCCGAATTAATTGCTGGTGGCCTAACAAAGAAAAATTTCACAGCAGATATTACCGGTATGGATGCAGCAGAATTATATCTGGTTGCATTCGTGACTAAAAATGGAACATCCGCAACAACTTATGAAGTACTGAATGTGCAACGGGCAAAAGCAGGTGTGTTGCAGAACTGGAATTAAACGACATTCAATTATATAAACTCACTAACTACATCAATATGGTTAAATAAAAGCAGACAAAAAAAAGCTGAAAGTAAAAAGAGTTTTTACTTTCAGCTTTAACTTATTCAGGTGAATCAGGCAGGGTCGTGAATGGTGATTTTTTTAATCAGATCACCCTGGCGGATATCATCAATAACTTCTAAACCATCGACCACTTTACCAAAGCAGGTGTGGTTACGATCGAGGTGTGCGGTATTTCTGCGGCTATGGCAAATGAAAAACTGGGAGCCTCCGGTATTTCTACCTGCATGTGCCATCGATAAAACGCCACGATCGTGATATTGGTTGTCGCCATCCAGTTCGCAATCGATTTTATATCCCGGCCCACCGGTGCCATCGCCTTTCGGACAACCACCCTGAATTACAAAATCAGGAATTACCCTATGGAATTTTAATCCGTTATAATATCCGGCTTTAGCCAGTTTTACAAAGTTCGCTACTGTTTTTGGTGCATCCTTATCATAGAATTCCACCTCCATAGTGCCTTTGTCTGTTTCAATTGTTGCTGTTGTCATTTTTGTTTCAATTTAAGGGTGCAAAGATACCTTTTTCAGACTATAAATCCATAGGTAAATTGGTTTTTATCTATCAAAAACGACTGATTATCTGCTGCCGAAGAGTTCAGCGGGGATTAAATCGCGAACTTCCGACAGAATCATGGCAGTAGCACCCCAAATTGTATGATCCTGTAGGAAAAAGCAGGGGGCTGCAATTTTGCCATACAATGTCTCAAACTCCGATTCCCCGACCGGCATTTGAATTAAATCCTTAAAAGGAAGAGTGATTAGTTGATGAACTTCAGCAGGATCGGGAGAAAATTGGGGTGGAGAGGAAACATAACCAATGAAAGGACTAACTAAAAAATTGCTTGCAGGAATGTATAAAGAGGTAAGCGCTCCCAAAATTTTTATCGCATGTTCCGGGACACCAATCTCTTCCCGTGTTTCCCTTTTTGCAGTTGCTTCCGAATTGATATCTTCGGGTTCTACTTTTCCTCCGGGCAATGCAATTTGTCCGCTATGAACACCTGAGTTCAAGGGACGTTTAATTAGTACCGTTGCTAAGTCTGAGTTATTATCGGGATAAAGTAAAAGAAGCACACTGCTACTTTTTACATTTGAAGCCGTCTCAAGGTAAGCAGCACTCGATTTGCGCAATGACGGAGCCATTTTGTATTGGGATGCAGTTCCCGGTAATGGCTTTGACAGGTATTCTGCCAGTAAATCGATTCCGCTTTCAAAAGATGTCATACTTTCCTTTTAATGAAGCATGGGTGCAACTTCTGAACGATTCCGTTCTCCAATTTGCTGACGCCACATGGCATAATATAATCCTTTCAAATCAAGTAAATCCTGATGTCTGCCTTTTTCAATTATCTGACCTTTCTCTAAAACATAAATGCAATCGGCATGCATAATAGTAGACAAGCGGTGCGCAATTAATATGGTTATGTGATTGCGATCGCCGGAAAGGTTTCGAATGGTTTCATTGATTTCTTCTTCTGTCAGTGAATCGAGAGCACTGGTTGCTTCATCAAATACCATCATGGTAGGTTGACGTAGTAATGCTCTTGCAATCGATAACCGTTGCTTTTCACCACCTGATACTTTAACGCCACCTTCACCAATCATGGTGTCGAGTCCTTTGTCGGCACGCGCCAATAGCGACTGACAAGCAGCTTTATTCAACACATCAATACATTGTGCATCGGTTGCACCCGGGTTTACAAACAACAGGTTTTCGCGAATGGTGCCTGAAAATAATTGAGTGTCCTGAGTAACAAAACCAATCTGGTTTCGCAATTCATCCAACCGTACTTCATCATAACGAAGATTATTGTAAAGCACTTCTCCTTGCAAAGGCCGGTAAAGTCCTACAAGCATTTTTACTAAGGTAGTTTTTCCGCTTCCGGATGGTCCAACAAATGCGATAGTTTCTCCGAGTCCGGTGTTGAAATTTATATTCGAAATAGCATTGTTTGCAGCAGTCTGATGCTTGAAACTTACATTACGAAACTCCAGTTTTTTAATTTCACCCAGAGGAGTTGGATTAACAGGAGCGGGTTCTTTTTCCATTTTCATAATCTCATCAAAATTCTGAAGCGATACTTCTGCTTCGCGATAAATATTAATGATATTACCCATCTCCTGCAAAGGACCAAAAATGAAGAACGAGTAAATGAAGAGGGAGAAGAATTCACCCACAGTAATTTTTTCCATGAAAACCAGATACATCATAAAAAATAGCAGGCAGTTGCGCATCAGATTAACAAACGTGCCTTGAATGAAGCTCAGACTTCTGATATACTTCACTTTTTTTAATTCCAGTTGTAAAATTTTATCAGTAGTGCTGTTTAACCGGGTTATTTCCTGGTTAGCAAGTCCCAGACTCTTTACCAGTTCAATATTCCGAAGCGATTCTGTAGTGCTTCCTGCCAAAGCAGTTGTTTCAGCAACAATTACTTTTTGAATCTTCTTCACTCTTTTGCTAAGCACCGAACTCAGGATTGCTAATAATGGAATCATTGAAAAATATACCGGTGCAATAAGGGGATATACCTGAATAGAATAAATAGTAACAAAAGTAATTCCCACTAAAGAAGTAAACATGATATTCACAAATGCCGAAATTAGCCTTTCGGTATCAACCCTCACTTTTTGGAGTTTCCCCAAAGTCTCGCCACTTCGCTGATCTTCAAAAACCTGATAGGGAAGTTCGAGTGAGTGTTTTAGACCATCGGCATAGATTTGTGCTCCCAGTCGTTGCGTAATCGAGTTAACATAGTAATCCTGAAAGTTTTTGGCCACCCGGGAGATGAATGCAGCACCCATCGCTGCCAGGATCAACATGCCGGCACCCTTTAAAAACTCATCGGAGCTGTACCTTTCGGGATGTGTTACATAATTATCGATGATTTTGCGGAAAATCCAGGGATCAAGGAGTGAAAATATCTGATTTACAGCAGCTAACAAAAGTGCCAGAAAGACCAGATTTTTATAATTGGCCAGATATCGGTATAGGGTTTTCATAGATGGTAAGTGGAGTGGAAAGGTGCAAAATTAAGCAATTTATTTGAGGCATGGTTGTTGATTAAATTGTCAGGAATCGGTTGATTTTGTGCACTAATTAACTCCCGATTAACTTAAATTTGCATTCTAAAACCTAATCTAAAACCAATGAAAAAATTACTTGTGTGCCTGCTCTTTGCCGGCTTTGGAACTACGTTGAGTGCTCAGCATGTAGTGGTACTCAAATCGGGTGAGACTATGAACGGTGAAGTGAAATCACTTAATGATGGAGCCATAAAATTCAGCTTTAAAGGAAATGATATGACACTTAAAGTTGCCGATGTCAGCTCCATTCAGTTTGCTGCCGGTGCAGCCCCAGCTTCTTCAGGCACTACTACAGCCACCACCACAAGTGCCAAAGGAGTTACGTATGTAATGAATGGTCGTAAAATGGTAAAGCAACCTAAAATCGATAATCTGACCATGGAAAAAGGCGTTGTTGTTGTTGAAATTACCATTAACAAATATGGTAATGTTATTAAAGCTGTTCCCGGTATTGAAGGAACTTCTACAACCAGCACTTACCTTCAAACCAAAGCCAAGCAAGCAGCGGAAAGTGTAACTTTCGATACAAATCCCACCATGCCACTCGAACAAAAAGGTACTATTACCATTACCTTCTGATAAAATTTTGTTTTGCTTACTGTAACTCCCGGTACTGTTGCGCCGGGAGTTTTTTTATTGCTCATCGCGCAAGCGTATTTCTCCGCGTCTCCCTAAAGCTGCGTTCAAAAAAATAATTATTTATTATGTTTTCGTTTCTGCAATGAAGATTTAAACTTTAATGATAATCCTCGAATTTTCACAACAAGATTAAACGGATTTTACAAGACAAGGAACTAGATTGATTCCGCATAAAAAATAGCGTACAAACTACTTAATAATTTATTGTTAAATCAAAGTTTAATTCTGTCTCTGAACAATCTTGTCCTTATCTGACAAATCTGTTAAATCCGTTTTAAAAAAAGATTTGTATTGCGAAATCTGCATAATTATATTGAGCAGAATTTTATTCGTGTGACCAGAATAAATTAAATATTCAAAATCCATCACTTGCTTAGGATGGATGTTTTGTTTTTCTGAGCAGAATACTATCTAAAATTTATCATAATAATGAATTTTCCTTCTGCGCAGAAAATCAGTAACTAAAAAATACTAAATCCAAACTTCGTATAAGTTCTTAGCAGCAAAACCATTTTTTCGGCATCAGGCACACGGATGCGGGTATTCATAACCTCACTGGCAGGAACCTTTTCAATTTTACTTAATAGTTCTCTGTAGTAAATAAAAGCAGTATAAACTCCCGGACGGACATCTTTTGGCAGTTGCATTAATCCCGGATAGGCAGCTTTGAAATCTGCATCAATATCTTTTTCAATTTGCTTCTTTACTGCATTATCGAAGGTCTTGAAATCTATTCCAGGAAAATAAACTCTCCCAAGTTCTTTGAAGTCGGCTTTTAAATCGCGTAAAAAATTTACTTTCTGGAAGGCAGCGCCCAAACGTCGGGCCGGCTCAATAAGTTTGTTGTACAATTCATTATTCCCTTCACAAAAAATACGAAGGCACATTAAGCCAACCACTTCTGCAGAGCCATAGATATACTTTTCGTAAAATGCTTCGTCGTATGATTTCTTCTCGAGATCAAGTTCCATGCTATAGAGAAAAGAGACTATCAGCTCGCGGTCTATTTTATATTCATTAACTATTAACTGGAATGCATGTAATATAGGGTTCGTACTTATCTTATTATCGATTGCTTCCCAGGTATTTTTTTTAAATTCTTCCAGCAATTCTTTTTTATTGAAGTCATGAAAGGAATCTACAATTTCATCGGCCAGTCGCACATAGCCATAAACAGCGTAAATAGGTTTATGGAAACGCTTATTCAGTGTTTTGATACCTCTAGTAAAAGAAGTGCTGTACCGGTGAGTAATGATGGTACTAAGTTCGAGACAAAGGTCGTTATACTGTTGCATGATCTTGCTCTATTCTTTCTGTGACTAATCGGGAACTTATAACTACAATAGGCAGGCCTGTCCCTGGAACAGTGCTTGCACCTACATAATATAGATTATTAAATTTTTCATCTTTATTTGCAGGTCTTAATCCACCAATCTGATTTAATCCATGTGCAAGTCCTAATCCGCTTCCACGATACAAATTAAATTGATTCTGCCAGTCAATAGGATTTAATATGGTTTTCGAAATTGTATTTGCATGCAAATCAAATCCGATACGTTTCGATAAATCCGAAATAATTGTATCGGCTAATTGTTGCGAATCGGACCAATCGGGTTTATGTCTCAGATCGGGTACGGGACAAAGAATAAATAAATTTTCACATCCCTCAGGAGCACAATCAGGATTCGATTTTGAACTTACATTTACGTAGTAATACGGTTTATCGGGACTAACACTTGTTTTGAAGATGGTGTCGGCGTATTCTTTAAAATTCTCACCTAAAAAATAATTGTGATGGTGGATGTTATTCAACTTTCCTTTAATTCCAAGATAGATGGTGAAAGGGGAGAGTGTCCATTCCATGGCATCCAGTTTCTTCGGTGAATACTGTGATCGTTGCAGTACCTGCCCGCGGAATGATGCAGCATCGGCATTAGCCACGTAAATGTCGGCATCCCATTTTTTCCCATTTTGATCAATGAATGCTTTTATTCCCCTGCTATCGGTCTCGACGGATTTAATTTCCGTATTGAAATGAAATTTTACACCTCGCGCCTCTAATAATTCTTTAATTTTTTCTACAATTTTGTACATGCCACCCTGCACATTCCAGTAGCCATCATGTTTCAATTCGGTATAATTCAGCAGACTGTAAACAGCGGGCGTTTGAAATGGGGTTGAACCCAGAAAAAATGCCACTAATGAAAAGATCACTTTGACTTCTTTAGATTCAAAATTCTGCTCCAGCTCGGTCCACATGGATCGGAACATCTTTGGGGCATGCTTCCATGGAACTCTCGCTAACTGCGTGTAATAGTGGAACTTACTGGTAAAATTTTGTTTAATAACTATGTCTTCGGTATCATGAAACATTTTACCGGCTGCATTCAGGTATTTTTCTACTTTTTGAGCCAGATTCGATTCAATTCCTGCAAATTCTGCTTCCAGTTTTTTCAAATCCTTATGAATCAGGAAAGGAATGGTGCGGTTCTCAAAAAAAACAGCGTATAGGGGATTTAATTCATTCAATTTAAGTGGGTTATCAACTCCACACGATTTAAAAAGTTCTGTAAATTCATAACTCATTGAAAAAAAGGACGGTCCCATGTCAAATGTAAAGCCATCTTTTTCCAGCAAATTTAGCCGTCCGCCAGCACGATGATACTTTTCAAGAATAGTAACTTCATAACCTTTTGAGGTCAATCGCAATGCCGTTGCCAAAGCACCCAGTCCGGAACCAATAATTAAAGTCTTTTTCGACATATCTAAAATCTGAAGTTATTCTTCAGCGCAAGCTATTTTGAATTGTAAATGGCTAATAATCAACAAGAAAAATTCTTGTCCTGACAAATGTAAAGAAATAACAAGCGAATCTGAAGTAAAGTTTTCAATAGCCGGAAAATTCCAAACATTTTAATCGCCGAATTGTTAATATCCTGCTAAAAAAAGCGTGTTTCCGTATTAAAAAAACGTAATTTTGCCGCTTAAAGTCAGCCTGTAATAAAATTCGGGCTTCTAAAATTGCGAATCATTATGCATTTACTCAGTGTACCAGCCGATTACCTTCCGATGGCCATCATGTTTGTGGTTGCAATCGGATTTGTATTAACGACGATTTTTGTCACCCATTTACTGGGTCCTCAAAGAAAGTCTGCAATAAAGCTCGATACTTTCGAGTGTGGTATTGAATCACAGGGTAATTCACGCCTTCCTTTCAATATTAAATATCTTTTGGTTGCCATCTTATTTGTATTGTTTGATGTGGAAGTAATTTTCATGTACCCATGGGCAGTAAATTTCCTTGATCTCGGTCTTTATGGGTTTCTCGAAATGATCTTATTTATTTCCCTGTTCATGCTGGGATTTCTTTACATCGTGCGCAAAGGCGCTTTAAAGTGGGAATAATTTAACAAGCAGTTACCAGGAACGTTATATAATAAAGAACAATTAAAATGGTTGAAATAACAAAAGCCCCTGCTGGATTCGAAGGCCCCGGATTTTTTGCTACCAGTCTCGATAAAGCAGTAGGTATGGCAAGAAAAAATTCATTGTGGCCACTTCCTTTCGCAACATCATGTTGTGGAATTGAATTCATGGCGACAATGGGTGCGCACTATGACCTGGCACGTTTCGGATCTGAGCGAATGAGTTTTTCTCCACGGCAGGCAGACTTGCTCATGGTAATGGGAACAATTGCAAAGAAAATGGGACCTGTTTTACGTCAGGTGTACGAGCAAATGGCAGAGCCACGTTGGGTTTTGTCGGTTGGTGCCTGTGCAAGCAGTGGTGGTATATTCGATACATACAGTGTACTTCAGGGAATTGATCGCATTATTCCTGTTGATGTATATGTGCCTGGTTGTCCTCCGCGTCCTGAACAAATTTTAGATGGCGTACTGAAAATTCAGGAGCTGGTACAAAATGAATCCCTTCGCAGACGCGATTCAGAGGAGTATAAAAATATGTTAGCATCCTACGGTATTTCCTGATTATGGCAACACTGGAATCTCAAACAATTATTGATGCCCTGGAGCAACAGTTCCCGGGTAAAGTGGTAGCCGTCGATCATCCCTATGATTTTCTGACAATAACTATCGCTCATGGTTCGATTAAAGATGTAGTTCGTTATCTCTATAATGAACCTTCTTTTTCATTTCGTTTTCTTACCAGTTGCTGTGGGATGCATTATCCAGATGCACCACAAAAGTTTGCTATGGTGTATCATTTGCATAGCTTCACTACGAATTTCAGAATTCGTTTGAAAGCATTCACCAATGAAGATCCACCGGTATTTCCAACTTTAACAGATATTTATAAAGGTGCCAACTGGATGGAACGGGAAGCATACGATTTCTTCGGATTCCGTTTTACCGGTCACCCCGACCTGAGAAGAATATTAAACATGGATAGTCTGGAAGGCTGGCCATTGAGAAAAGAATTTCCACTCGAAGATCCATTCCGTAAGGATAAGGATGACGCCATGTTCGGGAGATAACCAATCAACAGCTAATTCGCATGTCAGAAAATACCAAGTTACATCCAAATGCTCCCGAAAGAGCCGCCGTTCAGGAGAAGGAATATACTATTCTGAATCTTGGGCCTACACATCCTGCAACACACGGAATTTTTCAGAATATTCTTAAAATGGATGGTGAGATCATTGTTGAGTCAGAACCAACTATTGGCTATATCCATCGTGCCTTTGAGAAGTTAGCAGAGCGACGTCCTTATTATCAGATTACTCCTATAACTGACCGCCTCAACTATTGTTCATCTCCTATCAATAACATGGGATGGCACATGACAGTGGAAAAACTTATTGGTGTTCAGTTGCCAAAAAGAGTTGAGTACATGCGTGTGATCATTATGGAATTGGCTCGTATTGCCGATCACATTGTGTGCAATGCAGTTATTGGTGTCGATTCAGGAGCACTAACGGGCTTCGTATACCTGTTTCAGGAACGTGAGAAAATTTACGAGATTTACGAAGAAATTTGTGGTGCCCGATTGACTACTAATATCGGTAGAATTGGCGGATTCGAAAGAAATTTCAATGATGCTGCATGGGAGAAAATAGATAAGTTCCTGAAAGAATTCCCCGGCGTACTGAAGGAGTTTGAAAATTTGCTGGTGAGAAACCGCATTTTTATGGATCGTACCATCGGTGCAGGTCCAATTAGTGTTGAAGAAGCATTGTCATACAGCTTCACCGGTCCCAATTTAAGAGCAGCCGGCCTCGACTATGATGTTCGAGTAATGACTCCTTATTCTTCGTATGAAGATTTCGAATTTGCAATTCCTGTTGGTACCAATGGTGATACTTATGACCGATTTATGGTTCGTCAACAGGAAATGTGGGAGAGTTTGTCGATCATCCGTCAGGCAATTGAAAAATTAGATAAGATTAGTGATAAAACTACTTTCCATGCCGATGTACCGGAATTTTATCTTCCTCCCAAAGAGGACGTGTACAATACCATGGAAGGTTTGATCTGGCATTTTAAAATTGTAATGGGCGAAACCGATATTCCCAAAGGGGAAGTCTACCATGCAGTTGAAGGTGCTAATGGTGAATTAGGATTTTACCTGGTTAGTGATGGCGGTAGAAATCCATACAGGCTCCATTTCAGAAGACCCTGTTTCATTTACTATCAGGCTTATGCTGATATGATAAGAGGAAACATGTTATCTGATGCAATTCTGACCCTGAGTTCATTAAATGTAATTGCCGGAGAATTGGATGCCTGAGAAAGGAATCTGATTCTTTTAAACAGTAGTAATAAAGAATAAAAACTAAGAATTAAATTTTAGTTAATGTATAAAGATAAATCTGAGGTGGTTTTTTCTGATGATGCAAGTGCATTGATTCAAAAAATCATCCGTCGCTATCCTGATGGTCGTCAGAAATCGGCACTGCTTCCTTTGCTTCACATAGCTCAGGCAGAATTTGGTGGTTGGTTAAGTGCACCTGTAATGGACAAGGTTGCTGAAATATTGAATATTCAGTCAATCGAAGTTTATGAAGTAGCATCGTTTTATTCGATGTTTAATCTGAAGCCTGTTGGCCGTTGTGTTATCGAAGTCTGCCGTACAGGTCCCTGTTGGTTGCTTGGCGCAGAAGATATTGTTAAGTATCTCGAAAAGAAACTGAATATTAAAGAAGGACAAACAACTGCAGATGGTGTTTTCACTCTTAAAACGGTTGAATGTCTGGCATCCTGCGGAACAGCCCCAATGATGCAAATTGGACAAACATATCATGAGCATTTAACTTGTGAGAAGGTTGATGAAGTTATCGATCATTACAAGAATAATACAGAAGGTACCATTTCTCACTGGTCGAAAGACAAGATCAAAGCCTGAACATGAGTCGTCAATTATTGCTTGAACATATAAATACTCCCGGTATTCGCGGAATAAAAGCGTTTCGTGAAAAAGGTGGTTACAGTGCACTTGAAAAAGCACTTAAAACAATGAAGCCTGATGAGGTTACTGAAGAGGTAAAAAAATCTGGTCTTCGTGGTCGCGGTGGTGCAGGTTTCCCAACCGGAATGAAATGGAGTTTCCTGGCTAAGCCGGATGGAGTTCCAAGATACCTGGTTTGTAATGCCGATGAAAGTGAGCCGGGTACTTTTAAAGATCGTTACCTGATGTCACACATTCCACATTCATTGGTTGAAGGAATGATTGTTTCCAGTTATGCACTCGGAGCAAATACTGCGTACATTTATATTCGCGGTGAAATGCTTTATGTTTATCACATCTTGGAAGAAGCAATTGCCGAAGCATATGAAGCAGGTTTTCTGGGTAAGAATATTTTGGGAACAGGTTATTCACTCGATTTGTATGTTCATCCGGGAGGAGGAGCTTACATTTGTGGTGAAGAAACTGCTTTGTTGGAATCTCTCGAAGGTAAGAGAGGAAATCCAAGAATTAAACCACCGTTTCCTGCTGTTAAAGGTTTATGGCAGTCCCCAACAGTAGTGAATAATGTCGAGACCATTGCTGCTGTTCCACACATTATAAATATGAGTGGTGATGAGTATGCTAAAATTGGAATTGGAAAAAGTACCGGCACAAAATTAATTTCTGCCTGTGGTCATATTAACAAACCGGGTGTATATGAAATTGAACTCGGCGTTCCTGTTGAAGAATTTATTTATTCAGATAAATATTGCGGAGGAATCCGGAATGGTAAGAAGCTAAAAGCAGTTGTTGCCGGTGGTTCTTCAGTTCCGATTTTACCCGGCGAAATGATTTTAAAAACTCCAACCGGTGAACCTCGGCTGATGTCGTATGAATCGTTATCGGAAGGTGGCTTTGCCGGCGGTACCATGTTAGGCTCCGGAGGTTTTATTGTGATGGATGAAGATACCAGCATTGTGAAAAATCTGTGGAACTTCACAAGGTTCTATCATCACGAAAGTTGTGGTCAGTGTAGCCCATGCAGAGAAGGAACAGGATGGATGGAGAAAATTCTCCATAAATTCATGGATGGTCATGCTACTTTAAAGGACATCGATTTGTTGTGGGATATTCAATCGAAGATTGAAGGCAAAACAATTTGTCCTTTAGGTGATGCTGCTGCCTGGCCCGTTGCAAGTGCTATTCGTCACTTCAGAAGTGAATTCGAAGATTATGTCAGGAATCCTGAAAAGATAAAAGATATTAAACATTATTACAGATTAAATAACCTTCAGCCGGTAAGCTGAGTGGAATGATTAATAATGTAAAAAGTTATAGCAATGCCTAAAGTAACAATCGATAATATTGAAATTGAAGTGCCTGATGGAACAACCATCTTGCAGGCTGCACGAATGATTGGGGGAGATGTTGTTCCTCCGGCAATGTGTTATTATTCAAAGCTGGAAACAAGCGGCGGATATTGCAGAACCTGTATTGTGAAGGTTACCCAGGGTTCTGCAAAAGACCCAAGGCCAATGCCAAAACCGGTTGCCTCCTGCCGCACTCCGGTCATGGATGGAATGGTTGTTCAAAATCGTACTGCTCCCGATTTGCTGGAAGCAAGAAATGGCGTGGTGGAATTTTTGTTGATCAATCATCCACTCGATTGTCCTATTTGTGATCAGGCCGGTGAATGTCATTTGCAGGATTTGAGTTATGAAAATGGTTTAGCAAAATCGCGTTATGAATTTAAAAGACGCGAGTTCGATAAGATTGATATTGGCGATAAAATAAAATTGCACATGACCCGCTGCATTTTATGCTACCGGTGTGTAAAAGTTGCCAATCAATTATGCGATGGCAGGGTGCATGGTGTTTTAAATCGTGGTGATGTTTCTGAAATCAGTACTTACATTCAGAATTCAGTAGACAACGATTTTTCAGGAAATATGATCGATGTTTGTCCTGTAGGCGCACTAACCGATAAAACCTTCCGATTTAAAAGTCGTGTTTGGTTTACCAAACCAATGGACGCTCATCGTGATTGTAAAAAGTGTGATGGTAAAGTTGCTCTTTGGATGAGCAATAATGAAGTTCTTCGTGTGACAGGTCGTAAAGATACTTATGGAGAACTCGAATCATGGATTTGTAATGAATGCCGATTCGATAAAAAAGAAGTTAGTGACTGGAAAATTGAAGGTCCACGCAAAATCGACAGACATTCGGTGATATCTCAAAATCATTATGAATCATTACGTCAGTTGAAGATTGATGTGTCGAAACAAAAAAACATCGCCGAAAAGGCACACCAGGATAATAAGTAACCGGAAATTATATGGAGACCGCTGATTTAATTTTTAAGATTGTATTTGTTCTGGGTGTTTTTGGTGTGTCATTGGTTATTGCCATGTACTCAACTTACGCAGAACGTAAAGTTGCTGCCTTCTTTCAGGATCGTATTGGTCCTAATCGGGCGGGACCATTCGGATTGCTGCAGCCTTTAGCCGATGGTGTGAAGATGTTCATGAAGGAAGAAATTATTCCTACACATGCCGATAAAGCCTTGTTTATTTTAGGACCTTCTATTGCCATGCTCACAGCATGTATGACCAGTGTGGTCATACCATGGGGTAGTTCTTTGATTATTAATGGCAAAGAATTCGTAATGCAAATCACCGATGTAAATATTGGAATCCTTTATGTTTTTGGTGTAGTTTCAATTGGGGTATATGGAATTATGATAGGAGGATGGGCTTCAAATAATAAGTTCTCTTTATTGGGAGCATTAAGAGCATCATCACAAATGATCAGTTATGAGCTTGCAATGGGAATGTCGATTATTGCTTTGGTAATGATGACAGGAACATTAAGTATCAGAGAAATTGTAGAAAGTCAGCCCGGAGCCCACTGGAATGTTTTTGTGCAGCCATTAGGATTCTTATTATTCCTGATTTGTGCTTTCGCAGAAACCAACCGCACACCATTCGACTTACCTGAATGTGAAACGGAATTAGTTGGTGGTTACCACACCGAGTATTCAAGTATGAAACTTGGTTTCTATTTGTTTGCTGAGTATATCAATATGTTTATTTCATCTGCAATCATTGTATGTTTATATTTTGGAGGTTATAATTTCCCGTTCTTGAATAGTCTTGGATTATCGCACAATTTAACCGCAATTCTGGGTACTGTGCTGATGTTCGGTAAAATATTCTTCTTTATATTCTTCTTTATGTGGGTTCGCTGGACGATCCCAAGATTCCGTTATGACCAATTAATGAGGCTGGGCTGGAAAATACTTATTCCACTTGCCGTTCTTAACATAGTAATTACTGCAGTTGTATTATTATTCAAATACGACCTTTGGAACACATCCATTAATTAATGAGCTCAACGATGCAATTAACCAATAGATCGAAAGTAGTAGTCAGGAAAGAGATGAGTCTGGCAGAGCGTCTGTATTTGCCGGCCATTCTGGGTGGACTATTCATTACTTTCAAGCACTTCTTCCGCAAAAAGACTACAATCAGTTACCCGGAAGTGCAGCGCCAGTTTACCCCGGTTTACCGGGGACACCATGTTTTGAAGCGTGATGAACAGGGACGGGAGAACTGTACGGCATGTGGATTATGCGCTGTGGCTTGTCCCGCAGAAGCCATTACTATGACTGCCGCTGAAAGAAAACCCGGTGAAGAGAAATTGTATCGGGAAGAGAAGTACGCCTCTGTTTATGAGATCAATATGCTGAGATGCATCTTCTGCGGATTGTGCGAAGAAGCTTGCCCTAAGGAAGCTATCTTCCTGACCGACAAAATTGTGCATTCAGGTTATGAACGCCAGGGATTCATCTTTGGTAAAGATAAATTGGTGGAGCCGGTTGAAGCCGATAAACGGGTCGATATTTCCGGTCGCTTAAAAGCTCATCGTAAAAATTAATTATTATTTTAAGGAGTCGGGTGTAATTCCTATTTTCGCACCCGGATTGAAACAAAACAATATTGTAGAAATCAGGCTGATACTAAATGTCTAAAATTGCCTTCTTTGTCCTTGCCTTTCTCTCCATCTTCAGTGCGATGATGGTGGTGTTCTCGCGAAAGCCTGTGCACAGCGTGCTATCCCTGATTTTCTGCTTCTTTACCATTGCAGGTCATTACATTTTGCTGAATGCTCAGTTTCTGGCCGCAGTACATATTATTGTATATGCCGGAGCTATCATGGTTTTGTTCCTTTTCGTAATCATGTTATTGAATTTGAATGCCGAATCGGAGCCTCATAAGACCTCTGCAGGTAAAATAGCAGCTGTAGTTTCCGGTGGTCTCTTATTACTAGTATTAGTTAGTGTGCTCAAAAGTACCGACGGTTTGCAATTATCCGCATCTCCTGATTCTCAGGTAGGGATGGTGAAAAATCTTGGAATGGTGCTTTATGATAAATATATGTTGCCTTTCGAAGTATCAGCATTGTTGTTTCTGACCGCAATGATTGGTGCAACCATGATCGGAAAAAAAGAACTTGACTGATGGGATCTTCCATACTTGAATTGGTACACATTAATAATTATGTCATGCTGGCAGCAATACTGTTTGCCATTGGCGTAATGGGTGTAATGTTCAGAAGAAATACCATCATTATTTTTATGTGTATTGAGCTTATGCTGAATGCCGTAAATTTGTTGTTGGTAGCATTTTCAACCATGCATTCCGATCCGGGTGGTCAGGTAATGGTATTCTTTATTATGGCTGTTGCTGCTGCCGAAGTTGCTGTCGGTTTAGCCATTCTGGTTATGATCTACAGAAATGTGAAAAGTGTTGATATCGATATTTTAAATAAATTGAAATGGTAATGCCATTTCTTCTGGTAATAAAACTGAAGTGACTAATTTAATCTGGTTAATACCAATCCTACCGCTACTTGGATTTCTGATCAATGGGATCGGAAATAAAAACGTGCCCCGTTCTGTAAGTGGCTGGATTGCTTCCTTGTCTGTGCTTGGAAGTTTTATCATTTCCATTGGCGCATTCGGAACGTTAATGGCTGATCCCAATGTGGTGATTAAAGCCGATTATTTTGAATGGCTTTCAGCCGGTTCATTTACACTTGACTTTGGTTTTCTGGTTGACAGACTTTCAATTGTTATGTTACTGGTTATTACCGGAGTTGGCTTTTTAATTCATGTTTATTCTATTGGCTACATGCATGAAGAAGAAGATTATGCACGATATTTTGCATATCTGAATCTGTTCGTGTTTTTTATGTTGTTGCTAGTGCTTGGCTCAAGCTACGTGCTCATGTTCGTAGGTTGGGAAGGTGTTGGTCTTTGCTCTTACCTGTTGATTGGTTTCTGGTTTAAGAACAATGCATATAACGATGCTGCAAAGAAAGCATTCATCATGAATCGTATTGGAGATCTGGGCTTCCTGCTGGGTATGTTCCTTATTTTCCAGACATTCGGTTCTTTGGAATACGATACTGTTTTTGCCGGCGCTCGTCAAATGACATTTGATCAACCGGTGTTGACTGCAATTACCTTATTGCTCTTTGTTGGTGCTATGGGTAAAAGTGCTCAAATACCATTATATACCTGGTTGCCCGATGCAATGGCAGGACCAACTCCTGTTTCAGCATTGATCCATGCAGCAACGATGGTAACAGCCGGTATTTATATGGTGGTGAGGTCGAATGTACTTTATGTAATGGCTCCATTCAGTTCCGAAATCGTTGCTTTTGTGGGATTATTGACAGCATTGATGGCCGGATTAATTGGCCTGAAGCAAAATGATATAAAGAAAGTACTCGCATATTCTACCGTAAGTCAGTTAGGATTTATGTTTGTTGCTCTTGGAGTAGGTGATTATACCACAGCACTTTTCCATGTGGTAACGCATGCATTCTTTAAAGCGCTTTTATTCCTGTGTGCAGGAAGCGTAATCCATGCTATGGGTGGCGAGCAGGATATTCGTAAAATGGGTGGCTTGAAAAAAGCATTACCGGTAACGCATTTAACTTTCTTGATAGGTACGCTTGCAATTGCGGGAGCTCCACCTTTTGCAGGTTTCTTCTCAAAAGATGAAATTCTTGCCGGTGCATGGACACACTCTTATTTGATATTTGGAATTTTAGCAATTTCAGCCATACTAACTGCTGTGTACATGTTCCGTTTGTATTACCTTACTTTTCATGGTGAATTCAGAGGCAGTAAACATCAACAGGAACATTTACATGAGTCGCCAATATCAATGACAATACCATTGATGGTTCTTGCTGTGTTGAGTACAGTTGGTGGTTTCCTTGGTATGCCTGAAATTTTCCACATGCCGCATTTCCTTAATAATTTTCTGGAGCCCGTGACAGGATGGGCCGATCTGTATGCCCATGGTCATGCATCACATACATTTGAATATACATTGATAGGCTCTTCAATGGTGTTGTTGATCGTAATCATTTATTTAGTCTACAATAAATATGTTAAAGATGCACATGTCCCTAAAGCTGATCATCTGGTGACAGGATTTCAAAATGTGTTGGCCAACAAATTTTATGTCGATGAGTTCTACAACACATTCATCACAAAGCCACTCAATGTATTATCGTCGTTTTCTTACAACTGGATTGAAAAAGGATTTATCGATCGAATTGTAAACTCATTTGGTTATCTCACTAATGGTGCTTCCGGTGTACTCAGACTTGTGCAATCGGGCCACATTGGTTTATATATTATTGCAATGGTAATTGCGGTTATTCTTATGTTCGTATTTAAAATGATTATCTGACAAAGGCATGTTATCATTATTGATGATCTTATTACCCCTGGTGGGAATGCTTTTGATTCGGATGGTATCTGATAAAAAGTCGGCTGCACGTGTTGCATTGCTGCTTTCGTTTTTACCATTAGCCGCAACAATCTGGCATGCTACCATGTTTGATCCGAACGGCGGAATGCAGTTTGTTTTTGATAAGTGGTGGGTTGAAAGCATGGGGATCAGCTTTAAAGTTGGTATGGATGGATTGAGCCTGCTGATGGTATTGCTGACCAACGTACTGGTGCCGATTATCATATTCTCCACATTCGATCGTGATATTGTTGATTTCAAAAATTTCTACAGTCTGATATTTCTGATGCAGTTTGCACTGGTTGGTGTATTCACATCATTGGATGGATTTTTATTTTATATTTTCTGGGAACTTGCACTGTTGCCAATTTGGTTTATTTGCCTTCTTTGGGGTGGTGCCGACAGAATCCGTATCACACTGAAATTTTTCATTTATACCTTATCGGGAAGTTTGTTCATGCTGGTGGCCTTGATATATCTCTATCTTCAAACGCCATTACCACATACTTTTAGTCTGGATAGTTTCTATGACCTTGCATTAACACCATCACAACAAGGATGGATATTCTGGGGCTTCTTCCTGGCGTTTGCAATTAAAATTCCAATCTTCCCATTACACACATGGCAGCCTGATACCTACACCAACGCACCAACTCAGGGTACCATGTTACTTTCAGGTATCATGTTGAAAATGGGTCTTTATGGAATCATTCGCTGGATGGTTCCTGTGATCCCGGCCGGAATTGCAGAGTGGGCATGGTTAGCGATGGGACTGTCAGTTGTAGGAATTGTTTATGCTTCTG
Organism: Bacteroidia bacterium; assembly: GCA_016788065.1. Classification (GTDB taxonomy): domain Bacteria; phylum Bacteroidota; class Bacteroidia; order AKYH767-A; family OLB10; genus JADKJB01. The sequence continues at coordinate 166,164 of JAEUTI010000096.1, read as the reverse complement.
CAATGGCGATTGCACAAAAAGATTTCAAGCGATTAATAGCTTATTCAAGTATTGCTCACGTTGGTTTGATTGCTGCCGGAATATTTTCGATGAATATGATGGGCATGCAAGGCGCCGTATTCCAAATGTTGAGTCATGGTGTTAATGCGGTCGGACTCTTCTTTATTGCCGATATTTTAATTGATCGGTATGGTAATCGTGAAATGAAAGATATGGGCGGAATTGCTCATGTATCGTCTCCGTTTGCAATCACATTTACCATCATTTTGTTAGGAAGTGTTGCATTGCCTTTGACGAATGGATTTGTTGGTGAGTTCATGCTCTTAAATGGAGTGTTCCAATATAGTGGATGGCTGGCATTATTTGCCGGACTTACAGTCATCTTTGGAGCTGTTTATATGTTAAGAGCTTATCAACGAATTATGTTGGGAGAAGCCGGTGAAGCTTCAAAGTCGTTCAGAGCATTGACATCAAACGAAAAAATACTTCTGTATATCATAGTTGCACTAGTCATTGTTAATGGCGTATATCCAAAGCCGTTATTAGATATTGCCGGACCATCATTATCGGCAATTCTTGCAAAGGCCGGTGTTGTATCCATGTAAAATTATAACTGTCAGTAATGAATATCCTAATAGCACTTACCATAATTGGCGTCATAGCCATGTTGTCGGAAATCCTGAGATTCCGGAAAGTGCTTTATCCATTGGCATTAACCGGACTTGCTGCAGGTCTGGTGCTTTGTGCAATGGAGTGGGGGAGTAACATTCGTTATTTCCATGATATGATGTTCATGGACAATTATGCCATTGCTTTTTCAATGGTACTAATTGGTACAACTTTCATTTGGTTTTTATTAAATCCTGCATATCTCCGTAACCATGAACATGAGGCTGATTATACAGCACTCATCAGCTTTTCATTAGCAGGTGCTGTGGTAATGGTCAGTTTTGCTGATTTAACCATGTTATTCTTAGGAATTGAAATTCTTTCAATTGCCATGTACATTATGGCTGCATCCAATAAAATGGAGTTGCGGTCGAATGAATCCGGATTCAAGTATTTTATGCTAGGTGCATTTGCAACCGGATTTCTGTTATTTGGTATTGCATTAGTTTATGGAGTGACAGGTACATTTAATTTGCAGGAACTTGCAGGATTTGTTTCCGCAAATAAGGTGAACCTACCGGCAATGTTTTATGGCGGACTTCTATTGATGATAGTTGGACTCGCATTCAAAATTTCTGCTGCACCATTTCATTTCTGGGCTCCCGATGTTTATGAAGGAGCACCAACACCTGTAACTGCATACATGGCAACAGTGGTAAAGACTGCAGCCTTTGCTGCATTCTTGCGATTGTTTATGACCTGCTTCTCTGGTATTGCCGATTGGTGGGCTCCAATGCTGGCGATCTTCTCAGCAATAAGTATGCTTGCCGGAAATATTCTTGCTGTTTACCAGAAAAGTCTGAAACGGATGCTTGCCTATTCCAGCATTTCACATGCCGGTTATATGCTTATGGCAATTGTGGCAATGAATCAGAATTCAGATGGCGCTCTATTATTGTACACTGCCGCATATGCAATCGGATCCTTAAGCATATTTACGTTACTTGTATCAATGACAACGAACGGAAATGAAATGATAAATTCGTTGCGTGGCTTTTCCAGCGTAAATAAAATTCCTGCCATCCTCATTACAATAACCATGCTTTCCCTTGCCGGGATACCTCCGGTTGCCGGCTTTTTCGCCAAATATTATGTGTTCCTTTCTGCTATTGAAAGCGGATATACCTGGCTGGTTTTGGTTGGGGTTCTGAGTTCCCTGATCGGTGTGTACTATTATTTCCGCATTATCATTGCCATGTTCCAACCTGCCGATCGTGAATCGACTCAGATTCAGTTCAGTAACTCCCAAAATGCAGTGCTTTGGCTGACTGTAATTCTCAGTTTGATTCTTGGATTTATGCCCGGATTTTTAACCGGATCTATTTAATTATCAATACATTACATCCTTGTTGTTTTATTTTGTGTAAGCGTTTGTTAATCAAATGATTAACTTGCATTTTTGGTAATTTTCATTCTAAAATTGACCTCTACAGTCTAATTTTGTACCTTTGTTTGCCGAAATTTGCACCATTCACATCTCAGGTCACCGGAAAAAGCTATCACTATAAATGAGTTTTTATTACCCTATTAAGTTTTATCACAATTTTAACATCAGGATAAGAATACTTGCTGCAACAGTTTGTTGCATGTTAGCACTTTTTTTTAGTGTTGCAGTTCAAGCAAATCCAAAACCAGATGTACCGGTTGCTAGTAACGCAGCAAGTTTTACATTAACTTTTTCATTAAGTGATTACAATGGCTTTGCTGTTTCATGCAATGGTGCCACAGATGCATCTATTAACATGGAAATTACTGGTGGAGCATTGCCATTTAACATACTTTGGTCAAATGGTGAAACCACAGAAGACTTAGCAGCTATCGGTGCAGGAGTATATGTGGTTACTGTGATTGATGCTGCACAGGATACAGTTGTTGATTCTGTTGAAGTTTTACAGCCACCTCCAATAAATATTAATGTCGTTTCAGTTTCTAATGTCACATGTTTTTCTTTTGATGATGGATCAATTTCATTGGAAGTCGTTGGTGGACTTGGTCCATATGTGTATGGTTGGTCAAATGGTGAATTAAGTGAAGATATTGATTCTCTTGGACCGGGAACTTACTTGTTGAATTTAACAGACGTTAACAACTGTCCAGCTCAAGTGGATACTGTCATTACCGAACCTGAAATTATACGGCCGAATTTTGCTGTGACAGATGCCAATGGAGCTCCAAATGGTGAAATCACATGTACTCCAACCGGAGGCACCGGCGGTTATAGTTTTTTATGGTCGACCAGTGATATTACTTCCGGATTGACGGGATTACTTCCTGGGACTTTCACAGTAACCATAACAGATAATAGTGGTTGTTCAATTGTTGCTGATACTGTTGTACAGAATGCTTTAGGTGCTTGTCAGATTGTTACTGATTCGGTCTTTAATGTTTCTTGTAATGGTGGCAATGATGGTGCAATTTACATTGATGTTTTTGCTGCGATCCCTGTTGTATTATATCAATGGTCTAATGGAGCAATTACACAAGATGTAACTAACCTTATTGCCGGTACATATACTGTTACAATTACAGATCTTTCCTTGTGTACTGCAACGCAATCGTTTGTAATTACCGAACCCGATTTACTGGAGTTGTCAATAACACAGCAGGAAGCAACATGTGCAACTGCAAATGGTGAGTTGAATACAACATTTACCGGCGGGACTGGTCCGGTTACCTATTTATGGTCAGATGGAAGCACCAATGCATCACTAACAAATCTTCTCGCAGGAAATTATACCTGTACCATCACAGATTCACTTGGTTGCACTGATGTTGAAACTATTCAGCTCAATGCTATTGATCCTCCCCAAATTATTGTTGATTCTGTTCAAAATGTTTTATGTAATGGTGGATCAACAGGTGCGATTTTTATTTCAGTTCAGGATGGTACTGCACCCTTCGATTATTTGTGGTCCAATGGTGCAATAGTTGATGATATTAATGGTTTGCAAGCCGGAACTTATACAGTTACTGTTACAGATGCTGATCTATGTACTGCTACATTACCTGTGACCATCACAGAGCCACTTGCCCTCAATGATTCTGTACAGATTACCAATGCCGCTTGTGGCTTGAATAATGGAAGCATTACTGTTTTTCCTTATGATGGCACTTCTCCTTATACCTATCTATGGAGTAACACCCAAACCACGGCAACTATTTCATCGCTGACTGCAGGAACCTATACAGTAACTATTACCGATGCAAATCTTTGTACTCGTCAGCGTACCGCCACCGTCCTGAATTCCGGATCACCTGTTATTGCTATCGACTCCGTTCGTGCTGTTCGCTGTAATGGCGGAGCAACCGGTGGAGTGTTTATTTCTGCAAGTGGTGGTGTCACACCATATACTTATTTATGGTCGAATGGTGCCATAACTCAAGACATCAGTAATGTTGTAGCAGGAACATACACCGTAACTGTTACGGATGCGAGCTTATGTTCATCCACGCAAAGTGCTATTGTGACACAACCTGTCGCCTTGAACGATTCTGTTCAGGTGACAAATGCTACATGTGGTTTAAATAATGGAAGTATCACTGTTTTTCCATACAATGGTACATCACCATATACCTACCTGTGGAGCAATGCTCAGACTTCTTCAACTATTTCATCATTGGCAGCAGGCAGTTATACTGTAACTATCACCGATGCCAATCTTTGTACCCGTCAACGTACATCCACAGTAATTAACACCGGATCACCTGTTATTGCTGTTGATTCGGTTCGTGCCGTTCGCTGTAATGGCGGAGCAACCGGAGGCGTGTTTATTTCTGCAAGCGGTGGTGTCTCTCCTTATACTTATATTTGGTCGAATGGTGCAATCACACAAGACATCAGCAATGTTGTTGCAGGAACTTACACTGTTACAGTTAGAGATGCTAATTTATGTTCATCCACGCAGAGCGCAATCGTAACACAACCAGTTGCATTGAACGATTCTGTTCAGGTAACCAATGCAACTTGTGGATTAAATAATGGAAGCATTACTGTTTTTCCATACAACGGGACATCGCCATATACCTACCTTTGGAGTAATACGCAGACTACTGCAACTATCTCATCATTGGCAGCAGGCAGTTATACCGTAACTATTACCGATGCCAATCTGTGTACCCGTCAACGTACATCTACGGTTTTAAACACCGGATCACCTGTCATTGCAGTAGATTCCGTTCGTGCTGTTCGTTGTAATGGCGGAGCAACCGGCGGTGTGTTTATTTCTGCAAGCGGTGGTGTTACACCTTACACCTATTTATGGTCGAATGGTGCTATCACACAAGATATCAACAATGTTGTTGCAGGAACATATACTGTTACGGTTAGAGATGCGAATTTATGTTCATCCACGCAAAGTGCTATCGTAACACAACCAGTTGCACTGAACGATTCTGTTCAGGTAACTAATGCAACTTGTGGATCAAATAATGGAAGCATTACTGTTTTTCCATACAATGGTACATCGCCTTATACCTACCTTTGGAGTAATACGCAGACTACTGCAACTATTTCATCATTAGCAGCAGGCAGTCATACTGTAACCATTACCGATGCCAATCTTTGTACGCGTCAACGAACTTCTACAGTTTTAAACACCGGTTCACCAATCATTGCTGTCGATTCTGTTCGAGCTGTTCGTTGTAATGGCGGAGCAACCGGCGGTGTGTTTATTTCTGCGAGTGGTGGTGTTAGTCCTTATACTTATTTATGGTCGAATGGTGCTATCACACAAGATATCAGCAATGTAGTTGCAGGAACATACACTGTTACAGTTAGAGATGCGAATTTATGTTCATCCACGCAAAGTGCTATCGTAACACAACCACTTGCATTGAACGATTCTGTTCAGGTAACTAATGCTACTTGTGGAAGTACGAATGGAAGTATTACCATTTTTCCTTTTGCAGGCACGGGCCCATATACTTATCTGTGGAATACCGCTCAAACGACACAAACTATTTCCGGACTCAGTGCGGCTGTTTACAGTGTTACTGTAACTGATGCAAATTTATGTACCAAACAAAGGTCTGTGAATGTCAGCAATATCGGAGCTCCTGTTATTGTGGCTGATTCTGTTCGCAATGCCCGATGCAGCGGAACTGCAACTGGTGGAGTATTCATAAGTGTGAGTGGCGGATTGTCACCATATACTTATTTATGGTCGAACGGTGCTGTCACGCAAGACATAAATAATGTTGTAGCAGGAACCTATACTGTTACAGTTACCGATTTTAGTTCTTGTCAGGCAATATTTGATACTACTATTACGCAGCCTGCTGTGTTAGCCGATTCAGTCCAATTTTCGCCAGCTACCTGTGGTGTAGCAAACGGATCTGCAACAATTTTTTCCTATGGAGGAACAGCACCTTACACATATTTATGGAATAGCGGACAAACAACCTCCTCAATATCCGGATTAACTCCCGGTGTTTATACTGCTACTATACGTGATTTTAATCTTTGTGTCAAAACAAGAACTGTGACTATTGCAAATGCTACCGGACCATCTGTGGTTGTAGATTCAATCAGAAATGTTTCATGTTTTGGAGGAGCGACCGGTGCAGTGTATATTTCAATATTAGGAGGTACCGCACCAAGAACTGCATTATGGTCGAATGGTGCAGTAACTTTCGATTTAGTCAATGTGATTGCGGGAACTTATACTGTTACTGCTACTGATGCCAATGGCTGCACAGCTACTGCTTCCGGAACAGTTACTCAGCCACTAGCTTTAAATGATTCTGTCCAGGTAACATCTCCAACTTGCGGACAGAATAATGGATCAATTGCAGTGTTTCCTTTTGGAGGAACATCACCATATACCTACTTATGGAATACCGGCGCAACAACATCCTCTTTAAGCAATCTTGCTTCAGGTACATACACAGTAACTGTCAGAGATGCCAGGCTGTGTAGTAAAATCAGAACAACCACGGTAAGTGCAATAGGATTACCTGTTGCTGTGATAGATTCAGTTCGTAACGTTAATTGTAATGGAAATGCCACCGGAGCAGTTTACATCTCTGTGAATGGTGGATTAGCTCCTTTTACATATCTGTGGTCGAATGGTGCCCTTACCCAGGATATTACAAATGTGTTAGCCGGCAATTATACAGTCACTGTAACAGATGCTAATCTATGCACTTCCGTTGCTGACTCAACCGTTTCTCAACCTTCAGCTTTACTTGCTCCGGTCTCAACTAATAGTGCCACATGCGGATTGGCAAATGGTAGTGCTACAGTAACACCCTCAGGCGGTGCAGGAACTTATACTTATTTATGGAGTAATGGTCAAACAACCGCCACCATTAATTCACTTGCAGCCGGTAGTTATACCGTGACTGTTAGAGATGCTAATTTGTGTACTAAATCAGCTGTTGCAGTTGTGGGAAATATCAGTGGACCTGTTGGTGTAATTGATTCAGTTAGAAACGTTAGGTGCAATGGTGCAAGTACCGGTGCAATTTTCATTTCAGTTTCAGGTAGTGCCACTCCGTTTTCTTATCTGTGGTCGAATGGTGCATTAACTCAGGATTTGCTCAATGTCATTGCCGGTACATATACAGTTACCATTACCGATACAAATTCTTGTTCTTCTACATTATCTGCAACAATCGGTCAATCACCTGCGCTGAATGATTCTATTCAGGTGGCTTCTGCAAATTGCGGTGCTCCTACAGGAAATGCAACCGTATTCCCCTATGGAGGCACACCTCCTTATACAGTGCTTTGGAGTAATGGTCAGACAACCAACACAATTTTTAATCTTGTTGCAGGAACTTACACTGTTACCGTTACCGATGGTTTCGGATGTACTAAAGTGGATTTTGCTAATATCAGCAGTACAGGAGGACCTGTCGTTGCAGTCGATTCTATTCGTAATGTAAGATGCTTTGGCGGAACTACCGGTGGCATATTTATTACCGTCACAGGTGGCACAAACCCATACACTTATCTTTGGTCTAATGGTGCTTTAACTCAGGATCTGACAAATGTTGGAGCAGGAACTTACACAGTAACCATAACCGACTTTAACAATTGTATTGTTATATTCAGCGGAACAATAACACAGCCTACACAACTGCAGGATTCAATGATTGTAACTAATGCGACATGCGGACTCTCAAATGGAGCCATTACTACAGTTGCATTTGGAGGTACTAATCCATACACTTATTTATGGAACACCGGTGCCGGCACAGCAACCATAAGCAATCTTGCAGCAGGTACCTATACTGTCACTGTCACCGATAATAACGGGTGTACACTTATTAATACAGCTACGGTTTCAGGAGTTGGCGGTCCAACTGCTGTTATTGATTCAGTCGATAATGTATCGTGTTTCGGTTTAAATAATGGGGCAATTTATATCACTCCTTCCGGAGGAACTATTCCGTACACTTATCTGTGGACAGGTGGTGCAATCACTCAGGATCTCACAAATGTAGTATCCGGTACTTATACAGTTACGGTAAGGGACTTCAATAATTGTACAACTACTTTGTCCGGTATTATTAGTCAGCCTTCAGTCCTCAATGATTCTGCTTCAGTTACCCCGGAAGCATGTGGAAGTGCCAACGGAGAGATTACAGTTTATCCATTCGGAGGAACAGCACCATATGATGTGCTATGGAATACCGGAGATATAACAACAACAATTTCTGGTTTAACATCAGGCACCTATACTGTCACAATAACTGATTTGAATAATTGTACAAAAGTCAGCAGTTATGTTGTGGCACTTTCAGGAGCACCTCAAATTACACTCGATTCGCTGGTAAATGTTTCATGTAATGGTTTAAGTGATGGTGGAATTTATGTATCTGTTAATGGAGGAACTATTCCATATACTTATCAATGGTCGAATGGTCAGATAACACAGGATATTTCTTCTCTTCAGGCCGGTAACTATTCACTGATCGTTGCCGATAATTTTGTGTGTCGTGATACTGCATTCTTTACTGTAACTGAACCGGATGCACTTCAGGATTCCTTAAACTTTAATCCTGCAACTTGTAATCTTGCGAACGGTTCAGCGAAAGTATTCCCTTACGGTGGTACTCCCGGGTATAGTTATTTGTGGTCTAATGGTCAAACCAACCAGACTGCAGTGAATCTTGCTCCAGGACTTTACATTGTCACTGTTACAGATGATAATTCCTGTACTTTAATAGATTCTGTTACAATCACTGCTGTTCCTGCTCAGGTAATTCAGATCGATAGTGTATTTGATGTGAGTTGTAATGGCCTGGCGGATGGAAGTGTTTATATAACTGTGAATGGATCTGCGCCAGCATATACCTATTTGTGGTCAAATGGAGCAGTTACCCAGGATGTGACAGGATTGGGTCCCGGTAACTATACCGTGACAGTGACTGCTGCTGGCTGTTCCGTGATTCAAAGTTTTGTGATTGCTGAACCTGACATTTTAGTAAACGATTCAACGGTTGTTGTTGATGCATTCTGTAGTCAGTCAAATGGGTCTGTAACAGTTTATCCTTCTGGTGGTATCGGTCCGTATTCTTATTTGTGGAGTGATGGTCAACTTACTCAATCGGCTACAAATTTAGCTTCCGGTACTTACACCGTTACTGTTTCCGACTTCAATGGATGTTCAATTACTGTTTCAGGAATTGTGAATGATATTGGAGGGCCTACAGCAGTTGTTGATAGTGTTGTTGATGTGAAATGTTTTGGTGCTGCAACAGGAGCCATTTATTTAACGCTTACTGGTGGAACAACTCCTTATACTTACCTGTGGTCAAATGGTGCAAATACAGAAGATGTGACAGGACTCATTGCAGGAAACTATTCTGTTACCATCACAGATGGTGGACTTTGCCAGCAAAACCAATCCTTCGTAATTATTGAGCCAACGGCACTTGCAGATTCTGCTACAGTAGTTGATGCAACTTGTGGTGGTTCTAATGGTTCCATTACAATTTATCCATATGGAGGAACTCCCGGATATTCTTATTTGTGGAATACCGGTTCTGTATCTCAAACAATTAATACACTCTCAGCTAATTCCTATACAGTTACCATCACCGATTTAAATGGTTGCACCAAAAACGCTACCTACACGGTGAATAATATTGGTGGTCCTGTTATTGCAGTTGACAGCGTTGTAAATGTAAAATGTTTCGGAGCGTCAACAGGTGGTATTTATATTACAGTTTCTGGTGGTGCACTTCCTTATACCTATTTGTGGTCTAATCTCACTCAGGTGCAGGATTTAACTGGCGTAGTTGCCGGTGCTTATACAGTTACAGTGACAGATCAGAATTCTTGTACTGCTACTTATTCAAATACACTCACACAGCCAACTGATATTACTTCTTCATTTGTTGTAAATGATGCAACATGTAATGGTAATAACGGTTCAATTACAACAACAATTAATGGCGGTGTTCCCGGTTATGATTTCTTATGGAGTACCGGAGCCATTACTCCAAATATTGGAGGTTTGGCAGCTGGAGTTTACACATTGACAGTAACCGATGCGAATGGTTGCGATAAAGTATTCTCGCCAACAATCAGTAATATCTCTGCTCCTGAAATTACAGTTATTGATTCAGGAAGTGTAACCTGTGCAGGAGCCAACGATGGATTTATCATAGTGAATGTTTCGGGAGGTACTTTCCCATACACTTATGGTTGGAGTAATACCTCTCAAACCGGAAATCAGATTACCAACCTTCCCGGAGATCTCACATATACTTTAACAATCACGGATGCAACGGGCTGTGTTGCCATTCAGTCCGTGTATATCGATGAACCGGATCCAATTTCAATCAATGCATTTGTTCCTGTGCTGAATGGAACATTTAACCTTACTTGTAATGGAAGTAATGATGGAAGTATCCAGGTGTTGCCTTCCGGTGGAACTCAGCCATATACTTATCTTTGGAGCAATTTTGCACAAACTGACAGTATTGGTAGTCTCGCAGCAGGTATTTATACTGTAACAGTTACAGATGCTCAGGGATGCACAGGATCTTCTTCATACACCTTGACTCAACCACCATTATTAATATCTAATGCGGGTCCTAATAAAGTAATTTGTGGAATTAATTCTGATACCCTTGCAGCAAATCCTCCTGCAATAGGAAGTGGATATTGGCTTATTGTAAGCGGTAGTGCAACATTTGCTGATTCAACTCAGGCAAACACAGTTGTCACTAATTTGGCAAATGGTGCGAATGTATTCCAGTGGGTAGTAACAGATGGAATTTGCTCTGCATTTTCGCAGGTGGTAATTTCATATAACACCCAAATTCAGGCAATCGCAGGTGTGAACCGTGATATTTGTGCCGATTCTGTTTTGTTGAATGCAACCGCTCCTCAGTTTGGATTTGGCTACTGGCAAATCGTAAACAGTGATGCTACAATCGCCGATTCCACGAGTGCCGTCACTATTGCAACAGGATTAAACCCCGGACCCAATGTATTCAAATGGATCGTGATAAATGGTACTTGTAGTGATTCCGCCGACCTGGTAATTTTTGTGAAGGATCCTTCTGAATGTATCGAAACTCTAGAATTGCCAAATGGATTTACTCCTAATGGTGATGGTAAAAATGATTACTTCTTCGTTAAAGGTCTCGATGATTATCCCGATAATTCAATTGTTGTTTATAACCGTTGGGGAAATCAGGTTTGGGAAAAATCAGGATACCGAAATGATTGGGATGGTGTAAATGAAAAAGGAGAACCACTTGCTGCCGGTACTTATTTCGTAATCTTTAAGGTTAGAAGTATAAACCGGATTATTACAACTTATGTCGATATCAGAAGATAAATAACCATGAAAAAGAAATTTTATATTTTTATAGTTATGGCATTGTTTGCGGCTTCTGTTAACGCGCAACAACATCCGCTATTCAGTCATTATATGTTCAATGGATTGTTTGTTAATCCCGCCTATGCAGGAAGCAAAGAGTTTGTAAGTACAACCCTTATTGCAAGAAAACAATGGACAGGCTTTGAAGGAGCACCTTCATCTCAGATTGCAAGTTTACATGCCCCGCTGAATAATCAGAAAGTCGGACTGGGAGCAGTAATTTCCAACGATAAAATTGGGATTACCAGTCAAACAGATTTTTATGGCAGCTATGCCTACCATATCCCCATGAATACCGGAAAAATATCTATGGGTTTGAGCGGTGGCTTCTCTTATTTCAAATCAAAGTTTTCAGAATTAACAGTATGGGATACCGATGATCCTGTATATGAAACAAACTCACTTAGCAATATCTTACCGAATTTTGGTGCCGGAGTATATTACTATTCCAATAAGTTCTATGCCGGTTTATCTGTTCCACAGTTAATATCTTATGATCCCGATCAGCCTTTGCATGTTGAAGTAGAAAAAGTTCATAAAGTTAGCCGCCATTATTATTTAACCTCCGGAATGATCATTGCCACAGCTGGGGAGCTGAAATTCCGACCTTCCTTTTTAGTTAAATATGCATCTAATGCGCCGCTTCAGTATGATCTTAACTTGAATATGCTTATCAGTGATATTATTTGGGTAGGAGCTTCCTATCGCTCTTCGGATGCCATCACAGCCATTCTCGAATACCAGGTTAATAAGAAATTGAGAGTTGGATATTCCTACGATTATACACTCTCAGAAATCAGAAGTTATTCATCCGGATCACATGAAATTGTAATAGGATATGACTTTGGTTTCAATGTGTTGAAAATGAAAACACCAAGGTATTTTTAATTATGATCACTTTTGTAAGGAAATTTAAATCCGCATTTTATTTTGTTGCCGCATTTTTTGTGGTTTCAATTGTATTTAGTGGTTGTACCAAATACAATTACAGAGTTGCCAATAATTATTATGAGCAATACGCATTTGCCCGTGCTATTCCTAACTTCGAAAAAGTACTTCGAAAAGCTTTTATAACAGATGCTGCCGCTAAACTTGCAGATAGTTATCAGAAGAATGGAAATTCGCTCAAAGCGGAAATCTGGTACAAAAGATTAGTGAAAGCACCTGATGCCATTCCTGAATATAAACTCAGACTTGCTGAAGTTCTGATGGAAAATGCCAAGTATTCAGAAGCAAGATATTGGTTTAGTGAATATCAAAAATTGGATGCATCCGATAAAAGAGTGAAACGTATGATTGAAGCATGTGATTCTATTCATTTGTTTCTTCTCGACACAACTGTTTATGCCATCTCCCTCACTAAGTTAAACAAGGATTTGGAGAATAATTTCAGTCCTGCTTTTTATCGTCAGGGAATTGTTTTTCTATCCGATCGTTCTGCACCGGGTAAACCACGAGACCGTAGTTCATGGACCGGTAAAGAATATCTCGACCTCTTCTTTACACGCAAAACCGATGGCGAAAATTGGTTGGAACCAGAATTGCTTAAAGGCGATATCAATGGTATCTATGATGAAGGTCCTGCCGTATTTTCAAAGGATAATACTACTATATATTTTACCCGTTCCGATTATTCAGGAAAAACAATCGAGAAAAATCAGAAGGATATAAGCGTACTCAAACTATATTATGGAAAGTTGTACGGAAACCAATGGAAACTGGAAAATCAATTGCCATTTAATAGCCCCGATTATTCAGTAGGTCACCCTGCAATTTCTCCCGATGGAAAATCAGTGTATTTTGTTTCCGATATGCCCTGGGGATATGGTGGAACGGATTTGTATAAAGTTACTCTAAAAAACGGTCAATGGTCGACACCTGAAAATCTGGGACCGAAAATTAATACGGAAGGGAATGAAATGTTTCCGTTTTTTGCTCCTGACTCGGTGATGTATTTTGCATCCGACGGACACATAGGATTGGGTGGTCTTGATATTTTTGCTTCTTCCTGGGATGGTGAAACCTGGTCGAAAGTTGAAAACCTTCAGGTGCCTGTAAATTCTTCTAAAGATGATTTCGGGTTTATAATTGACAGCACCAATACTTCCGGATTTTTCTCCTCTAACAGAATAAAGAATACTGACAAAATTTATTCTTTTAAAAGAAATCCTCCGGTTTATTCTGTTTCATTGAAAGCCTCCGATGGAAAAACTAAGAAATCTATTCGTAGTTTCTCGTTGTATGCTCCAACTCCAAATGGCAATGCCATTGTTTTAGCAACTTCTGTAAATCATTTACTGGAGATGCCATTGACCGGAAATACAGATTATAAAATGTATGTCAAATCAAATGGCTTTTATGCAGAACCGGTTTTCATTTCTACAAAAGGAATACGAAAATCTCAGGTGTTTTCCGACTCCCTTGTTTTAACTCCTATTGATCTGAAAAAGCCTGCAATTTGGCGCTCAATTGTATTCAAGGGAAAGAAAGTGGAGTACACACCCGAGTCTGTAGCTGCCTTGGATTCTCTTGTCAATTTGTTGGAGATAAATCCTGAAATACAGATCGAAATAGGATGTCACACCGATTCCAGAGGATCATTCACTGAGAATTTGTTGCTGTCACGTAAACGATCGGATGAAATTGCGATGTATCTGATTAATAAAGGTATCAATGCACCAAGAATTATTTCCATTGGTTATGGTGAAGGAAAGTTGCTGAACTATTGCCGCGATGGGGTTTTGTGTCTGGAAGAAGATCATGCCGTTAATAATCGCGTCGAGATTAAAATTCTGGAACTGATTCGATAATACTTAGCCATGAATTCATCTGAACCTCTGGCTGAACGATTACGACCTACTAAACTTAGTGATGTTGTAGGGCAGTCGCATTTGGTTGGCGATGGTGGTATTTTTCAACGAATCATTAATGGTGGAATTATGCCATCCATGATTTTATGGGGACCACCCGGTGTAGGCAAAACTACGTTAGCCAGAATTTTTGCATCAGGATTCAATATGCCCTTTTATGCATTGAGTGCAGTGAATGCAGGTGTAAAAGAAGTTCGTGAGGTAATTGCTAAAGCAACTGAAGATGGTCAGGCGATTCTTTTTCTTGATGAGATTCACAGGTTCTCGAAATCACAACAGGATTCACTACTTGCTGCAGTTGAGAAAGGTGTAATTAAGCTTATAGGTGCCACAACAGAAAATCCTTCATTTGAAGTTATTCAGCCACTGCTATCCCGATGCCAGGTTTATGTGCTGGAAGATCTTGGCAAGGAAGATTTGTTGAAATTATTGAATCATGCAATGGCAAATGATTCTGTGATGGTAACTAAGAAAATTACTATCGCCGAATCAGATCAGATGTTGCTGCTATCCGGTGGTGATGCCCGGAAATTGCTGAATTTATTTGAGTTGATAGTAAATGCCGCTCCCGACAATGAAGTGGTCATCACCAATAACTTCGTTAAACAAATTGCAACCACCAAAACGCAGTTCTACGATAAAACCGGTGAGCAACATTATGATATTATTTCTGCCTTTATCAAGTCTTTGAGAGGAAGTGATCCCAATGGCGCTTTGTATTGGCTGGCCAGAATGATAGAAGGAGGGGAGGATCCGAAATTTATAGCCCGTCGGATGCTTATTCTGGCTTCCGAAGATATCGGGAATGCCAATCCAACAGCTATGGTAATGGCAACCAGTTGTTTTCAAGCCGTCGATGTCATTGGATATCCGGAATGTGATTTGATTCTCGGGCAGACTGCAATCTATCTCGCTACGTCTGAGAAAAGTAATGCTTCCTATTTGGCTATTCGCGAAGCACAAGCAAAAGTGAGAGCAACAGGAGATTTGGCCGTTCCGCTCCACTTGAGAAATGCACCAACAAAACTCATGAAAGACCTGAAATATGGCAGTGGGTATCAATATGCCCACGATTTCCCCGGAAATTTTATAAAACAAGAATATTTACCCGATGAATTATCCGGAACCCGTTTTTTTGAACCAGGGAAGAACGATCGGGAAATCGTAATGAGAAACTGGCTCCGCAAAAACTGGTCGGATCACTACGGATATTAGTCATTTCCCCGCTGTTGAAAAACCGTTGGATTTAACCATTAAATTCCGGAAATTATTATATATTTTTGCATACGAATGATCCCAGTAATCCACATTTCTCATGCTTCGTCCTTTTTATTTTAATTTCTTTAAAGTTCATACTCTGCGAGTTTTTACCATTTTGGTTCTTCTTTGCAGTGTTCAAAAGTCTTTAGCATCGGGAGCCGGTGGTTGCACTATAGATTCTGTCTCCATTCAGCAACCTCTTTGCTATGGCGATTGTAATGGAAGTGTTGCTGTATTCGCCACAGGTGTCGGTCCACTTACTTATTCCTACCCCGATATTCCCGGAGCTAATTCTTCCGTTGTTTCTAATCTCTGCCCCGGAACCTATGAAGTGGTGATCACTGATTCAACAGGTTGTACTTCATCTGCATTATTTGATATAATTGAACCTGCTCCCATTCAAATTTCATTTTTAGTCGGCAATACTTCTTGCCCCGGCGGTTGCTCCGGATTTCTTACAGTAGTTCCTGTTGATACTACTGTAAGCTATCTCTTTCAATGGCCCGGTTTTGCAAATACTACTCCCACATTAGGAAATATTTGCCAGGGTATTTATGCAGTGGTTGTTACTGATCCTTCCGGTTGTTCTATAACTGAAACCGAAGAAGTTGGATTCGATGACCCGTTTTCGTTAAATCTGGCATTCGAAAATTCAACATGCCTCAGCTCTTGCAATGGAACAGCAACTGTCGTTGCTAATGGAATTCCTCCATTTACCTATTCCTGGTCGACAGGACCAATTCAGCAAACACAAACTGCTGTTGGATTATGTGCTGGACCTTATACTGTTACTGTACAGGATTCAACAGGATGTCAGGTCTCCGGTGATGTTATTATTGGAGTAGATGCGCCACCCTCCATCGCAACAACAGTGACTTCTCCTGTGTGCGCAGGCACCTGCACCGGGCAGGCGATTGCAACTGTTAATACTCCCGGTTCATACCTGTACGAATGGAGTACTTTACCTGTTCAGGTGAATGATACTGCTGTTAATTTATGTGCCGGAGTTTACTATCTGACTGTCATTGATGTGTTGTCCGGTTGTACTTATCTCGATTCTGTTATTGTTGATGATCCATTGCCACCTGCAATTCAGTTTGTGACTTCCCCAGCCATCTGTAATAATTTTTGTACCGGAAGTGCAACTATAATCAGTGCAGGTGGAATTCCTCCATTCACCTATTTATGGCAGACAGGATCAACCACTGAAGCTGATTCTGCTTTGTGTCCCGGAATTTATGCAGTAACTATCACCGATTCCACCGGATGTGCCACCATTACTTCAGTTGAAGTGCCCGGCACGTTACTTAATTTCTCCACTACAGATGCAACTTGTAATGCTATTTGTGATGGTACAGCAACAGTTGATGTACCGTTTGTAAGCGAATGGAATGTTAGCTGGAATACATCTCCTGTTCAAAATTCCCTTATAGCAACAAATTTGTGTTATGGCGATTACGATGTTTTGCTGGTCGATTCTTCCGGCTGTATTGTAACCGGTGAAGTGACTGTTGATTTTGATAATCCCATCACTCATGCAGTTACAGCTAATGCGGTCAGTTGTTATGGAAGTTGTGATGGAGTTGCCTCTGTAATTGCCACGGGAAATTCACCACTTTCCTATTCATGGAATACAATTCCACCTTCTTTTACCGATACAGTAACCGGTTTGTGCACCGGTAATTATGAGCTTACAATAACGGATTCCGCAGGCTGCTCTGTATTAGATTTTGTTTTCATTGATTCACCTGATGAAATTTTATTTTCTTTCAATTCTGTTGATGCTTCCTGTGGGACTCTTTGCGATGGTGCAGCAGTAATCTTCCCATCTGCACCCGGTAGTTATATTTATGAATGGCAAACATCGCCTGTTCAATATGGTACTTCAGTTTCTGGAATTTGTCCCGGTTTTACTGCGGTTGATATCACTGTTGCAGGCTGTTCATATCAGGATTCCGTTTTTATAAATTCACCATTGCCAATCAATGTGTCATTAACACAACTCGATATTACCTGTAATGGTGAGTGTGATGGGTTTATTGATGTTTTTGCCTTTGGCGGTTCTCCCGGTTATTCATACCAGTGGTCACACGGACCTACTACAGAACAGGTGCTTAATCTTTGTGCCAGTACCTATACTGTTACAGTTACCGATATTACCGGATGTACAAATTCAAATACCACAACTATTATTGAACCTGATTCCATCAGTATTGCATTTCAGGTTACCAATGCTTCCTGTGCAACCTGTGCAGATGGTTCACTGACGGCTATTGTTACCGGAGGCACACCTCCTTATTCCTATTTGTGGAATCCTGGGGGGCTTGGATCCATGACTATTGATAGTGTACTCACAGGTTTCTATTCGCTTTGTGTTGCCGATGATAATCTGTGCCTGAAATGTGATGGTGCTTTTGTCGATTTCTTTGATGCACTGAATGAAGTCCAGGCAGATTCTTATGGTTATACCAATATATTCCCCAATCCCTTTAAAAATGAATCACGTTTGCTTGTAGTGCACCCAGATATAGGAAATGGTATTTCGCCCGAAATGATTATCACCGATCTGACTGGAAGAATGATTACAGATTTTAGCTTGACTCCTCTTTCTCTCGATAGCGGTCAGGCAATTTATGGTTTTAGATTTGAGAATAAAGCCCCCGGTGTATATTTATTTCACCTCCAAATGAATGGCAAAAGATTCGGCTCCGGAAAATTCATCATTCTTTAATTGGTAAGTATGAATCTACTTGAAAATGTTTCTCTGAAACCCTACAATACTTTTGGTATTGATGTGTCGGCCAAATACTTTTCGACTTTCACTACTATAGAACAATTACAAGCAATACTGGAGAATAAGGACTTGAACGCATTACCCCGTTTAATTCTTGGTGGTGGAAGTAATATGCTTTTTACAAAAGATTTTGATGGTATCGTGCTTCGCAACCGAATTCCCGGGATCGAAGTCGTGGAGGAAGATTCGGCCCATTGGTATGTGAAATCAGGCGCAGGTGTGCTTTGGCATGATCAGGTTTTATGGTGTATTGAAAGAGGATATCAGGGAATTGAAAATTTATCTCTCATACCGGGAACAAGTGGAGCTGCTCCAATTCAGAATATAGGTGCCTATGGTGTGGAACTTAAAGACACTTTTTTTCAGTTGGAAGCAATTGATTTAACAACCGGTAAATTGGTTGTATATAATAAGGAAGCATGTGATTTTGGATACCGCCAAAGCGTGTTCAAATCTGATCTTAAAGGAAAAGTTATCATTACTTCAGTTACACTTGCTTTACGCAAAAAACCGGAGTACAATGTTTCCTATGGAGCAATTACACAGGAGTTATCTAAGATGGGTGTAGAATCTCCGGATGCGAAAAGTATCAGTCAGGCAGTAGTCAAAATTCGCCAAAGTAAACTTCCTGACCCTGCAAAAATCGGGAATGCAGGTAGTTTTTTTAAGAATCCGGAAGTGTCAGCATCACAGTTTGAATTGCTGCACAAAAGTTTCCCGGATATGGTTTCATACCCATTACCTGATGGAAATTATAAACTGGCTGCCGGTTGGCTCATTGAACAATGCGGTTGGAAAGGAAAGGTGGTAGGAAATACCGGCTCACACAAAGATCAGGCTCTGGTGCTTGTAAATTATGGCAATGCTACCGGGAATGAAATCCGGGATCTGGCATACCGGATTTTAGATTCGGTGAAAGAAAGATTTGGAGTAGCAATTGAGCCCGAAGTAAATATTATCTGACTTAAGAATTTTTTAGCTATTCTTATTTTTCTGCTCGAAAAAATTAATCGTTGCATTTAGTATGCTGAATAAAGAATCGTTAACAAGTGCAGCCGGAATCACTTTTTGTTCTGCTGCAAGTTGTTCCAACTCTTTACATTTTTCTGCAAGCAGTCTGGCACCTAAGTTCAAGCTGGATCCTTTTAGTTTATGTGCCGCCTGACCAAGTTCTTTTAGGTTCCCTGAGGCATAATATTTTTGAATGTCATGGATGGAATCTTCCGATTGTTTTTTGAAAAGTTCTACCAGATTTATCAGGAAGGAAGCATCGTCATCTGCCATTTCCTGCAAACGTTGATACAGTTTTTCATCAATTAACTCTTCTTTTGTATAAGTGATTATGTTGTTACGCTTTAAATTTGGCGACCACTTCTGCAATATATTTTCAAAATCCTCCTGTCGTATTGGTTTCGATAAGTAATCATCCATTCCGGCTTCCAGACATTTCTCCCGATCACCTTCCAAAGCCAGAGCCGTCATAGCCACAATCACAGGATGGTATGAAAGCTTCTTCCGCAATTCCCGCGTAGCTGAAAATCCATCCATTACAGGCATTTGAACATCCATGAAAATAATGTCGTATTCTTTTTTAGAGGCTTCTGAAACAGCCAACTCACCATTTTCAACCAGTATTGGGGTGTAGCCTAGTCGTTCAAGCGAAACTCTGGCCAGGGTACGGTTGATTTCGTTATCTTCCGCAATAAGAATTTGCAGGTCTTTTACGGAATTAGACTTTATGTTCTTACGAGCGTTCTTATTTCGGGATTTATGATATGTGATTTTTTCCTCCATCTCACCTTTTTCAGGTAATGAAGGAATGGTAATTATGTTGTTTGATTCCGGCAACAAGGCAGTGGATGCATTAAAGTGCACAAGTATCAATTCCGGTTTCTGCTCCAGTAAATTTATAAAGGCTGCTATCGATTCTTTTGTTTTGCCACGAAGCAATGTCCCATCAATAAATAAATAGGATAGGGGAGTCTCCGGTTTTATTCCATCAAGGTTATTGTAAAATTGCAAATCCGACTTCCATTGACTTCCATAATTTTTCAAAGTTGAAATTACCTTTTGTTGATCACTGATAACTCCAATAGGTTTGTTGTGAAGTAATGTGAATGGCTCAGATTTGTTTACGGAGTGATCGGCAGCTGCAGACTTCACTTTAATGGTGAAAATAAAACTGGAGCCTTGCCCCGGCGCACTCACAACACGAATAGTGCCACCCATGAGTTCAACCAGTTTGGAGCTAATTGCGAGTCCCAGACCCGAACCGCCATATTTCCCATAGGTGCCAGCATCAGCCTGTGAGAATGATTTAAATAATTTCGCCTGTTGTTCTTTTGAAATTCCGATTCCTGTGTCTGCAATTTCGAATTCCAGCAAATGCTGCTCATTAGAATGACCCAGATTTCGAATTTTTATGGTGATTTTTCCTTTATCTGTAAACTTAATAGCATTCCCAACCAGATTTGTGAGAATTTGACGCAATCGGGATCGGTCACCTGAAACCATTTCCGGAAGTGGGTCATTAGTTTCAATCGAAAGTTGATTCGACTTCTCATCAGCTTTAAATTGTAACATGTTGATGGTGTCGGTAACAGGTTGGAGCAATTCAAATGGCTTTTCTTCCAGCTCCATTTTCTCTGATTCTATCTTGGAGAAATCGAGTACGTCATTGATCAAAGTAAGTAATGCCTCTCCGCTGATATGGATGGCATCAACATATTTCTGTTGCTCTTTGTTCAGTGGAGTCGACTTCAATAAATCAGACATTCCAATTAATCCGTTTAATGGGGTTCTGATTTCATGACTCATCGTTGCCAGAAATCCTGATTTAGCCCTGGTTGCACTCTCAGCAATTTCTTTTGCTTCCAACAATTCCTGCTCAAATAATTTTCGTTCCGTTACATTGACATACAAAATGGATACACCCAGGATTTTTTTATCCGGCGCTGTTATTGGGTAGTACGAAACTTCAAAGTATTCCGTTGATCCTGCTTCATAACGATACATTTCTTCCTTACGGGATGTTTTACCCTTCATCACATCCTGAATGGTTTGATCCCATTCAATTCGTTCAGTTGTATTCAGAAATTTCCTGTAATCTGTTCCTTTTTCAGGATGCTTTTTATGCCGTTTGTAGAACTCCTCGTGGAAGGAAGAATTCATCACGGTTATTCTATGATTGAAGTCGATAGAGAATATCGGAGATGCCGTATTTTCAATCACAGCTATCACATTTGAGCCTGCCTCCTGAAGTTCTTTTTCAGTGTTTTTTAGAATGGTAATATCATTCAGCAGCAACAAACACTGTGATTTTAATTCTTCTTCATTATAAAATACCGGATTGACTTTAAGCCACTTTATCGTTCCATCTTTACATATAAACCGGAATTCATTTACCAGTTGTGCAACTTCATTCAAATTATTATTTAATACTGTTTTTAAGGATAGCTTATCGGCAGGATGTATGAGATGAAAGATATCAATAGCATGCAATTCGGTTTGATCATATCCTGAAAGCTGAGTAAAGCCACTATTACTGATAGAAATTTTGAAAGCTTTATCAAGTATGATTACCGGAACAGAACTGTTTTGCAAAATGTTTTCAGGGCCGGGAATTATTATTGATGACGGCTGTTGAATTTGTGGTTGAACCTCAACGATTTTAACTACAGGTTCTGGCATTCGTTCAGCAATGGACTCTTTGATCTGAATGCGGATATGTATTTCCTCACTTCCGTCTATGAGATCCTTTAGACGGTGACTTGATAATTTTAAGGATGGGTTACTATTGAAGTTAAGTATAACTTCTTCATCTGATTGGGATTGATTCAGTATTTCCTTTCTGATTATTGCTTCATGTTCATTGCTGAAAATATCATTGATTGTTTTGTTGAAGTAATTGATGTTGGGATCTTTCTGCAAGAGCTTGCACGCCGTTTTGTTGATCATTTTAACGGTTCCATTGGAGTGCAAAACCAAAAGCCCATCTGTAGTTGTATCCAGGTAACTCCTATATCTGATAGCATTATCGGATGCATTCTCCTGAGCGATGCGTGTGTCTGAGATATCCACAAATCTGCATTGTATGAATCCAGTTAATCCCGGAATCCGGAATGCGGAAATATCTACCCAGAATTGTCTGCCATCCATGGTACGGCATTGCGTTTTCATTTCCACGACACCCTGGTTGAGAATGTTTCTGATTATTTGATCAGCTTCTGCATTGCTGTCACCAACAATGATGTTTCGCAATGATATCTCCTCAATTTTTTCATTTGCATCAATTTGGAAAAGTTGCATGGCTTTTTTACTGATGTCCCTTGCAATTAACCCGGGACCTTCAAAAATCATCCAGGCATCGGGACTTCCTGAAATCAATCCTGATAACAACAGATCCCGATCAGTCATTCGGTTGTTGAAACGTATCCGGTATAACTGGTAGAAGATGCAAATCAACATTACTGAAAGTAAAAACACAAAAAATAGTACCGGCTGAATATTTGCCTCCGGTGATGCAGTAATAAA
Source organism: Bacteroidia bacterium (assembly GCA_016788065.1). Taxonomy (GTDB): domain Bacteria; phylum Bacteroidota; class Bacteroidia; order AKYH767-A; family OLB10; genus JADKJB01. The sequence continues at coordinate 143,194 of JAEUTI010000096.1, read as the reverse complement.
CACATACTCCAGAGCCGTTAGGACAATGACATTGTACAAAACGATATAAAGAACTTTGTTGAGATGCAGATTGGAGAACAAGACCAGCGTAATAATTCCGATTTCGTAATGCGTGTTGAAATTATTAATGGAGAAGAAGCCAACCAGGTGCACCGTGCAAAGCAGGAAGAATCCACTTCCAAGATCTTTTATTTTATCGCTGATATAGGGAACAAACCAGGAACTGGCTGCAATCAGTATTGGCAATAGAGCAAAAATGTGACGCGGAATGAGGAATTCTTTCAAAGGAACGGTGTCGCCACCCTTGTAGTAAAAGGAGAAAATATAAGCCAGGCCAAACAGACAAAGAATTACCCTGTAGTAATTCTCCTCATATTGCTTTAAAAATGAACTCGGGGGACTTACCCGTAGTGGCTCCATAATTCCTTTTTTGAAGAAGTTTTTTAACTAACCATTTCTTCTATGGTAGAACTATCGGCTGACTTGAATATAAAATACTATAAATCAATTAGATGCGATTGAATGTGCAAATATCCTGACACACCTTTCCCAAGGCCTCTACGTCCTTTATTATTAATCGTAAAAATGGTTCAAAAGTTACGCTAATCGGGCTTTTCAGCTCATTTTTTCTGACAGAAAAGTAGCCAGTTCCCTGACATAAGCTCTCGAGAAATCGAATTTTATGCCTGCGGTTTTATAAATTGTCCCGATTGTCGCCGTGTAACCTAGTTTAAGTGCCTCAAAATAAGCTTCCAGGGTTTCCTTTGGCTGTTTGTTGTAATTCCTCCAGATTGCAATTGCTCCCAGTTGTGCCATACCATATTCGATGTAATAAAATGGTACCTGGAATAAATGAAGTTGACGCTGCCAGGAATAATCAAACGCATCTTCCTGACCTTCCCAATTAATCACATTGCCTGAAAATTCACGGTAAATTTCGTGCCATGCAGTTTTTCGTTGGTCTTTGGTATGCCCCGGATTTGTGTAAATCCAATGCTGAAATTTATCAATGCATGCAATCCATGGCAAAGATTCTATTAATTTTTCAATGTGTTGACTTTTCGCTCTTGCAAGTTCATCTTCATTAGCGAAAAACTTATGCCAATGTTCCATTGAAATCAACTCCATGCTCATAGATGCGAGTTCTGCAACTTCAGAAGGAGTACTTCTGAAATCAACATAGTCAAGATCACGAGTAAGAATAGAATGAACCGCATGACCGCCTTCGTGAACAATAGTCACCAGATCACGAAGTGAATTAGTAGAATTCATGAAAATAAACGGAACGCCGGTTTCATAAAGCGGGTAATTAAATCCACCGGGAGCTTTCCCTTTACGGGATTCCAGATCGATGTGCTTCATTTCGCGAAGCGTTTCCATACATTGTCCTAAAAAAGGATGAATATCAGCAAAGCAATCGATGGTCTTTACCATCATGTCAGCACTTCCGTCAAATGGGGTCAATGCAGGTTTGCCGGTAATATCAGCATCCAGATCCCAGGGTTTTAATGGTGATGCTTCCAGCTGTTTCATTCGTTTGCTGTGAATAGAATCTGCCAATGGCACTATTTCTTCTGCTATTGCCTTGTGAAAATCGAAACAATCGGATGGTGTGTAATCGAATCTACCTAAGGCAGCAAACATGTAATCTCTGAAATTTTTAAATCCGGAGTTTACGGCAACCTGATGTCTTAAATTTATTAAATCATCAAATAACTGATCCAGTACTTCCTTGTCTGCTAAACGTCTTGCTACAATTTTATTATAGACCGATTCTCTGATAGAACGATCATTACTTTTAAGATAATTGGATGCCTGTTGTAAGGTTATTTCTTTGTCGTCAACATTAATGGTCATTGCACCTGCAATAGTTGCAAAATGCTGTTCTTTCTGTTGTAGCTCTGATAATAATGGAATGTTTTCAGGTCTGAATATTTCAACTTGTTTCCGGATATTACGCAGCATGATTTCCATTCTTGGATCATTCAATTCGGTAATGAACGGACACGCAAGTAATTTAAGGTTTAGTTCATTCGTGAAAGGAGCAACCTTTGGTTCAATTTCAGAAACAAAAAAGTTGAATGCATCTGCATATTCCTTACTGGATGTGTCGCAACTCATGCGAATATAACGCCAGGCGACATCTTCCTGAATTACTGCTTCCAGCTCGGTACGATCGAGTAGCCACTTGCGCAATTCAGCAGCATTTTTGATTTCCCGACTACGTAATTCATTATAAAAAATGGCAACGGATTCCCAACTGTCTACTACAAGAGTGGAAGGGAGGAATTCTCTGTTTTTTACCTGTGCCAAAGGAGTAGTTGCAACAACACTCATGAAATTGGAATTATTAGTTTTCTTTTTTCTTCCTTGGTGCTTTTGCTGGTTTTTCTGCCGGTGCACTATCATCAGCAACCTTCGCTTTTGTTGCCCGTTTTTTCTTTGGGGCTTCAGCTGTTTCTGCAGCCGCTTCAGTTACCTCTTTCGCAGGTTCTGGTGCAGTTTCTTCAGCTTGCTCTTCCGGATCAGGAATATCAACAATATCTTTTACAAGGTGGTACCAGGTAATGATCTTTTTGATGTCAGATGGATAAACCCGCTCTGAATCGAAATCGGAAATCAATGACCGGAAATAATCGCGTAACTTGTTAGGATCTGATTTAGGATCAGCCGGAGGGTTAGAAGCTTCCGTTTCTTTCATTTTTAACAAGACCTGAGACAATGGAAGATCGTCTGAAAGCGTAAATACGCTGATATCCTCCAGCATACTGATGCGCTGGGTTGAGGAAACAGGAAGTCTTTTTTTGTCAGATAATGATTCAACAATGAATCCTGATTTAGATTGGGCAAGCACTTTGTACAGTCCCGGGAAGCCCGCAATTGAAATAATCCCTTTTAAACTCATAAGGTATACTTTAGATTTGGCTCAAAAGTAACAAGAAAAACCAGCAATGAAAAGAAAAAATTAAGCACAAAAAAGCCCCGAAATCAATGTTTCGGGGCTTTTTATGCTATTCGATATTGTTTTTATTACTGTTTTACAAATTTTCGGGTAACAGTTTGTGATGCAGATTGAATTTTAACCGCATAAACACCAGAGTTAAATGCTCTGATATTTACAACTTCTGATCTGCCTGCTGCCACCGTAGCTTTGCTTTCATAAACGATTCTGCCTGAAGCATCGAATATGGTAATTGAGGTAATCTCTTTATCGCCAGCCACAATGTTCAGTTTGTCAGTTGCCGGGTTAGGATATACACCAGCCAATGACCCGGATGCAACTCCATCATTGATAGAGGTAAGCATTTCATCATATTTGATTTGTGCATTGCCGGCACTCGTATTCAGGTCTGCCAGATCATCACCTGCAATGAGGGCAAAAGCAACCTTTACAGAATCACCTGCCTGAAGTGTAAATGGTCCTGTGCTTACAACATCAATGACATCGTTTCCTCCACCATTCAAACCGGCCTGAGCACGTGCAGTTGAAAGTGTCGTGTATTTTTCTGATTCATCATAACCATCAGTCATGTTTACACCACCTTGTCCTGCTATGTTATCAATTGCATAGTGATTGAAAGGAGTTCCGGTAAGAACCTTGATTCCGGCCCATAAACCTCCTGTATTTGTATTGTAAACATAACCCATTTTTAAAGATGGATTTTCATCGCCTTTGTTAAAGTTGTAATCCTGAATATCCCAATCGGCAAATATTCCTGACCATAAATTACTGATTGTTGAAGTTCCGGAATTCTTAATGAAATATTCAACAATGATAAATTTATCATTACCCGGAGTACTCCAGGCATAAGCTTTGTGGGTTACCGCAACAGGTATTGGAAGAGGCGCAATGTTGTCACTGAAACGACCAAATAAATCGAATTCAGAAGAAACGCTAGGTAGTACTTTTTGTACCACTTGTGTCGATTGAAAATCATTGTCATTTCCGGTTGCAGCACGAACGTTGTCGGAAACTTTATTTGAATTCTGACCAATCAGTAAACCTGCTTCATAAACAAGATTTTCACCTGAATAAGTGAAGCCAAGTCCCTCTAACTGTCCCGTCCCATTGTAGCAAATACGACCCTTGCTGGTGATGGTTGAGAATACCTGATTGATAGTAACATTGATGTAGTCAACATTTACAGTGATATCATACATCTGGAAGTCACTGTAACTGCCATCGCTGAACAATATTTTGAAAGTAACTTTGGTGTTTTGAGGTGTTCCTGCATTTATTTTGATAGTGAATGGATCAGCCAGATTGTTAACAGTTGCTAATGTTCCAAGCGCACCAACAGCAGTATTGTTATCAAGGATAGTTACCCAGGGAGAGGTTGTAGTGATAGTAACATTCAGGTTTGTTGTTGGAGACAGGTAATTAGTAATATCTCCTGTTAATTGGATGGTATCTCCGATTACAAAAGTGTTGTCGTTCCCGTCAGTAGTAACAATGTTTGTCATTCTTACTGATGGACCTGTTTCAGTAAGTGCACGGAACATATTGATGCGGCCTTTTCCTAATTTATCGGCATATACGCCATTACTTGGAATGGTGTATATATTATCGCATGTAACCCGAACTTGTTCGCCAATTTGCAATGCTGTGAAGGTTGGATTTTGAGAAAGGACTATAGCAGCAGCACCGGCACAAACCGGAGAAGCCATAGAAGTTCCGCTCATAAATCCGTAAGTGTTGTTCGACATCGCAGTGTAGATGTTTGATCCTGGCGCGCAAACATCAATGTTCATTCCGTAGTTAGAGAACGATGATTTAGCATCACTGTTACTTGTTGAAGCTACTGAAAGTACATAGTTGTAAGATGCAGGGAAAAATGCAAATTCATTGTTGTCATTTCCTGCAGCAGCAATAACCAAAGCATTTTCATTGATGGTTGCATAGTCAATAACATCCTGACCAAATGAACCGCCTCCGTTACCACCCCACGAGCAGTTGATAATCTGACATCCTGCATCGGCAGCATAGGTAATTCCTTCATAAGCTTCAGTAAGTGCACCTGAAGCATCCGAAATTTTTACAGCTAAGAATTTGCAATTGAAACCCGGTGCTGCAACACCTGTTGCATTATCCGTTGAAGCAGCAGCGCAACCGGAAACGTGGGATCCATGATTGCTGGCATTAACACTAGGATCATTGTCATTTTCTCCTAAATCCCATCCACGGAAATTGTCGGTGTAGCCGTCTCCATCATTGTCAATTCCATCAATAGGATCCGCATAATTATACTTGATATTATCTTCCAGATCAGGATGGTTGATATCAGTTCCTGTATCAGTAATTCCAATTACAACATTGGTGTCTCCTTTTTGAATATCCCATGCAGCATAAGCTTGGATTTTCCCCAAGAAATATTGATTTCCTGTATTTGGATCATTAGTAGTGTATAATAATTTTGGCAAATATTTAGGTTCAGCATACTGTAGCATGCCTGTTCTAAGCATTGCATTTACAATTTTTTCAACCGGCTGATTGGAAGTGTATTTTACTTCATAAATTAAGGAAAGGTCAACCATTGGTAAACCTTGTGCATTTCGCTCTGTAACAGGAGCTTGTTTTGCCGGGAATTTCTTGCTGACTGATGTAACCCCATTGGCGGCAAGTACCGCATTCAATTGATCAGAAACAATTCCGTTTACCCTTGCTGAAGCACGAAATTCCGGCTTAAGCTTAAAAATAATGGTTCCAGGTACCATATCTGATGCAGTTACTCCGGCTGGTAACCGGAACTGCGGATTCTTAGGCTTGGTAGTGGCCTGGGTTGTGGTGGCTGCTATCAGAAGTAGGCACGACAGCATTGAAATTTTTAGATTCATATGAGGTTTTGTTTTTTTGAGTCTAATTGATTGATAATAAGGGAAGCCGAATTTAACCCTTTTCGGCCAAACTCACAACAATTTGAAATCTTTATTGTTTAAATTCAATTAATTGTTCGTTCGTTATAAATATTCAGGCAGCTAAGAGAACTATTTAACCGTCTTGTTGTTTAGTTATTAATTGCAGCTTGTTATTGTGGAAACACAGCTATTTGACATCTTAAAAAAAAGTTCAGTTAAAGCACAATTTTTCACTTCAGAACAGGTTAAAAATTGTGATGCTGAATTCTAATTAACGCTACATTGTCATGTAGCAAACAAAATGATCATGTGGCATCAATTTTGTTGCATAAAAAACAATTAGTTAAAACCCTAAAAAACTCATGAGACAGCTAAAAATTACCCCTTCCATTACCAACCGTGACAGTGCTTCGCTTGAGAAGTATCTGCAGGAAATTGGCAAAGAAGAGATGATTGCGCCTTCAATGGAACCAATTCTTGCCCAGAAAATCAGGCAGGGGGATGCTGCTGCCCTCGATAAATTAGTCAGAGCCAATTTAAGATTCGTGGTTTCTGTTGCTAAGCAGTATCAAAATCAAGGTCTTAGCCTTCTTGACTTAATCAACGAAGGTAATCTTGGTTTGATTAAAGCAGCAAAGAAGTTCGATGAAACCAAAGGATTCAAGTTTATTTCATATGCCGTTTGGTGGATCCGTCAGTCAATTTTGCAAGCTTTGGCAGAACAAGCCAGAATTGTCAGATTACCCCTCAATAAATTGGGTGCGCTGAATAAAATTAAAAAGGCTTTTGTGCAGTTAGAGCAGAAATACGAACGTGAACCAAGTGCTGAGGAATTGTCACAAATTTTGGAAATGTCTGAGGATCAGGTATCTGATACTTTAGGGGTTTCCGGAAGAGCGGTTTCCGTTGATGCACCTTTCGATAGCAAAGATGATCAAAGCAATTTGCTCGATGTTTTATCGAATCCCAATTCACCTTCTGCCGATACCGAAATGATCGCCGAATCCATGCAACAGGACATCATTCGCTCTTTGAATACACTTCCTCCTAAAGAAAGTGATGTACTGAAATTGTTCTACGGAATTGGTCACCAACGTGCTCATACCCTTGAGGAAATCAGTATGAAACTAGAAATGACAAGAGAAAGGGTTCGTCAGATTAAGGACAATGGAATAAAGCGCCTTCGCCATAATTCCAGAAGTAAATTACTGAGAACATACTTCGAATAGTATTTCAATAAAAAGCCCTGGTATAACCGGGGCTTTTTTATTTTTATCTTAAAATTTTTCAATCAGAATTTTATCCGCAAGCACTTCCGAAATTTTTCGGTGTGATTCAACACTCCATCCCGCTACATGGGGACTCAAAACAACATTTGGCAGTTTTATCAAACTCTGAAAAGCATCTGATGAATGGTTGCTTTCAATTTTCTCAAATGAAGAACTTTCCAGTTCCAGTACATCCAACGCTGCTCCTGCAACATTTCCCGATTGCAAACCTGTTACCAGAGCTTTTAAGGAAACAACAGCTCCACGCGAAGTATTAATAAGATAAAAAGGACTTTTAAATTTAGATATAAAATCGAGATTTACCAGGTGTTCTGTTTCGGCGGTCAATGGAACATGTAATGAAACAATGTCGCTATTTGACATGGCTTCTGTTAATGTTATTTGTCGCACTCCCGGAAAAATTTTACGATCAATTTCAATATAGGGATCCACCGCCTGAATTTCACAGTTGAAACCTGCCAGCTTCCTGGCAAAACTACTTCCTGTATTTCCAAATCCAATGATGGTTACCCGTTTGCCTTCGATTTCAATGCCTCTGTTTTCTTCTCTCTTCCAAATGCCATTTCTTACTTCCTGATCGGCAGTTATGAGTTTGTTAAGTAATGCCAATAACATTCCCATTGCATGTTCTGCTACTGCATTTCTGTTTCCTTCCGGTGCGTTAATGCAAACGATTTTTAATTCATTTGCTTTAACTACATCAATATTTTCCATTCCGGCTCCGGCACGGGCAATAAATTTTAAATGAGTTGCATGATCCAGAAATTCAGAATCAATTTTGATGCGGCTGCGAATCACAATGCCGGAATAAGCAGGAATAGTTTCCAGAATTTGCGATCTGGAAAGTTGTGTACCATTAATACATTTCCATCCGGAAGACTCCAGGCGATCCTGTAAAATTTGATGTACTGAATCTATAAATAATATGCTTCCTTTCATCCTGCTAAAGTAGTGTTCCGGAAAGTATCAGCGCGGCTAATGAGAAATAAATTAATAATCCGGTTACATCAACCAATGTTGCAATAAACGGTGCTGAAGAAGTTGCAGGGTCGGCACCTAAACGCTTTAATAACAATGGCAGCATTGATCCCATCAAGCTACCCCAAAGGACAACGCCCGTGAGTGAAAATCCTATAGTTAAGGCAATTGCCATCCAGTGCGGCCCATAAACGTCGGTAAACATCGACCATGCTGCTACTCTGGTGAAACCAAGCACACCCAAAAGTAGTCCCAGAACAAGTCCGGAGACAATCTCCCGTCTCATAATCCGATACCAGTCGGAAATAGTGACTTCACCCAATGCCATCGCACGAATGATGAGTGTTGCAGCCTGAGATCCGGAATTACCGCCACTGGAAACAATGAGTGGTATGAATAAGGCCAATACCACAGCCCGTGCAATTTCATGTTCAAAGTAGGCCATTGCGGAAGCTGTCAGTAATTCTCCAAGAAAAAGGATGATAAGCCAGGGTGCTCTTTTACCAATCATTTTAAAAACCGGCATTTCCATGTAGGGTTCTTCGAAAGCTTCAACCCCTCCCAGTTTTTGAATATCTTCGGTATCTTCTTTTTTAGCAAGTTCGAGTACGTCGTCGATCGTTACAATTCCTAATAATATGCCATGAGAATCGGTAACCGGTAAGGCTACTCTGTTGAATTCGGTAAACACATTGATAGCTACTTCTTCATCATCAGTTACCAACAACGAAACTTTTTTGCCATCCATGAGCTCGCTTACCTTTTCATCGAGCGGAGCCAACAGGAATTCACCTATTTTGATGTCATCAATCAGGTATCCTTTTTCATCTACGATGTAAATGATATCCAGCGTTTCACTGCTTTCCCCATTCTCACGGATGTATTCCAAAACTTCCCGGATGGTCCAGCTTTGCCGCACCGTCATATACTCCGGGGTCATTAATCGACCAATGGAATTCTCGGGGTATCCTAAAAGTGAAAGGGCAATTTTGCGTTCCTTTTTAGTTAGCAGCTTCAAAAGTTTATTCAGCTGTTCCGACTCCAGTTCTTCCAGGAGAGCAGTCCGGTTGTCAGCCGACATATCATTCAGAATGAGTGCTACCAAACGGTTTGGCAGTGCATCTACTAAAAGTTTCTGATCGTTAATGTCTAAATTTTCGAAAGTTAGGAAGGCCCGGTCGCGATCGATACATTGAAAAACTTTGATCTGATCTTCCAGATTAAGGCTTTCGCAGAGCAAAGAAATCTCCTCCGGAAGCCATTCTTCCAACAATACTTTTAAGCCCTGCATATTGCGGGTTTCCAGTAACGCCTGAATATCAGATTTGATGGTTTCGAACTCCATTTTCGCAGCAACCTTATTACATGGCTTTCATGACGAAATATGGAATTAAAAGTGGGTGGGGCATGTAATTCCTGCAATGAGGGAATTCCCGACTTTCAATTACTTTTCGCTCTAAAAGCCCCTCGTAGAGTTTTAGTTCAGAATGACTTATCCCGATTTTATCTGGAAGCTACGTTATGCAAAGCCTTATTCCGACCATGCCTGTTATACCCATTGGCGTCTCTCGACATTTCCGGGCAGCAGCCTTTTTTCATTCAGTAACCTCACCTAACAAGCTTTGAGTGAATTTTTACTATTGCAAAAGTATAGAAATTTCCCGGCATTCCTAAATAAATTTTAAGTGTCAGGAGTAGAAAATAGTTAACAATGTCATTAATTAAGATAGGAATTTCCCTGACTCCGCAACTTTTTATTAAATCGTTTCATAATATTTTTTAATTTAGACCAAAACTTATCTGCATGAGAAAGCTATTATTTCTGATTGTTCTTTTATTCGAGGGTTTCATATCTGTGGCACAAAATCCGGTTTTGTGGGGTATTATGCGAATAGGCGGATCGTTAGGACAAGGTACTATTTATAGAATAAATGGCGATGGATCTAACTTTACGGTAGTCCATGCCATGGGTGCGGGTTCTTCGCAAGGTAGTTTGGTGTTGCATCCAAATGGAAGTTTTTACGGCCTTACTGTTGCAGGTGGTGGGTCTGCAAATGGCACTATATTTAAATATGATCCTGTCGGTAATACATATACAACATTATTTTCATTTAGCAATTCGGTTGGATACTATCCACGGGCCAGTCTGTTTTTAGCAAATGATGGGAATTTTTATGGAATGACATCTCAGGGAGGTTTAAGTAATCAGGGAACTTTTTTTCAGTTTAATCCTGTGACGATTTCGTTTAATAAAATAATGGATTTTGGTTTGAACAATGGAAATTTACCAAACGGGAATGTGGTTCAATCAGGAAATAAAATTTATGGAATGACTACTAATGGAGGTAGTTCGCCGCTTGCCGGGGGTGTTATTTTCAGCTATGATATTATTACAAATCAGTATTTTGTTGTCCATAATTTTTTGTTCGCAACCGGATATACACCATTTGGTAGTTTGATAAAGGGTACCAACGGACTTTTGTATGGGATGGCATTTGGTGGCGGTGCAACCGGAAATGGAGTTATATTCAGTCTCGATCCTTCCAACAATAATTACAGTGTACTGCATGATTTTGATGGTGTCAACGGAGCAGCACCAAACGGAGCACTGGTTCAATCAGGATCATCCAATGTTTTTTATGGCTTTACCCAACAAGGTGGAACGAACAATAAAGGAGTTATTTTTAGTTTCGACATTTCCGGAAACAATTATTCGAAATTATACGATTTTGATGTTGCATCAGGCTCGTCACCAAACGGATCACCCATCATTGCTTCCAACGGTAAAATCTATGGACACGCCTCAAGTGGAGGAGCAAATTCACTGGGAACAACATTTTCATTCGATCCGGTTTCAAATAATTTTAATGTGCTTTATTCAGGCTCATTCACAAACGGAGGTTCCCCTGATGGAGATCTCATAGAATTTAATGTACCGTTGGCAGTTAATGAATTAGTCAGTGAATCAACTATCAATTTTTTTCCTAATCCTGTAACTTCCGAACTGTATGTCGACTTGTCGGCGTTTAACGGACAGCAACTTTTCATAAGTATAATTTCTTTAGAAGGAAAATTAGTTTCAGCATCTAAAATGACAGCCTCTCCTGATTTCAGCCTGCCGGTAAATGGATTGGCAAAAGGGAGCTACACAATCAGGATTGAAACTGAAAGTCAAATTATCTACAAGAAATTTATGAAAATTTAAGAGTGTTCTCTTAATCTTTGTAATATCTGTGTCAACAAAATAAATTGCGTATAGTCGAGTTGCTCAGGCCTCATTTGCAAAAATGGCACTTCTGAAGTGTCAAGAGGTAAAATCGATTTCAACGAATTTCTCATGGTCTTCCGCCGTTGATTAAAAGCGGTTTTAATAACCTGCTTAAAAACAACCGGGTCGCAAGGGAGTTCCGGATTTTCTTTTAAGGTCATTCTTATAACACCTGATTGAACTTTAGGTGGTGGAATAAATACTTCAGGTGGTACTGTAAAAAGATATTCTATGTCGTAATGTGCCTGTAATAACACACTCAAAATTCCATAGTCTCTGCTTCCAGCAGGTGATGCAATTCTTTCAGCAACCTCTTTCTGAAACATCCCTACCACCTTTGGTACCCTTTTGTACATTTCAAGTACCCTAAAAAGAATCTGAGAGGAGATGTTGTAGGGGAAGTTTCCTATCACAGCAAATTTTCCGGTTCCAAGAAATTCAAGTGAATGATTCAGAAAGTCACCGGCAATAATTCTGCCTTTTAAATCAGGGTAAGCATCCTGAAGATATTCAACCGACCGTTGATCGACATCGATACAATAAAAATTCTTATCCGTATGCAACTTCAGAAGCGATGTAAGCACTCCGGTTCCGGGGCCAATTTCAAGTATAGTATCGAATGAGTCATCGAGCACCAAACTCCCTGCAATGCGAGCTGCTGTTTCCGGGCTGTTCAAAAAGTGCTGACCAAGAGCCTTGAGTGGTCTTACAGGTGTCGACATCAGAAGTGGTATTTAGGGTTGTTGCGTGAGAAGTCGAGTGGACCAAAGGCAGGATTCAATACAAATGAAGACATAATAACCCGGCCATACAATCCTTTGTCGTCATAAGTTATTTGAACATAAGGGAGAAATGTTTTCTGGTCAACATACAATACTATTTTTTTTGCAAAACTTGAAGGTACTTTAATAATTTCATTGGCATCAACATCGCTGTAATCACCAATGGATGGATTTAACTCCAAAACAATATGATCGTTAATGTGTAGTTTTTTTGCAATAGATGTTACCGTTTCACCTTTAAGAACCTTGTAGTTGATAATAGCATATTCCGGATTGTTAATTTCCAGGACATGATAATTTCTGTTTTGGAAATTGATATCACCACCATCTTTAAGTCTTTTAAGAAAATCAGGACCCTCAATTTTATGATAAGCAGCCAGCAATTCATGCACATATGAAAACCCCATCTGCAACATCGTGTATTGATGGTTTTTACGGAGTAACATGCTGTTAGGACTTAAACTTAGATTGATGAATGGAAATTTATTCGGGTTGATCAGAATTTTCCCGTTGTTTTTTCCTTCGAGATATAATGCTTCGGCGCCAGGATTAGGGGTTATGGAATAGGCATAAACCTGATACGGATGAACCTGCAGCTTGACTATGTAACGTGCATGTTTCGTTTCTCCAAAAATTCGCTCTTCTGTTTCAAGAATAAATGAGCTGGAATGCACCTGTTGCATGGCAGTCATCATTTTGTTGTAAATGGAAACTGCTTCAGTTGTTCCTTGCGCACTCGAAAGCAGCGGATGTAAAAATAAAAAGAGAAACAGCAGCTTTACTTTCATGGTTCCAAATCAGACAACCTGTAATAATGTCCTGAAGGCAACAAATTTATCTTTATATCTTTTAAGAGCTTCTTGTTGAAGGGCCGGAGCAAATTCATCCCGGTATTTTTCGTAGTCACCCATAGTTGCTGCCGTGTATTGAATAGCATAGGAAGTGCCTTCGGAATCATCGGCAGTTAGTATTTTCATTATTTTGCCTTCCAGGAATTTCCCTTTCTGAACAACTTCCGGAATGTGTTCTTCTTTCATCCATTTAAGCCATTCATCGTGAACATCATTTTCAATGTTTACGGTGACATTGTAAATTATCATGCTAATACTTATTTGAGACGAAAGATAAGAATTGTTTTTGCAAGTTCGAAAAACAATCAGGAAAAATGATTGATTTTCACTTCACTAATTCAGAATTAAAGTTTTTCCTGCAGAATAGGGGCATTGTTCTGAAACTGACTGTCGCCACGGAGCATGCGGAATTTTTTGCGGGCATCAACTGCATACAAAGATCCGGGGAACTTGGTCAACAATAGCTCATATAACGTTTTCGCTTTTTCCTTATCCTTTAATTTATTTTCGGTAAGATCTGCCAACCGGTACAAAGCATCATCAGCAAGAATGTCATCCGGGTACGTTTCCACGATGTTCATGTATAATTTGGATGCATCTGCATAATTCCCCTTTTTTACAAAAATACCGGCTTGCTTGAACCAAATTTCATCAGTTAGGGAATGTGCTGGAAAAAGTGTCAGAATTGAATCTAAGGTAGCCATTGATTGATCATTCCGGTTGCAGAATTCATATAAATCGGCTCTCGAGTACATGAGCAAAGGTTCGGTAATACTGTCTAATCCGAGATTATCCATAATCAGCAAACCTAGCGACATGGCATCATTGGAAATTAATTGTGATGTGGCAGCTTTCAATACATTCAGCTGAGCACCTGCCCATTCAAATTCGCCCATGTAAAAGGAAAGTCGGGCATTCTTGAATTTTGCTTCCCTTCCAATGGCATCATTTTTAAAATCTTTATCGACCTGCGAGTAATACAAAGAAGCATCCCACATTTCGCCGGTCAAAATCAGAATATCACCTAGTTCCAGTTTACATTTCGCCGAGAACTGCGGCGCAATTCCGGGCATGGCAATTGTTTCTTCAAGCAATGCAATAGCTTCTTCAGTTTTGCCCAGATGGAAAGCTTTGAGGTGTGCATAATCGCTGATCAACGGTGCTGTGATTTGATTTTTCCCAAGTTCTGTAATTGCAGTTTCATAATCAGACTCCAGCTTTTTAATTGCTTCCGGATCATAGTTGCCGGAAATGGTAATTTGCTGATCTCTGGAATGGATTAATTGCATCCGGGCAGAAATGTAATTCTGATTCGATTTACCTTTTTGCAGAATGTAAGTGTAGCAATCTTCTGCAGTTTTGTATTCCTGATTCGACACACACAAATTACCCAAAGCCATCAATCGGGATCCATTTTCGTCGTTGCGTTTATCTAGTGCCTTTGCTTGAATTAAAGCCGATTCGAAATCTTTTTCCTGCAGCAGCAACCAGTAAAGAAGCTCCGTATAAATGGTCGATTCACTAGATTTTTGAATCTTCCTCAATAATGAAGTTCTGATTATTTGTGAAAGTCCTCCTTCAAGATCAAATGCAATTTTATTCTGTAAAATAGCCTGCACATTTTGAAGGTATTGCTGATTGTATTCCAATACCCCAAGATATTCATCCACCATTTTTTGGGGCAATTGTTTTTGCGCATAAACATCAGCCAGCTCGAAACTAAATGGATAGTTGGCATCGGTGAGTTGTCGCCCTTGCAAAAAGGTTTGCTCTGCAAAATCGAGTTTTCTTATTTCAATAAATTTGTTTCCCAGATTCAATATTTGCTGGATATCAGGGAAGAGGGATTTAATAGCTTTTCGGTAGATATCATCCGCAACGGATTGCTTTCCCTGTAATTCATAAATTCCACCCAAGTCAACCTGTAATGTTGCATTAACCTGTTGCTTTTTGATTTGTTTCTTAACAAGTTTTTCTGCTTTTTCAAAATCCTTTAAACTGGTTAAACAAGCCAGATATTGAGGGTAAGCAGAGTAAGGGTCGCGGTTGTACCACTTCTCAAAATAAACAACTGCTTTTTCATAGTCGCCGGTAGATGCATACTGCAATGCGAGATCTGCATCGCTTTGCTGCGCTGATAACTTTCCTGCCGAAAGCAGTAAAAGCAATAATACCAACAGACTATTTTTTACAAGCATCAGTTTATTAAATCAAATCCGGTATATGGAACCAGCACCGATGGAATACGAATGCCTTCCGGTGTCTGATTATTTTCAAGTAATGCAGCCACAATTCTAGGTAACGCCAGAGCACTGCCATTTAGTGTATGCGCCAGTTGAGGTTTGTTGCTTCCTTCACGATAACGTAGTTTTAAACGATTCGACTGGAAGGTTTCAAAGTTCGAAACAGAGCTAACCTCTAACCATCTTTTCTGTGCAGCCGACCAAACTTCCATATCATAAGTCAAAGCTGAAGCAAAACTCATATCTCCGCCACACAATTTTAAAGTACGGTAAGGAAGGCCCAATTCCCCTATTAATCCGGCAACGTAATTTCGCATTTCTTCAAGTATCTGGTAGGAATTGGAGGGATTGGCCACCTGAACAATTTCAACTTTATCGAATTGGTGTAAGCGGTTCAGACCTCTTACATCTTTACCATAAGAACCGGCCTCTCTTCTAAAACACGGAGTGTAGGCAGTCATTTTAACCGGTAAATCTTCACTTTTCAGAATTTCATCTCTGAATATGTTGGTGACAGGAACTTCAGCTGTAGGGATCAGATATAAATTATCGATTCCAACATGATACATCTGGCCTTCTTTATCAGGAAGCTGTCCTGTACCAAAACCGGAATCTTCATTTACCATAATCGGTGGTTGCACTTCCAGATATCCGGCTTCTGAAGCACGGTTAAGGAAGAAATTGATCAAAGCACGTTGCAGTTTCGCGCATTTACCTTTGTAGACAGGAAATCCTGCACCGGTAAGTTTTACTCCAAGTTCAAAATCGATCAAATCATATTTGGCAGCAAGCTCCCAGTGTGGAAGTGCATCCGGTCCCGGATCAGGAAGTGTGGATATCGACTGAAAAACGATTTCATTATCTTCAGGTGTTTTGCCTGCGGGAACCACAGCTGATGGAAGGTTTGGAATACGGTACAAAATGTCATTCATTTGTTTTTCCAATTCCGTCAATCGGTCTCCTAATAATTTGCTTTCTTCTTTTAAAGCAGTGCTCTTGTTTTTAAGGTCATTTGCTTCAGCTTGTTTGCCCGATTTAAACAGATCGCCAACCTGCTTTGCAAGGGTATTTTGAGCAGCCAACAGGTTATCGAGTTCCGATTGAGTGGTGCGTCGTTGGCTGTCGATTTCTAATACATTATCTATCAATTCTTTTGCAGGAAAATTTTTGATTCCCAAACGGGCGATTACTTCCTCTTTCTGATCTCTGATGACATTAATTTGTAACATAATATGAAGTTTGACTACAAAGGTAATATTAACTAAACAGGAGGACAATGGTTATTAGGAAGAAGTTGTAAACGTTCCAATTAATAGGGATGCACTTTTGTAAATGACCAATTTTTCACCCGTGTTCTGTAATTTAGCACCCTTAATTTGAATTCATGGTAATTGATCCAATTCACGAAGCTGTTCATTTTCTGGAACGCCAATTAAAAGTAAAGCCGGTTGTTGCGATTATTTTAGGAACCGGTTTGGGTGGACTGGCCAAAGAAATAGATGAGACCATCAGCATCACGTATGAGCAGATTCCGGGAATGGTAACTTCAACTGTAGAGTCGCATAAAGGCCGATTGATTTTTGGAAAACTGAATGGAGTGGAAGTGGTTGCAATGGTTGGCAGGTTTCACTTTTATGAAGGTTACTCCATGAAAGAAGTGACTTTTCCGGTGAGGTTAATGAAGCATTTGGGCGTACAAAAGTTAATGGTATCAAATGCTTCCGGTGCTTTGAATCCGATTTATCAAAAGGGTGATCTGATGTTGTTGGATGATCATATTAATTTGTTGCCGGGAAACCCTTTGATTGGTTCAAACAAGGATGAAGAGGGGCCGCGTTTTCCGGATATGGGAAGGCCTTATGATCAGCAGATGAATCGTGTGCTCACAGATGTTGCTGCAAAACATCAGATCAAAATCCATCAAGGCATTTATGCGGCAGTATCCGGTCCCAATTTGGAGACCCGGGCAGAATACCGATACCTGCGAATTATTGGTGCTGATGTGGTGGGGATGTCAACCGTTCCTGAAGTGATTGTAGCCAATCATATTGGTTTACCTTGCGCAGCTATTTCTGTGATCACTGATGTTTGTGACCCTGATAATTTGCATCCGGTTTCATTGGCTGAAATAATTGAAGTTGCAGCAACTGCTGAACCGGTATTGACGAAATTAATTGTACAGACAGTGGCAGAATTATAAAATTTAAAATCTGAAATGATGATCACCAAAAGAACTCTTGATTTTTTAAAAGCGATTAAAAAAAATAACAACCGTGAATGGTTTGAAGTCAACCGAAGCAAATATGAGGATGCTAAAGCAGATTTCGAAAAGTTTGTAGAATCACTTCTCCCTCTTCTGGTAAAAGAGAATAGTAAACTTAAGGATTTGAAGGTTAAAGATTGTGTTTTTAGGATTTACCGGGATGTGAGATTTTCAAAAAATAAAGCTCCATACAAGACTAACTTCGGTGCCTACTTTGTAGAAGGAGGGAAGAAAAGTTCGAAAGCAGGATATTATATTCAGATTGAGCCCGGGAATAGTTTTCTGGCCGGAGGCTGCTGGATGCCGGAAGCACCTGTTTTGAAAGCCATCCGACAGGAAATCGATTATAATTTAAAGGACTTTGAGAAGATTGTAAAAGGTAAAACTTTTAAAAACCGCTTCGGTGAATTGTCGGATTCCAGGCTTAAAACTACGCCTAAAGGTTACGATGCTGAAAATCCTGCGATCGATTATCTCCGTCAAACGAGTTTTACCGTGACTGCTGCTATAAATGATAAGGATTTAGTGGTTCCCACATTCACAAAAGACGCGGCGAAAGCTTATAAGGAAATGTTGCCCTTTCTCCAATTTCTTAATGTGGCACAGGACTAAAAGTTAAGTCCAATAAAAAAGGCTGCATTTTGGTGCAGCCTTTTTTATTGGTGATTCTGAAATTACTCAACTGGCAATACAGAAACATATGATTTTTCATCAGTTCTTTTTCTGAAAGTAACAACACCTTCACGAAGTGCGAACAGGGTGTGGTCTTTACCAATTCCAACTCCTTCAGCAGGGTGGTGTTTGGTTCCTCTTTGACGAACAATGATATTGCCGGCAATAGCCATTTGACCACCGAATATTTTGATTCCGAGTCTTTTACTGTGTGATTCCCTACCGTTTTTGGAACTACCGACCCCTTTTTTGTGTGCCATTTTATTGTTGTATTATCTGGTTATTAATGAATTAAGCAGAAATTCCGCTGATCTGAATTTTGGTGAATTGTTGTCTGTGACCATTTGATTTCTGGTACCCTTTTCTTCTTTTCTTTTTGAAAACGATTACTTTATCGCCTTTTAAATGATTAAGAACGGTAGCAGAAACTGTTGCGCCACTTAATACAGGTGTTCCGATTTTGGCTTTTCCACCATTATCCACCAGTAATACCTGGTTGAATTCAACTTTATCACCCTCTTTTGCATCCAGTCTGTGAACGATAACCGATTGGTTTTCAGTTACTTTCATTTGCTGTCCTGCGATGGTTACTATTGCGTACATTTTGATAGATATTAATTATGACTCTCTGGTTTTTATATAGGGGATGCAAATGTACGAAACCTTTATTACAATTCCCAAGCACCCGCAAAAAAAATCCTGAATTTCAGGCCTGACGTGTTGATTTCTTGTTAATTAAATAAACACCACCCAAAATTGCAGCAAGTGCTATGAGGTGAGAAGCGACCATTTTTTCACCGTCCAGCAAACCCCACAGCATAGCAACAATAGGGATCAGGTAGGTTACCGATGAGGCAAATAAGGCACTCGACACTTTTATAAGCTTATTGAAGATGACAATGGAAATAGCGGTACCGAACAAGGCCAAAATGACCACATAGCCAAATGATGCTAAGGCATGTGGGTTGGATTTGAGGATCGGAATAAAGTCGGTGGTAAACAAATAGATTCCGGTTGGAGGTCCCACAATGAATAAGGCAAATCCGGAAATTAATATCGACTTAACTTCCTGAAGTTTGTTTTTTATGATTGATACACTGCAGGCATACATTACAGTTGCAAGTACAATTAACAATGGGTACCACGACACATCGCTAAAGGAACCATTAGCAGATATCAGAATAAGGCCGGTTGCTCCACCCAATCCCAGTAACACCCCCATCACTTTGCTTATTGTGGTTTCGGTTTTAAAAATAAAATAGCCAATGATCAGAGTAAAAACAGGAGTGAGGGAGTTTAGCATTCCTGCCATGAAGCCCGGAATTTGCGTTTGTGCTGTTGCGAAAAGAAATGCGGGAATACCGTTTCCCAGCAGACCCGTTGCAAATATCCATTTCCAGTGTTCTTTCTTTATTTCTTTGAGGTGGCGGATTACAAATGGAAAGAGAAAAAGGAAAGAAGCAAACATTCTTATAGATGCAACCTGAGGGGCGCTGAAATCGATCAGTCCACGCCTCATCAGGGTAAAAGAGCTTCCCCAGATCAACGCCAGGCTGATCATTAAAAACCATTTTACAGTATTCGGTTGCAGTGTCTTCATAGAATGAAAAAAGGCCGGTGAATTTCCGGCCTTTCGTGTTTATGCTAAAACAGCTTTTTTACTTTTTTTTACAGCAGTTCCATTTGCTGAGGCTTTTGATAATCCGAAGGCGGCTTTCATTTTATCTACATGGTTAAGCTCTTCCCAAGGGAATAATTTAACCTTGATTTTCTTTTCAGTTTTCTTGCCTTTATTAAATACCTTGGTTACCTCAACTGTTTTACGTCCCATGTGTCCGTATGCTGCAGTTTCCTGATAAATCGGAGTACGCAATTTGAAACGTTGTTCGATAAAATATGGACGCATATCGAATTCTTTCATTTTAGAAATTACCGAAGCAATTTCTCCATCAGAAAGAGCAACTTTAGAAGTACCATAAGTATCAACAAATAAACCTACCGGTTGAGCAACCCCGATTGCATAAGCAACCTGAACCAATGCCTGGTCACATACACCTGCAGCTACAAGATGTTTGGCAATATGACGTGTTGCATATGCTGCTGAACGATCAACTTTAGAAGGATCTTTTCCGGAGAAAGCTCCACCACCATGAGCACCTTTTCCACCATAGGTATCTACGATGATTTTTCTGCCTGTTAAGCCGGTATCTCCGTGTGGTCCGCCGATTACAAACTTGCCGGTTGGGTTCACATGGAAGGTGATTTTATCGTTGAAAAGTGCCTGAACTCTTTTAGGCAACTTTTTCATGATTCTTGGAATAAGAATAGTTTTAACGTCTTTCAGAATCTGAGCCTGCATAGCTTTTTCAGTTCCGAAATCATCGTGCTGAGTTGAAATTACAATAGTGTCGATGCGACGTGGCTGATGGTCATCACTGTATTCAATCGTTACCTGACTTTTTGAATCAGGACGAAGATATTTCATGATCTTGCCTTCTTTTCTGATAGCAGCTAATTCCAGCAGTAAAAGGTGAGCCAATTCCAATGGAAGTGGCATATAGTTATCAGTTTCTCTGTTGGCATATCCAAACATCATTCCCTGATCTCCGGCACCTTGTTCTTCAGGCTTGCGACGAACAACACCCTGATTGATATCAGGTGACTGCTCGTGAATAGCTGAAAGAATACCACAAGAATTTGCTTCAAACATATACTCGCTCTTGGTGTAACCAATTTTACGAATAACTTCTCTTGCAATATCCTGAACATCGAGGTAAGCTTCTGATTTTACCTCACCGGCCAATACTACTTGTCCTGTTGTTACTAAGGTTTCACAAGCTACCTTTGACATAGGGTCATAGGCCAGAAAATAATCGATTAATGCATCTGAAATCTGATCCGCTACTTTGTCGGGATGCCCTTCGGAAACGGATTCTGAGGTGAATAAATAAGCCATTTTTAGGATTGAATTTTGTTGTTTGATGACAGTGTTTTACCTGAAGTAATCCGCTGTTTGATTTTTCGAGTGCAAAATTAGGAAAACAAACGGTTTCTGAAACCCTTGGTGGATAAGTTTTAAACCGTTTCCTTAAAAAATGAAAAGAAAAAGCCTGAATACCGGATTTTAGTCCGCTATTCAGGCTCGAATATTAGTGCAATTAGTTATTTATCAGCCTGTTTACCGAAAATTTTAAAATGATCACGTTTCATTTTGTTGCGGGTTAAGTCACGTGCCATATCAACCATTCCAATTCCGCCAACCGAAACACCGGTCGATTGACTGTCATTAGTGTAAGCTAAAACCGATAAATCAGAAGCCTTGTAAACGTAGAACGAATAACTTTGATCAGAATGAGGAATCATGATGCAAACCGCAATTCCTTCGGTAGCATTTAAAATAGCCTGATCAATTTCTGCTCTTCCATCAAACATTTCAACCGGGTGGCTGTATACTTTTTTGATATCTTCCAAGGTAGCTTCTGTGTCTTGTTTATTCACATAAAGCTTCATGTTTTTCAATTGAGGTGCATTGGTTTTGAATAACTGACTGATTTTAATTTCACTCAATCCTTCTTCTTTGTATTTAAAGTGAAGCTGAATAGTTTTCATTGCAAAAACAAGATCAGCGCTGGTAGGGCAGGGACTTGGCATTGGAATGCCGATAATTTGTAAACCATACATTTTATCATCAGTCAAACGGATGGAAAATTCACTTTTGATGTAATCACCACCCATGATGTTTGTACCAGCTAATTTATCTTTGAAACCACAGGCACGACGGGTTGCATAATAGGAAGCTGCAGATGCAAATTGTACACGGTATTTTTCATATTCCATGAATGCATAACCGGGATCTTTTGCTTCAACAAGTTTATAAACCTCTGCTCTGGTTTTAAATTCAATTTTCGGACTAATTTTCCAGATTTTTGGGGCCAGTTCAGCCATCATAGCATTATAATCTGCTATGTCTTTTTTGTAATTTTCAAGTTCTTCCGGTTTAATGGTGCTCAATAGTTTTTCAGAAGGCTCCTCCACTATAACCAACATGGTCCTGGCTTTTACTTTGGCAATAGCTTCAGGCTTGGAAAGGCCTACCTGAGCTTGTAAATTTCCGGCAAATAATCCGCCGGCAATAAGAAATAAGGATACTGCAAATTTTTTCATGTGTCGTCGTTTTTTTTCAAAAGTAGCTATTATCAAACAATTTTGTGGAAATACCGGTGGATTGTCCTCTTAAATCCTCAATTTTACACGCTGAAACCAAAGGGTCGCATGTTCCGAAGAAGTTGCCTGATTGTCTTTTTTTCTTTTGTAATCATCTTGTTGCCTGCTAAAATATATGCGCAACAAACTGATTCTGATACTACTGAAAGCAAAGGGATGTATCATTTTCGAAAATGGGCAGTTCCGGGTGTGCTGGTTGCTACCGGATTGTATGTGTTGACTGATGATGCTCAAATTGATCGTTTTGAAATCGTCGAAGAGCGTAATGAGTATCTGCCAGGATTCAATAATAAGCTCGATAATTATCTTCAGTTTGCCCCTGCAGCTGCTGCCCTTGGAATGTCTGTTTCCGGCATCAAGGGTAAAGATGGAACCGGTAATATGATACTTAAGCTCGCTAAAGCTGAATTAATCATGATGGCCGTAGTATATCCATTGAAAGCATTGACAAAAGGAGCACGTCCCGACACGGGAGCGCGTACCACTTTTCCATCCGGACATACCGCACAGGCTTTTGTGTCAGCAGCTTTTCTGGATGAACAATTCAGGCATAAATCGGTTTGGATCAGCATTGCTGGTTATGCCACTGCTACCGGAGTAGGAGTTTCGAGAATGTTAAACAATCGTCATTGGATTTCAGATGTCTTTGCCGGTGCAGGGATTGGAATTGCGAGTTATCAATTGTCATCGCTCACACATCGATACCGATGGAAAAATAAAAATACAACTGCGTTTATAATGCCGTGGATTAATCCATCCCCGCAAGGGAAGCAAACCGGCATTACTTGTGTGGCTACTTTTTAGTGAATCAGTTTTTACCTGAAGTGAGTTGGTGAAAGACATCTTCCAAAGAACTTTCCGTTTTTTGGAGTGTCAACACTTTCAGATTATTAGCAACGGCAAATGCGAAAAGATCACTTCTTAAATCGGTTCCGGCCGGACTAATCAATTTGAATTTGTTTGTTCCCTGCGATTCAATTCTGCTTACACCCGGAAGTGTTTTTAACAAGGCCACACTTACCTCTGACTCAAATTCCACTTCCAGCGTGCTGTTTGGTTGTGTTTTTTGCTGAATCACTTCTGTTTTATCGTCAGCTACAATTTTGCCTTTATTAATGATAATTACCCGGTTACAAATTGCTTCCACTTCCTGCATAATATGCGTTGAAAGAATTACGGTTTTTTGTTTTCCAATATCAGAAATCAAAGCCCTGATATCAACCAACTGATTCGGATCAAGACCCGATGTAGGTTCATCCAGAATTAAGACCTCGGGATTATGAATCATTGCTTGAGCCAGACCTACCCGCTGACGATATCCTTTGGAAAGAGCACCGATTTTCTTTTTTTGTTCCGGTCCCAGGCCGGTGAGGTCAACCATATCGCTCACACTTTTACTAACCTGTGCCTGCTTCATATGTAATCCGGCAATGAAAGTCAGGTATTCCTTTACATACATATCCAGATAAAGGGGATTATGCTCAGGCAAATAACCTACCAGCTTACGAACTTCAATCGATTGTTCAACTGTATCAAAACCATTTACGGTAACCGTTCCGGAATTTTGTGGAATATAGCAGCTGATGATTTTCATCATGGTAGATTTCCCCGCTCCGTTAGGTCCTAAAAATCCTATAACCTGACCGGATCCTATTTCGAAACTAACCTGATCGAGTGCCTTTTGGGTGCCGTAAATTTTGGAAATCGCATTAACTTTAACTGACATAATTCAGGGTTATAGGGCAAAGGTAGGAAATAGAATGTATTGCTGAATATTCAATTTTCGATCATTTACCGAAGATCCTTCCTATTTTCGTAACATTGTAGCAATTATGAACGGACTCGTACTAAAATCGACAGGTAGCTTTTATCAGGTAATTGATGAAGCCGGGGTGATTTACCGCTGCAGGGTGAAGGGTAAAATGCGGATTATGGGCATTAATACCACAAATCCTGTTTCAGTTGGTGACAGGGTTTTGTTTGAAAAGGAAGGTACCGAGTTGGATGGGATGATCAGCGAAGTTTTGGAAAGAAAGAATTACATTATTCGAAAATCGGTTAATCTTTCTCATCAGGCACATATTATTGCTGCCAATCTCGATTTGGCATTAGTGGTAGCAACGCCTCTCTCGCCCCGCACATCAACAGGTTTTATAGACCGATTCCTCGCAACCGCTGAAGCATACAACATTCCGGCAGGAGTGATATTCAACAAATCTGATTTATATGATTCAGATGTTAAGGAGTATGTGGATGAATTGTGTCAAATGTATAAATCGGTGGGATATCTCACTTTTGTAGTTTCTGCCCTTGATGCAGAAACTCTTTCGGTTTTAAAAGCTGCATTGCAGGGTAAAATTACTTTGTTTTCAGGGCATTCAGGTACGGGTAAATCAACACTCATCAATCAGCTGATTCCCGGGCTGGAATTAAAGACTTCGGCAATTTCAAAACAACACAGCAAGGGCAAGCATACCACCACTTTTGCAGAGATGCATTTGTTGCCGGAAGGAGGCTATTTAATTGATACCCCCGGGATCAGAGAGTTCGGAACATTGGACTTTGATAAATTTCAAGTTTCCCATTTCTTTCCGGAGATATTTAAATATGCTTCCGGATGTAAATACAATAACTGTCTTCATACAAATGAAAAAGGTTGTGCGGTATTGGAAGCTATTGAAGACTCCAAAATTTCACTGACCAGGTATGCCAGTTATATCAGTATATTAAATAATGAAGATATTTTTCGCTAAAAATGTAAGTCTTAACTGAATCCTTTATTTTCAAATTATGCGATTGGTAATTCAACGGGTTTCATCAGCTTCGGTAACAGTAAACGATAAAGTAATTGCATCCATTCAAAAGGGGATGTTGATTTTAGTTGGCTTTGAAGCTGCTGATACCATGGATGGTATGGAGAAAATATGCGGTAAAATATCAAGGCTTCGGATTTTTGCAGATTCAGATGGTGTAATGAATTTATCGAATACCGAAATAGATGGGGAGTACCTGGTAGTAAGTCAGTTTACACTTCATGCTGAAACTGCCAAAGGTAACCGACCTTCCTACATAAGAGCTGCGCGACCGGAACAGGCAATTCCTTTGTATGAACATTTCCTCAAAACGTTAGGTGAAGTTGCCAATAAAAAAGTGCAGTCAGGTGAATTTGGAGCCGATATGCAGGTTGCATTGGTGAATGATGGACCAGTAACCATAATTATTGATACTTTGGAAAAAAATTAAAACAACTGATTATTAACTTTTGTTATCATGGAGCTAACTCTTGCCCAGCAACAAGTCGATACGTGGATTAAAACCTACGGAGTAAGATACTTTAATGAACTTACCAATATGGCACTTCTTACGGAAGAGGTAGGTGAATTGGCACGGATCATTGCCAGAACTTATGGTGAACAATCGTTTAAAGAATCTGATAAAGATCGTGAATTAGAAGATGAAATGGCAGATGTGTTATTTGTTCTCATTTGCCTTGCGAATCAAACCGGAGTAAATCTTTCAGATGCATTGGCAAAAAATCTGGCAAAAAAAACAGTGCGTGATCAGGAAAGACATGCTGGTAATGACAAACTAAAATAATTTCCCATAACAAGAAATACAAGAGCTGTTTATATATGAAAAGATTGCTGCTTTCTCTTCTTTTGCTTTCAGGGATTTCGAATTCCTATAGTCAAACCTTTAATGGCACAGGAGGAGCTATTCCGGACGATGGCACCAGTGTTGATTTTACAATTTCCGTTTCCGGATTACCAACTGTAATCGATACGGTAAATTTTGGTATAGAAAGTGTATGTTTTAATATTTTACACACTTATGATGAGGATCTTGATATCAGACTCATTGCTCCCGACGGTACTTCTGTTATACTCACCGCCGGAAATGGTGGTGGAGGAAATAATTTCATCGGAACCTGTTTCAGCGCCACAGCCACTACATCCATTGTTTCGGGTAGTGCACCGTTTACGGGACAGTTCAGGCCACAAGGGCAACTCGGACAAATTAATAACGGACAAAATCCCAATGGAATATGGACACTTCACATTTTAGATACTTATCCTTTTGCTGATCAGGGTGCAGTATTGAATTGGAACATAACTTTTGGAAATGATCCTGCAATTCCTTTTGTTTTCCAATCTTCAAATTTGCCCATTGTAAAAATTAATACTTCCGGTCAGTCTATTGTGGATTCTCCGAAAATTACAGCCTGGATGGAAATTATTGATAATGGACCCGGTGTCAGAAATTATGTTTCTGATAGTGCTAACAATTACAGCGGTTATATAGGTATTGATTTACGTGGACAAAGTTCTTTGTCTTTTCCGCAAAAGCAATATGGTATTGAAACCCGCGACAGTGCCGGAGATAACAGGAATGCTGCTATTCTTGGTATGCCTGCTGAAAACGATTGGGTGCTGTATGCTCCATATAATGATAAAACAATGATGAGAAATTCATTGACTTATACTTTAGGACGTGATATGGGCAGATATGCATCCCGCAGTCGCTATTGTGAGGTTTTAATCAATAATGAATACATGGGCGTTTATACTTTCTTCGAAAAAATAAAACGTGATAATAACAGAGTTGCAATTTCCGGATTGACCGAAGTTGATACAACCGGTGATGAATTAACCGGAGGGTATATTTGCTCACTCGACTGGATAGATCAGGATGGATGGTTTTCAAATTTTCCACCTGATCCAACAAATCCGGGGAATAATACTATATATTATCAATATATCTATCCACAGGATGATGATATCTTGCCTGTGCAAAAAAGTTACATTCAGCAATATGTAGATAGTTTTGAGACGGCGTTATCATCAGCAAATTATGCAGACCCCAACATAGGGTGGAGGCAATATGGTGATGAAGGTTCATTTATTGATTATTTTTTAATGAATGAAATCAGTAAGAATGTAGATGGGTACCGTTTAAGTGCATTTTTTCATAAAAATAAAGACTCCAATGGCGGTAAAATTCAAATGGGCCCGCTTTGGGATTTTAATCTTGCCTGGCATAATGCCAACTATTGTGATAATGAAGCCACCGGCGGTTGGGCATATCTGTTTACTGATTTTTGTCAATGGGATTTCCCTTTTTGGTGGCGCCGGTTAGCATCTGACAGCACCTTCAATAATAATGTTCGATGTCGTTGGGATGAATTGCGTACAACAGTATTTGATACCACACATATTTTTGCCTACATCGACAGTATTGCATTTTTACTGGATGAATCAAAAGACCGGCAATATTTTATTTATCCCATACTGGGAGTGTATGTCTGGCCAAATCCTTCACCTATTCCCACAACTTATCAGGGTGAAATAGCAAATTTAAAAAGTTGGATAACTCAACGCATCCAATTTATGGATGCTAATTTGCCCGGTAATTGTGTGAATACATCACTGAATGAATTGGCCACAAATGACCTATTAATGACGTATCCGGATCCGGCAACATCGGTTGTTTCCTTAAAGTTTAATAAGTTTGAAGTTGGAAATAATCTCGAATTCTATATCACATCCGCATTAGGAAGTGCGGTAGATGCGCCATACGAAGTGAGTGATAAAATTCTGCAAATTGATATTTCCTCTTTGCCTGCCGGTGTTTATTTTATAAATGGTTTCGATTCGAAAGGAAAGCCCATTCGAAGTAAATTCGTTAAAGTAAACTAACAATTATTGGGCTATTTTTTTTGCCAATGTTTCTGATAGAATACCATATCCTGAGGCTGTTGGATGGCCGTCCGGTCCGGGTAAATAAATGCCAGGGACTATTCCTAATTTAGATTTAAGCGCTTCCGCACCATCAATTACCGGAACATTTGAAGCTGCAAGACTTGCGCTCACCACAGAGCGCATATAATTTTCTGCATTCACCAATTTCTGTAAATTGTCAAGAGCCTGATTGTCGACGCTTCCATTGAAATAGTCTGAAAGCACATATTCAGCTGTTGGAATGTACAAAACCATAAATTTAATATTGTTTGATTTGCAGGTTACAGCCATTGCATTCAATCTGTCAAGGGTAATTCGCAGTCCTTCATTGATTTTTGTTCGTGTTGTATCCAATGTACGAAATCTTGCTTGCGGAGTCAATATTTTTTCCACTTTTAATTTTTCATTTTTGAATGGAACTGACTTTTCAGTATCAGCGTTTTTTGCTGCCCCCATACTTCCCAGGTTTTTGAAAACTACTTTGGTTAATATCTGATAAAGTATACTGTTTCCTGCAAGCCAATGTCTGATATCAGCAACTACACCCTTTTTTTTCTTTTTGATCAGTTCATCATCCATTGATGTTTCCGGACCTTCTTCTGTGTCAATCAGGTTGGCTGACCTTAAACTTTTCCAGTGATCAAGTGTGTATGCGGTATTGTAGGCATCTGCAATATCGTTTCCAAAGTAAAGTCCTGCAACTACATATTCGGGTTTAAGTTTTATTGCATAATTTGATAACAGGTAATCATACTGAACCGGACCATATCCGCCTAGCGATAGGTTATAAACTGTTTTATTCAACAATTTACCTAGTTGGGCAGGGTAGGAGAAGTCAAGAGTAGCGTTGTAGCCATATGATTGAGAATCGCCAATGACAACCACTGAAGCCTTTTCAGGAACTTCTTTATTTCTGAATCCCCATTCATCATGTCCGCCCGATCCTGGTAATATTTTATATCTCAAAATAGCATCAGCTTCGCGATCAGGGGTGAGGTAATCAACGGGGTTTAAAATATAATGACATGCAACTTCCGCCAGTACTAAGGATACCAATGTAGAAATTGTAATAAGAAGTACAGATGACAGTATTTTTTTCATGGGAATACAGTGGTAGATAAAATGTAAGTCAGTCGATAAGTTCTATAGCGAAAGTACTAAATTTATTTACCGGAAATTCAAGCTTCAGGTATTGTGAATTAAATATAACTAAAGTGAATTCTGGTATATTAAGAATGATGTTAAAATCAAAAAGGCTGCATTTGAATTTTGCAGCCTTTTGATTTTTAATTAGTTGTTGTATCAGACAGATTCGGCGAGAACAATTACTTTATTTTTCAACACTTCAATCACACCACCTTTTACATCAAAATTTTGTGTTCCTGATGCAGTTTTTACTTTTACTTTACCATTAATCAAGGTAGAGATGATAGGAGCGTGGTTTTTAAGAACCTGAAACTGACCTTTTGCTCCGGGAACCATCACTGAAGTGACTTCACCTGCAAACACTTTTTTATCGGGTGTTATAATTTCTAGAAACATCTGCTGATTAATTATAGACTTTAATTATGTGAATTAATTTGCTTCTGCAAGCAGTTTCTTACCTTTTTCAATAGCATCATCAATTGTACCAACAAGGTTGAATGCTGCTTCAGGATATTCATCCACTTCACCATCCATAATCATGTTGAATCCTTTGATAGTTTCTTCAATCGGAACCAATACACCTTTCAATCCTGTGAACTGTTCAGCAACGAAGAATGGCTGAGAAAGGAAACGTTGTACACGACGAGCACGGTGAACCACCAGTTTATCTTCATCAGAAAGTTCATCCATACCAAGGATGGCGATGATATCCTGAAGTTCTTTATAACGTTGCAGGATTTCTTTCACACGTTGTGCCGTACGGTAATGTTCTTCACCGACAACAGCAGGAGAAAGAATTCTGGAAGTAGAATCCAATGGATCTACCGCCGGATAAATTCCCAACTCAGCAATTTTACGACTCAATACAGTGGTAGCATCAAGGTGAGCAAATGTGGTAGCAGGAGCAGGGTCAGTCAAGTCATCAGCAGGTACATAAACCGCTTGAACAGATGTGATAGAACCACGTTTTGTTGAAGTAATACGTTCCTGCATCGCACCCATTTCTGTTGCGAGTGTAGGTTGGTAACCTACCGCTGATGGCATACGACCTAAAAGTGCTGATACCTCAGAACCAGCCTGTGTGAAACGGAAGATATTATCGATGAAGAAAAGGATATCACGACCACCAGATTGCTCATCACCATCACGGAAATGTTCAGCAACAGCCAAACCTGATAAAGCTACACGAGCACGTGCTCCCGGAGGTTCGTTCATTTGTCCGAAAACCAATGTTGCTTTCGAATCTTCTAATTTTTTATGATCTATGTTCGAAAGATCCCATCCGCCTGCTTCCATAGAGTGGCGGAAAGCATCTCCGTAATTGATTACACCTGATTCAAGGAACTCACGTAAAAGGTCATTTCCTTCACGGGTACGCTCTCCAACACCCGCAAACACCGAAAGTCCGGCATATGCTTTAGCGATGTTGTTTACGAGTTCCATGATCAATACCGTTTTTCCTACTCCGGCACCACCGAACAAACCGATTTTACCACCTTTTGAATAAGGCTCAATCAAATCGATTACTTTAATTCCGGTGAAAAGAACCTGAGTTTCAGTAGAAAGATCTTCAAATCTTGGTGCCTCACGGTGAATTGGTAATCCCTTACCCGGCATAACCGGAACCGGACCAATACCATCGATTGCTTCTCCAACTACGTTAAACAGACGACCTTTGATTGCTTCGCCTGATGGCATCTGAATTGGTAATCCTGTTGCTTCAACTTCAAGTCCGCGAACAAGTCCGTCGGTTGAATCCATGGCAATTGCTCTGACAGTGTCTTCACCAATGTGCTGCTGACACTCTAAAATAATTTTTTGCCCGTTTTCTTTTGTGATTACCAAAGCATCGAGAATGTTAGGTACTGATGCACCTTCCTGCTCAAAGCTCACGTCAACCACAGGCCCGATTACCTGTACGATTTTACCGATGTTTTTCATGATGAATTATTGTAGTTTGGAATTTTTAGATTTGCGAGCGCAAAAGTACTACTTAAATCTGTTAAAACATCATAAAACAACAGCTAAAAATCAATTTGTTAATAAAAAATATATTTTTTTAAAAAATTAATGATTAATTAGTTGAATTGCAGTATTTTGCCAATGTTTTCAAAATTAATTTCAGCAATCACAAAGTGAAGATATTTAATAGTCTGGACGAATTTCAACCAATTGAAAACGTGGTAGTTACAATTGGGACTTTTGATGGCGTTCATTTTGGTCATCAGCAACTTATTCAAAGGGTGAAGCAAAAAGCTTCTGAAATTAATGGCAGCTCATTGATTTTGACTTTTTTTCCTCATCCCCGAATGATTTTATATCCTGAAGAACATGGGATCGAATTGCTCAATACAATTCGTGAGAAACAAGCTCTGCTTGAGCAGGAAGGAATTGATAATTTATTGATTTTGCCTTTTGATGCAACATTTGCTGAGATTTCTTCGGAAGAATTTATCCGTAAAATCTTGGTTGAAAAGCTAAAGACTAAAGTGCTGATAATAGGTTACGACCATCGTTTTGGTAAAAACCGGGAAGGTTCAATTGATGATTTACTCAAATTCGCACCTGAATGTGGATTTGAGGTTGAACAGATCCCGGAACAGGATGTAAATGAGATAGCAGTGAGCTCTACTCAAATCAGAAAGTCGCTGAAAAGAGGCGATGTGGCTACTGCAGCGGCATTTCTTGGTCGCCCATACACCCTAACAGGTACAGTTGTGCAGGGAAATAAGATTGGGCGAACCATTGGTTTCCCAACTGCTAACCTTCAAATTGCAGAAAATTATAAACTCATCCCCTCTGAAGGTGTTTATGTTACTAAGGTAGATATAGGTTCTGATGAATTTTATGGAATGTTAAGTATCGGCCGAAGACCGACTCTTGAATCCGCCGGTAAATTGAGTATTGAAGTATTTATACTCGATTTTAACCGGGAAATTTATGGATCTGAAGTTACTTTGCATTTGCTTGCCTGGGTACGTGAAGACCGCAAATTTAATTCGCTGGAGGATTTAACCCGGCAAATCAAAAATGATCTTAATTTTACATTAAATTACTTAAAATAACGTTGTGTGAGTACAAATCCGTTAAGCACCTGATGCAAACATCCAGAATCAAAAATCTACGTCCAGTGAAACCGTTTTTAAAAGTATCGGTGGTGTTGCTGTTCCTTTTTTCATTCAAGGCATCCGCTCAACAGGATGAACTTCCGGTTTATTCCAGACCAAGTTATAAAGTTTACAAGAGTGTTGCTGCCGCATTAGCGAATCCTGATTCAGCATATATTCTCGATTTAAGTGGCAAGAAACTTACTCAGATTCCTCCCGGTGTTTATAAACTACCCAATTTACTTGTTTTAGATCTTAGCAGAAATAAGATTAAAGTTCTTCCCGATTCTATTGCAATGCTTTCCTCCCTGGAAGAACTTGATCTGAGCAGTAATAAGCTATCTGCTGTTCCGGCTGCTATTGGTAGTTTTAAGTGGCTAAAGAAATTATCACTAAACAGAAATACACTTTCTAATTTGCCTCCCGAGATCGGAAATTTGAATGCGTTGGAAGTTCTGGAATTATGGGACAATGAACTGGAAGATCTTCCTGATGAAATCCGGAATTTGAAAAATCTTAAAATTTTAGAATTAAGAGGTATTTTGTTTTCGGAAGAACAACATCTTAAATTCAAAGAAATGGTCCCGGGCGCCAAAGTTTTTTTATCGCCTTCCTGCAATTGTAAAATGTAAAAAAAAAGTGCCGGAATATTGTCCCGACACTTTCTAAATTTTATAATCCTATTTTATTGTTTTACCAGCCTGTATTGTTGCGATTGTTTTGCTGATGTGATTTGCAACAGGTAAATACCACTTTGTAAACTACTGATATCTATTTGCTGAGTTTGGTCCTCATCAATCATATAGGTTGATTCTTTTATTATCCGTCCACTCATATCCATCAAAACAACATGGAATAAGCCCGTAGATTCAAAACTGATTTGAGTATAATCGTTTGCAGGATTTGGAAATATAACTGCCATGCTCGAATTATAATCTGCGTCGGTTGTTTTGTCAACTTCACCACCTGTAAAGCAAGCTGCAGTGGTATAGCTTTCTAATCCTGACCACGCTGAAGTAGTTAGTGGTGAGGCATTGCAAACAGTTCTTACTTTCCACACATAGTCTGAGCCACAATCCAAAAGTGTAAATGTTGCGGATGTTTTTGTTGAAGGAACAGTTCGTTTTCTCCAGGTTGTAGCAGTGGTTTTTCTGGTCCATACCTGATATTGTACGGCACCTGGAACACTTGCCCAGTTTAATTTAACGGACGTTGGCGTGATATTAGATGAGGTTAAGTTTCCAGGGACTATGCATGGCAATGATTGCAGCAATCGTACAGTAGACCCACCAACTGCATATACGTTGTAATCGGTGCCAATTTCCAATCCTACAGCACCACTTCCTGAAACGACTGTGGTCCACGCATTGCTACCATTGCTGTTAACTTTACAAATTGCCAGAGCACCTAATTGTCCTGCTGCCAGGTAAGCATTATTGAATTGATCCAGTTTAAGCATTGCATGCAGAAGCAGGATATTAGGACCATCTGCATCAGGATTCAACCAGATCAGATTTCCATTGCTGTTTATCTTAGCAAAGGCAGCACCTGCACCAGCTATCGGAAATCCTGCCACAACAGGAAAGTTATCAGAACCAACTTCGATACGGAATGCAGTCAGAGTAAAATTTCTTTGCCAGATTTCGTTACCATTGGGTTTTATTTTTCTTACAATAGTTCCTCCGCCTGAGGTAGGAGTGCCATGAACAATGTAGCTGTTTCCGAATGCATCTCCTGCAATATCACCAACTGTAAAACTGGTTATTGGTGATACATTCCAGATATGATTTCCGTTCAAATCAATTTTAGAATAACCGTTGATATTTCCGGTAACACCTCTTCCTGCAATTACAATATGATTATCTGGAGTGAATTTGAAATTTATGGGCGCTCCAACACCGTAATTATCAAAATAGTCCCATAAAACAGCACCTGTTGCATCGAATTTTTTAACTCTTGTTCTTAGTCCATTCGGACCAACTCCGGTTCCAAGTACATAAATATTATTTGAAGCATCTATAATACATTTATTGGTGGATGAGCCATCGAATGGACCATCGAAAATCTGACGCCATAGCAGATTTCCGCTGACATCGAATTTCATAATTATGCTTGCTGCAACTACAGGGTTAGAATATCCTGACATCAGAGTTCCTACCACAACTGCATTTCCTGCATTGTCGGTTTCCACCCATGAAGCACGTTCCCATTTGGTGTTGTCTGTTTGATTAAAGCTTGTTGACCAAAGAAGATTTCCCTGAGGATCTCTTTTGGTAAGTGAAATATCTCCTGCAGGATTGTAATCGTAATCGGTTACATAAGAATTGTTTTGGTTGTCGAGTGCAATTGCAACCCCGCGTGTTGGTTGATTCCAGTCCAGAGTGCCTTGAGCCTCAGAGAGAAATGGAATTACACTGATAATTAAAACGAGAATTTTTTTCATGTTTTTATAAGTTTGGTTTTTAATTTTTACCCTTCACTTGAGAAAGATTTCATACCACAAGATTACAAAGTTGCAGTGAAAGGTGGTGGTGATAAGAGTCACCGAAATGCACTTATATTCAGATGATGTTTATCATGATTTATGTCATGAAAAATCTATATCACATGCAGTAGTTTCAATGCTGAAAATAAAGTCATAGCCACAAGCAGTCTTCTTATCCACAAATTAGCCTGCTTGTTTTCTGCTGCAAATCCGGATGCAACCCATGCTCCCGACATCTGTCCGATGGCTAAAATTCCTCCAAGTTCCCAGTTAATCTGGTCATTGATTGCAAAAATTATAAATGCAGGAACTGTGAGGAAGAAGTTGATGGAATTTTTTAATGCATTGGCATGCTTAAATGTGAATTGCAAATACAACAATAGCAGCGATAATAAAAAAATACCTACTCCAAGTTGAATAAATCCACCATATATCCCAATTATAAACAACAACAACATTCCGATATTTTTACGATGCGCAGGAATTGGCTGATCGTTTTCTTTCAATAACGAATTGTAATTTGATAGCAGTACGAGTAATAGCAACAGCATAACCACACCAATAGTAATTCGCATGGCATCTTCAGAAATGGAAACAGCTATTAATGCACCAACTGCAGAACCTGCGGCACATGGCAAAATGTATCTTAAATCATGTTTTAGATTATTATCACTTTTTCTGTACAATCGGCTAGCTCCAATCAAAGTCTGCAGCAGAATGCCTACGCGATTTGTGCCATTCGCAATTTGAGCCGGCAATCCCATGAAGAGTAAAAATGGCAATGTGAAAAGAGAACCACTTCCAGCCAAAGTATTTATTATTCCGGCCACAAAGCCTGCAATAATTGCGAGAAAGTAATGCCAGGGTTCCAAAATATTTGAATAATTAAGTCCGGCAAAGATAATTCTGCGATCAGAACATTAATTGAAATTTGAAACATATTGACTAAGAAATTGAAATTTAGTCTGTTATAATTATTCGCTTGATTAAAATTGCCCTACTTAAACTATTTACAGTTGAACATGTTATCTTTGCATCAACAAGGGGTGCTTTCCGTTTTTTACGGATTGCTGAGATTATACCCAGGAACCTGATCCGGATAATGCCGGCGTAGGAAACGTGGTAACAATTTTTGCAAAAAATGGCATTCCCGTGCACGCAATTCTCAGCTTAGCTGTATTGCTGTTCACGGGTCTCTTGTTTTAGAACCATTTAAAATAATTGGCCATGAAAAATTTATTACATCTTCTAGTTTTCTTTTTTTCTCTATCACAGGTATCGGCGCAGATATCTATTTCAGGATTGGTTACAGACAAACGATCGGGTACACCGCTCCCAGGTACAAATGTTTTAATTAAGGGGGAAAATATTGGTGTCATTTCTGATTCTCAAGGACACTATGAAATTAAATTATTGAAACCCGGGACTTACACGGTGCAATTCAGTTTTGTTGGTTATCATAGCCAAAGCCATGTTCTTGAATTGAGCAGTCAGCCAGTTGTTAAAAATATTGAACTGGAAGCAGCTATTGTGCTCAATTCTGAAATAGTCATTGCTGCTACACGGGTCTCCTCAGAAGCCGGCATTGCCCACAGTACCATTAATAAGGATGTGATCGATGATGCAAATTCCGGCAGAGATATTTCATTTTTGCTGGAATCAGTGCCTTCTCTGATAGCGACTTCCGATGCAGGTACAGGTATAGGTTATACCGGAGTCAGAATTCGTGGTTCTGATGCATCCCGTATAAATGTTACTATTGATGGTATTCCTATTAATGATGCTGAATCACAGTTGCTGTACTGGGTAAATATGCCTGATCTTGCTTCTTCCGTCAGTAGTGTACAGGTGCAGCGAGGTGTAGGAACCTCTACAAATGGCGCAGGAGCCTTTGGTGGTAGTATTAATATACAGACGGCATCACCATCAGATTCTGCATTTGTTAGTTCATTAAATAGTGCCGGTTCTTTCAATACTTTCCGAAATACAATTTCCTTCGGATCCGGAATGCTCAAAAATAAATGGAACTTCAATGGCCGGTTATCAAAAATAAGTTCTGATGGTTATGTAGATAGGGCAACGTCCGATTTGAAGTCATTCTTTGTTTCCGGTGGATATTTTGGAGATAGAATGATGGTGAAGTTTAATGTTTTTTCAGGGAAAGAAATAACTTATCAGTCATGGTACGGCATACCTGAGGCTTCATTGGATACAAACCGTACCTGGAATTATTATACTTACGAGAATCAGGTAGATGATTATCAACAAGATCACTATCAGGCATTTTTTTCGTATGATTTCAAGAAAAATCTTATTCTGAATACTGCGCTGCATTATACTCGCGGACGAGGTTTTTATGAAGAATTTAAAGAGGATGAATTATTATCGGATTACAATTTACCAGATTTTACTTTAAATGGAGATACCATTGTTGCCAGTGATATTGTAAGAAGAAAGTGGCTCGACAATGATTTTTATGGAGCTGTTGCTTCCTTGCATTATAACCCTACATCAGATTTGGCTTTTATTCTCGGGAGTGCTTACAATGAATATGATGGTGATCATTTTGGCGAAGTTATAAGATCTGAATTTTCAGCTCCTGTTTTGAAGCCACATCGCTATTATTTTAATAACGGTCTGAAAAAGGATTTTACAGTTTATGGAAAATCTACCTGGATGGTAAATCAAAAGCTTCAATTGCTGGTAGATTTGCAAATTAGATCAGTTTCATACTCATTTGAAGGGCTCGATGATTTGGGAGAGCCAGTGCCGCAAAACGATAAGTTGTTCTTTTTTAATCCTAAACTGAGTATCAATTATCAGTTTAATGCTTCAAATCAAATCTATTTTTTTACAGGAATTGCCAATAAAGAACCTTCGCGTGATGATTATACAGAATCATCAATTAACAGTCGTCCTGTGCATGAAACAATGTATGATTTTGAAGCCGGTTACAGACTTAAAAATGATAAGTTGAGAGCAGGGGTTAATTATTATATGATGTTGTACGATAATCAATTAGTTTTAACAGGTAAAGTTAATGATGTAGGAAATTATACCAGAGTAAATATTGCATCTAGTTTTCGGGAAGGCATTGAATCAGAAGCAACATGGATGCCTTTCAACCAACTGCAAGTTAATGCAAACGTAACTTTAAGCAGAAATAAAATTAAGAATTTTAAAGAGTACATCGATGATTATGATAATGGCGGACAATTGATCCGGGTATATTCTGAAACAGATATTTCTTTTTCTCCGGCCGTATCAGGTTATTTGGGCGCTGTTTACAAACCTTTAAAATCGGTAGAGATTGCTTTATCTAATAAATATGTAGGCAAACAATTTCTCGATAATACATCCGATTCAAAACGTTCTCTTGATCCTTATTATTTAACAGACTTTAGATTAAGCTGGAAATGGAATCCGGGATTTGTAAAGGAGATAAGTTTGTCTGCAATGGTAAATAATATTTTCGATCATCAGTATGAGTCGAATGGATACACTTTCAGTTATTTGTACAGTGGTGAATTGACTACAGAGAATTATTATTATCCCCAGGCTGGAAGAAATTATATGATCGGTTTAAACGTGTTTTTTTAGCAATTAAAAACTACGAACCATAAAAGTGATGGTTTATTGCCTGAACTGCACTTGTTAAACGAATATCACCGGTACCTGAAACAATGGAGTAGGGTAGTTTGTGTTCTTCCAGTATGTTTTTATACCATTCAAAAAAGTATAGTCCCTTGCCGGGATTTTCCCGAAGAGGATCAGCTTCCCAGGGTAAATCAGGATATGTAAGCAAATAAAAGTCATATGGGTATTGCTTGATCATGTTATCGAAATAGTTGCATTTTTTTTGATATACATGTTCATACCAAACTTTACCTATTATAAATTCTGTATCAATGAAAAGCATATTCTTTGCATTTGATAAGGCTCGACATTCCTGCTCCCATTGTTCTCTGTAAATGGCAATCACATCCGTGTCCAAATAGGTGCGATTTAGTCGTGACAAATATTCCCTTGCATATTCTGCAATCCAAATGGTTTTATATTCTGCTGCCAGAGCCTGACTTAAAGCACTTTTGCCGGAAGATTCAGGACCAATAATTGCTATCCTTTTAATTTTGTTTTCAGTCATCAATCAGCCTGTGTTGATTCTTGTCTTTTCCAGGTATTCAAACCATAAAAAGCTAAAATTAAGTAGATAAGAAATAGTATACTATACAAATAAAGTTCTTTTTGAATATAGATTCCAATATACATGCAGTTTGCTACAATCCAAA
Organism: Bacteroidia bacterium; assembly: GCA_016788065.1. Taxonomy (GTDB): domain Bacteria; phylum Bacteroidota; class Bacteroidia; order AKYH767-A; family OLB10; genus JADKJB01. Next base: position 104,003 of record JAEUTI010000096.1, on the reverse strand, counting down.
GATGCCAGTTCTCTAATTTTTTACGTGCAACAAGAAATTGAGCAGTAAAACATATTGCTGTTGCAGAAGAATCCCAATAAGGCAATGACGCATCCGTAAAACGATCGAATAAATAACCCATAATCACTGCCAAAGTAGCGGTAGCGGCTAACAATTTTAAAGTCCAGTTGAAACTTATTCTGGAAATTTTTAATGATTGGGAAGTAATACCTTTTGACCATTGAAACCATCCATAACTAAGTAAAATAAAGTAAACTATTTGTTGAAGCGCATCAGCATACAACTGTTGGTTTTTAAAAAGGAAAAAGGAAATGGTGACATTGATAATTCCCACAGGAAAGCACCAAACATTTTCTCTGATGGTAAGCCAGATCCCCAAAATCCCAAAAATGAAACCTGCTATTTCTGTAAGTGTCAATTTATTATTGAATTATATGGATTTGATATTTAGAACAAATTAACCTAATCGGCTAACCCTGACAAACTTCGGAACTGATAGAATTGTAATAGAATTGTATTATTTTTAGATTAACCTTTTGCAAGTTTGGGGTATATTTCTATATTTGTCAGGTAATGTATGTGATTTATGCCTTTCAGAAGCGAGAATTTTAACAGAATCATTGATGCTTTAGATGTCAAATATATTAAAGCCAGTAAACGGGCAGTTATTAAACCTGTTGAGCTGGTAAATACACTTGAGCAGAAAGATGTCCTGGTTCAGGTTAATTCCGGATTTTTTAGTGCCGGCATCAACCATCAGGTGCTTGAGCCCGGAGTTTTATATTTTATTCCGAGAGGGCAGCCCATCTATTTCCGACATGGTCGTGGACCATATCATGTGATGGGTCATGAAGGTTTTACATCTGTAGAAGAACGTGAGATTTATCTCCAGCCAATCGGACTATCGCCGGTGCCCAAAGATAAGGATGTATTTACAATTCTTGGATTAGATGCTTTGGTTCATGGAGCAATACCATTTTTCCCTATTCTTCAATTGCCTTGTTTGAATTTAGGATCAGATAAAACTATTTCAGATTTATTGCAGAAAATATTACAGGAAGAAGAAGGTTCTCAAATTGGCCGGATTACTTTAACCAGAAAATTAACTGAGGAGTTGGTGGTGCATTTATGCAGGTTTATTTTCACTTCCCCGGATCTCACAGTGAATGTGGAAAAGCTTGAATTTTTATTAGATAAAAGATTGATCAGTATCATTCAGTATATTCAGGAAAACCTTGAAAAGGATTTGTCGAATCATAAAATTGCATCTTTAGCGTATGTTTCTAAAGATTATGTTGGACAGTTTTTTAAAACTCTCACCAATCATAATTTACAGGAGTATATAGAAAACAGGAGGCTGGAACACGCTCACTTTTTATTGCGCACTACGAATGATAATATCCAGGAAATTGCTTCCAAAGTAGGTTTCAAGGATCCTGCTTATTTCAGCAGAAGATTCAAAATTCGCTTTTCACAAAACGCCAAAGAAATTCGAAAGAGTGAATTTATGGTGATGTAAAACTTAACCTACGTTAATAGTTTTTACTGCGTCTGCTATTTCCTTTATGATTCCGGGATCAGATTCCAAAGAATTTCCGACAACTATCATATCGGCACCGGCTCTACATGCAGCAGCAGCTTTTTCCGGAGTATTTATACCGCCACCAACTATTAAAGGAATTTCTACCGATTTGCGGACGGCATGAATCATTTGTTCATTTACAGGGAAAGAAGCCCCACTTCCCGCATCCATAAATATCATTTTCATACCAAGTAATTCTCCGGCCATGGCGGTGCATGCTGCAATGTCGGGTTTGTCGGATGGGATCGGTAAGGTGTTGCTCATGTAAAGAGCAGTTGTAGGTCTGCCACTTTCAATTAACATGTAGCCGGTTGAAATTGCTTCCAGATTTTTTTCTCTGATGATAGGTGCTGAAACAACATGTTTTCCAATCAGAAGTTCCGGGTTTCTGCCCGAAATAAGTGAAAGGAATAATATGGCATCTGCCTGAGCATCGATTTGATTGCCATTTCCTGGAAATAACACCACGGGGAGATTGCAAGCATATTTGATACGGCGAATGCAGTTAGGTAAATTGCCATTAGTTAGCAGACTACCACCCACAAAGATGTAATCAACACCACTGTCAATAGCCAGCATGCATAGCTTCTCAATCTTCTCAATGGAAGATTTATCGGGATCAATCAGCACGGCAAATTGCTTGATGCCCTCTGATTTCTTTGTGGTTATTTGCTGGTATACGCTCATAAAATTATGGGTGTGAAATTACGAAGCAATAGCATAAGTAATCATCACCTGATCCAAATATTGGAAAAAAACCCGGAATATGCAATCATTTTCTCCTTTTTTGAATCGAACTTCAGTAATTCCCCTGGTTCCGAATTCAAAAGGAGCTACTGTTAAGTGGTCCCTGAAATCAATTTCTCCCAGTCCGAATATTTTAAATGCACACTCTTTGGCGCCCCAAATAACATACAATTGCTCCATTCTGGTAGCAATGTTAATCCACTGATTTTCAGAATTATTGACGAATTTGTGCTGCACTTTAAAAATTCGGTCACCTATTTTTTCAATGTCGATTCCAACTCTCAGAGAAGCGTGTATAATAACCACTATCATATCGCCGCTATGAGATATCGAAAGGAATTTTCCGGCCCCTTCCAGATGCGGTTTCCCCATTTCATCGTATACAACCCGTTGCTGAACACCTAAATTACTTAGTAACACTCTGGTTGCCAGCCATTCTGCCAAACGGTTCTGATTTCTGAAAAAGGGTAAATTGGCATAAATACCTCCTTTTTGAAGTAAAATAACCAATTCCTCCACGGTTTCCGTGATTTTCCAGAGTGCTATTTCAGCCCCGGATTCAACGACTTCATGTTTAACTAATGGCACTTCGTTTTTTTGTGTTAATCTGAACTTATTTGACCTTTATCCTGTTATTTAGTAAATTTGCACAAAATACCATAAATCATGATTAAATCAGCAGAGACGAAATTCGTCAAGTACAAAGTAAAAGATATTTCCCTTGCAGAATGGGGTAGAAAAGAAATCAGACTGGCAGAAGATGAAATGCCTGGATTGATGTCGCTTCGTCAGGAATTCGGCAAGTCACAACCTCTTAAAGGGGCAAGAATTGCAGGATGTTTACACATGACCATCCAAACCGCAGTTTTGATTGAAACACTTCAGGCATTAGGAGCTGAAGTTACCTGGTCATCTTGCAATATTTTCTCAACTCAGGATCATGCTGCTGCTGCAATTGCTGCTGCAGGAATTTCAGTATATGCCTGGAAAGGAATGAATGCAGAAGAATTTGACTGGTGCATTGAACAAACATTGTTCTTTGGCGAAGATCGCAAACCACTAAATATGATTTTGGATGATGGTGGCGATTTGACCAATATGGTATTTGATAAATATCCTGAATTGATTGGTGGAATTAAAGGTCTTTCGGAAGAAACAACTACAGGAGTTCACCGCTTATATGAGCGTATGAAAAACGGAACGCTTCCTATGCCTGCAATCAATGTTAATGATTCTGTTACTAAATCAAAATTCGATAATAAATACGGATGCCGTGAATCATTGCAGGATGCAATTCGTCGTGCAACCGATTTGATGCTTGCAGGAAAAGTTGCCGTTGTTGCCGGTTATGGTGATGTTGGTAAAGGTTCTGCAGAATCATTAAGCAGTGCAGGTGTGCGTGTAATCGTTACTGAAATTGACCCAATTTGTGCACTTCAGGCTGCAATGGAAGGTTATGAAGTAAAGAGAATGGATGATGCTGTTAAAGAAGCTGACATCATTGTTACAGCAACTGGAAACAAAGACATCATTAAAGACCGTCACTTCAAAGCAATGAAGCATAATGCTGTTGTTTGTAACATCGGACACTTCGATAATGAAATCGATATGGCCTGGTTGAATGCAAACTATGGTAAGACTATGGACACCATCAAACCTCAGGTAGATAAATATACTGTTGATGGAAAAGATATTATCATTCTTGCTGAAGGTCGTTTGGTGAATCTTGGTTGCGCAACAGGTCACCCATCATTTGTAATGTCGAATTCATTTACCAACCAGACTCTAGCTCAGTTGGAATTATGGAATCACTCTGATAAATACGAGAACAAAGTTTATACATTGCCTAAACATCTTGATGAGAAAGTTGCCCGTTTACACCTTGCTAAAATTGGTGTGGAACTGGAAACTCTTTCTAAAGATCAGGCTGAATACATCGGAGTTGAAGTTCAGGGTCCATTTAAACCTGAATATTACAGATACTAGAATTTCGTTTCTAATACTATTAAGACCTTCTCCACAAAGAAGGTCTTTTTTTTTTTGCTGAACTGTAAGGTTTTTACTGAAAAAGTCATGATGAATTAGAATAACCTATTGATTTTTAATTCTAATAGGTTTGAAAATGTTTTTATTGGAGGTATTTAAGGTGTAAGAAATCGAATCAGCTTGGAAGCAAATGGTTGATTTTTAGATTAATTTGCATCACATGGACAGGATAAAAACAATTGATTCGCTCCGGTTTTACGGAGCGTTGGGAATTCTTTTTGCTCACTTCCCGGCCTTTGGTTCATCATGGCTTGCTGTGAAATTGCATGATGTGCTTGTTTATACTTCTGCACCTTATTTGATGGTTGAACTCTTTTTTTGTGTAAGTGGTTTTCTAATTACAAGAATTATAATTCAGGAAAAAATTAAAGGAACATTTCATTTCGGAAAATTCTTTTTTCGCAGATCATTACGAATTCTGCCACTTTATATATTGACGCTGGTAGTGGTAGGAATAGTCTTTAGTGAAGATGTTGGAATGCCTTGGCAACTCACTTACACTTCCAATTTTTTATACATATTTAAAGGCGATTTCGGACCACTTGCTCATACCTGGTCACTTGCTGTAGAAGAGCATTTCTATTTGTTATGGCCTCTGCTGATGTGTTTTTTTTCAGTGAAAACAGGAAAGTGGGTTGCCGGATTTATAATCCCTGTATTGGCTATTACATTTTCAGTAATAATTATTCTGGCAACCGGATATGATGAAGGGGGAAGGTGGTTATATTATGGAACTCCAAGCAGAATGTTGGCCCTTTCAGTTGGGTGCTATTTAGCATTCATAGAGAAGGATATAATTGCTATGGCTAAATGGAAATTTGCAATTTTGATTGCAGCAGGTATAGGTTTGTTCTCTCTGAATGTTTATCTTGGAGGTATCCGTTTTCTCCCGGATTTACCATATTATTTCAGACAATACATCGTGTTTGCAGTTCTTTCATTTATCATCATTTCCTTTATGATAAGAATGAATTATAGCCATGGTAAAGGAATGGTAAATCTTATATTCAGAAATAAACCTGCAACTTACATGGGACAAATGATCTATGGCATCTATTTATTCCATTATCCGGTGATATATTATTTAGGATATAGTGATTTGCAGCACACAGGTCCAGCGCCTATATCAGTTTGTCTGGTTGCACTGGCATCAACAATCGGTCTTGCAATAGTTTCTTTTCACTTTATTGAGAGTCCACTTTTGGCTAAACGAAAATGGTTGGAAGAAAAATTATTTAATTCTTCTAAAAACAAAATTGGGTTTCAAATTAAGAAGAACAAATCACCCTATTTAATTAATTATAAACCCTCAATGCATTCCCGTCAAATGTAGTACTATACTGGTATAAGGGTTGGGTTGCAGGTCCATTAATGATGCTGCCATCGTAAATGCTGAAACGTGAAGTACAACAAGAATCAATTGCTGTAATTCCTGATACAACCTGTACAGTTGCGCAGGATGCTGTAGGGTCGTATGTGCAATTGCGTTCCAGCGCGGTGAATTCATTCAGTGCCCTTCGGTAAACAATTATTCCTTTGGTTCCCTGATTTACATAAAGCCATCCTCCAACCGCATTCAATGCAATATTACTCGGCTCATTCAGGTACAGGTAAAAATCGACATAATTTTGAGCTACATCGTTTGTGTTATCTTTTTTACACGAACTCACTACAAAACTGCTCAAAGTAATAAGTACAAATAGATATTTAAAACTGTGTTTGTTAAAGTGCCAGGAATTCATTTTTAAGCTATTGAGATGTAAAATTACAAAAAAACCTACATATTTTTAATTCAACAATAAGGTAACCTGTAAACTTCGGCCGACTGCAGATTATTGCTTCAAATTATTTTCGTGAGTCTTTGCGTATGCAGAGTGGAGCCGGAGGGATGTACCTGCGCTGAATCCTGGTATAGTTATGGTCGTGCACCAATTCTTTGTCGCATGCTGCGCCAAAGTTGGTGGAGCCGGAGGGATGTAGCTGCGCTGAATCTTAGTATAGTTATGGTCGTGCACCAATTCTTTGTCGCATGCTGCGCCAAAGTTGGTGGAGCCGGAGGGATTTAGCTTCGCTGAATCCTTGTTTAGTTATGGTCGTGCACCAACTTTTTTAAGTCGCTAAAGCGCCTTAAAATATAACCCCCAAAAAGTCTTTCAAGCAAGCTTGAGACTTTTTGGGGGTTATATTTTTTTCCTGCGAGAGCAGGAAAAAAAGTTGGTGGAGCCGGAGGGATTTGAACCCTCGTCCAGACTGGGGACTGGTGAGCTTTCTACATGCTTAGCACTTTTTGAATTGTCGGGAATTGACTTGGAGAAATGCACACCGTTCAAAACCTTATTCCCTTTATCTCGCTATGATGTCGGGACTAAATCACAGCCAGCTCAAAAGAATGATACCCATTGCAAAGGATTAATGAGCCGAACCCCTTGCCGGGTAGCTTGTTCCACCCACCTTGTGAATGGAATTAGGCGTTATCTCTTAGAGATTAAGCCGCAAGCGCGTAGTTGTTTTCGCCATTTAAGCGATTGAGAGTTGAGATTAACGAGCCATATTCACAACGCTCGGCATGCTTACACAGCAACCTCTCCTGCTGTCGAAACCTTTCGGCCCCATAAGCATGCGAAATTACTCAAAAATCAGACCACTGCAGCATTTGCTGTCATTTAGTCAGTTGTGGGAACCATTTATATGGCTAATTTTGCAACCTGTTTAAAAGCATATGAAAATAGGGATCATCAGAGAAGGGAAAGTGCCTCACGATAAGCGTGTTCCATTTACTCCGGAACAATGCAAACAAATTATGGCCGATTTTCCGGGTACAGAAATTGTTGTGCAACCGAGTCCGTTTCGCTGTTTTACGGATGCCGAATATCAAAAAGAAGGAATTTCGATTCAGGAGAATATTTCAGATTGTGATGTGCTGATGGGTGTAAAAGAAGTGCCCATTTCCGAATTGATTGATGGTAAACAATATTCGTTTTTCTCGCATACCATCAAAAAGCAGGCACATAACAAAAAGCTAATTAAAGCACTGCTTGAAAAGCGTATAACAATGGTTGACTACGAATGCCTGGTAGATACCGAAGGAAACAGAGTGATCGGATTTGGCAGATATGCAGGAATTGTTGGTGCTTATAATGGTTTGATGGGTTATGGCAAAATGTATAACTTATTCGATTTAAAACCTGCCCAGCTTTCTCATGATAAGAAAGAACTTTTTGAAGGACTTTCTAAAATTGGAATTCCTAACATCAAAATCATAATTACAGGAGGTGGAAGAGTTTCTCATGGTGCTGAAGAAACAATGGGTGCAATGAATATCCGTAAAGTGACTCCGTATGAATTTCTAAATTATTCATTCCGTGAGCCAGTTTACACACAACTGCATTCGCACGATTATCATGAAGCTAAAGATGGCCGTCCCTTCAGTAAATATGATTTTTATAATCACCCGGAATTATTTACTTCTACGTTTTCACGTTTTGCATCACGTTGTGATGTGCTTATTCATTGCGCTTACTGGGATCCAAAAGCTCCGGTTTTGTTTACCAAAAAACAAATGAGTGATCCCGAATTTCAAATTTCTGTAATTGCCGATGTTACCTGCGATATTGATGGTAGTATCCCATCAACTACACAACCATCTACAATAGATGATAAATTTTATGGATACAATCCCATCACCGAATCGATTGAAGCCGCATTTAAACCCGGAACAATTACTGTGATGGCAATCGATAATCTGCCTTGCGAACTGCCGCGGGATGCCTCCGATGGCTTTGGAAAACATTTGATGGAAAGAGTAATTCCGGATCTTTTAAATGGCGACAAATCGGGATTGATTCATCGTGCAACGATATGCAAAAACGGACAGCTTACAAGTCGGTTTAATTATTTGTCGGATTACGCAGGTATCAGCTGAAGATTAAATTTCAACAGAACTCGAAATCTGCTTTAGCTGCTGAATGGTGGCAGTAGGGTTTTCAGATGAGAAAACTGTATTTCCAGCTACCAAAACATCTGCTCCAGCAGCAATCAGTTTTCCTGCGTTTTTAAGGTCAACACCACCATCAATTTCAATTAATGTCCCCGTATTTTTCTCCTCAATCATTTCTCTTAATTCGGAGACTTTGGAGTAAGTATGCTCAATAAACTTCTGGCCTCCAAATCCCGGGTTCACCGACATCATACAAACCAAATCTACGTCATGCAAAACCTCCCTTAACAAACTCACCGGTGTATGAGGGTTAATTGCCACTCCGGCTTTAGCTCCGGTGCTTTTAATTAGTTGAAGTGTTCTGTGTAAATGTGGACATGCTTCAAGATGCACGGAGATATAATCAGCTCCTGCGTCCCTGAATGCAGTAATATACCTGTCGGGGTCAACAATCATTAAATGCACATCCAACGGCTTACTGCAATGTTTCTTAACCGCTTTTATTACCGGAAACCCAAAAGAGATATTAGGCACAAACATGCCATCCATAACATCAACATGAAACCAGTCAGCCTTGCTGGCATTGATCATTTTAGTATCTCGTTCCAGATTGGCAAAATCGGCTGATAGCAGGGAAGGGGCAATGAGGGCCATGGTTTTTCAGGTTATATGGCAAAATTAGTTATTTGGAAACAAATACCATTGTGGTGAACCAAATCCATTTTTGAAGTTATTATATTAATGAATATCAGTCACTTAATGTATGTCTAGGTGGTCATATATTGACTGTATATTAATTCAAACTTTCATACTATTTCACTTGATTGAAAAATAGTTTTAGCTTTACTGCCCTAAACCTTAACTGATTATGAAAAGAAATTATCCTGCCAATTTACTGTTTGTAGTTTTATTTGTTGTGGCCTTTACAGGTTGCTCTAAAGATGATGACAACGATTCACCAACAAATCCCGGCACCCCCGCTGTAACCGTGGATTCACCAACTCAGACCTCCTTTAAAGTTAATAATGTTGCTACATCTTATGTGAGCGCTGTATCAAATGTTGAAAGTTATTATTCGAATAGCTCATCTATTTCAACTCCTCCAAATACCAGTGAAATTGTATTTGGTTATGGATTTCAAAAAGTTGTTGGGAGCAATTATGTAAGTCTTTTTGATGTAGAATTGGGAACCTATGAATTCGTAACTTCTGATTCTGCTTCATTCGTAAATTTCTTTCCGGAACAATCTGTGGCCTATTCAAATGCGGCAGCAAATGGGGTAAGGATCATTTACTATGATGAAAACGGAGTTCAATGGGCATCAGATTATGGTTCGGCAGCACAAACAGGCAGCACATTCGTAATTCAGGATACTAAGTTTCGGTACTCAGGAGGCGATAAGTATATGAAAGTAAAAGCCAGTTTTAGTTGCAATGTTTACGATGGTAGTGGCTCTTTCAAGACCATTACTGATGGTGTTGCAGTATTTGATTTCTGGTCGGAATATTAATTATCAGGTACCATAAAAAAAGCCGGTTCCTGGGAACCGGCTTTTTTTATGGATTGTATTTTTTAACTTCCTAAATACGATTTCAGTATTTTACTTCTGGAAGTATGCTTGAGTCGGCGAATAGCTTTTTCTTTAATCTGACGAACCCGCTCTCTGGTTAGTTCGAAACGTTCTCCAATTTCTTCGAGAGTCATAGAGGCTGTTCCTTCTGCAAGTCCGTAATATAATCGAACTACATCGGCTTCACGCGGAGTTAAAGTGCCAAGAGCTCTCTCAATTTCACGACGCAGTGATTCAGTCATCAGATTCGTTTCCGGTGAAAGTTCATCTTCTCCGGGAATCAGGTCCAGCAAATTTCCATCTTCACCCTGAAGAAGTGGTGCATCCATAGAAATATGGCGACCTGAACTACGCATGGTATCGCGAATATCATCCTGTGAAATCTGCAACACTTTCGAAATTTCCTCATTGGTAGGTTCACGTTCGAAATCCTGTTCGAGTTGCGAGAATGTTTTATTGATTTTATTAATAAAGCCTATCTTGTTTAAAGGCAACCTCACAATTCTTGATTGCTCGGCCAAAGCCTGTAAAATTGATTGACGAATCCACCAAACGGCATAAGAAATAAACTTAAATCCGCGGGTTTCATCAAACCGTTGTGCTGCCTTAATAAGGCCCAGGTTTCCCTCATTAATCAGATCACCCAAAGTGAGGCCCTGGTTCTGATATTGTTTTGCAACCGATACTACAAATCGGAGATTGGCTTTGGTCAGTTGTTCCAATGCCTTTTGATCACCTTCCCGAATCCTCCTTGCCAGAACAACTTCCTGTTCTGAATTAATTAAAGTAACTTTTCCAATTTCTTGTAAATACTTGTCAAGTGATTGTGTTTCGCGGTTCGTAACCTGTTTCGTAATTTTTAGCTGTCTCATCGTGCTCGTCGTTTCCTTCTGATTATATGGGTCAAACGCCCCGATAAGAAACAGAGTTACAATAACTTTTGATCACATTACTTTCAGGTTGTAAGAAAAACGACATATAATTTTAAAAGTTGGGCGTTCACCACAAGTGCCTGCACCTAAAATGTAAGATTATGCGTAAGGAGAATCCCTAAAAATGCACAAAACCCGCCTTTAGGGCAGGTTTTGTATGATTTGTAAGATATTATTGCGTGGAAAGAATCGAGGTTATAAAAACCCGATTTTTAGCCTTGATTTTCGGTTGGAACCTTTCTCTGAGGCTTTCCACCATTCGATTGATCATCGGCCGGCTTGCTTCTTTCAGGCATTCCTGCAGGTTTTGGAAGCAGTGCCTTGCGGGAAAGCTTCAGTTTACCTGTTTTCTTATCTACTTCAATAAGTTTAACCTGAATGATATCACCTTCTTTAAGGATGCCATCTACATTTTCCAAACGTTCCCAGGCAACTTCAGATATATGTAATAAGCCATCTTTACCTGGAAGGATTTCCACAAAAGCACCGTAAGCCATAATTGATCTTACTTTACCTTCATATACTTCCCCAACCTCCGGAACAGCAACTATACCTTTAATACGACGCTTTACATCTTCAATAGCAGCTTTGTTGGCCGATGCTATCTCAACAATACCTTTACCATCAACTTCTTCAATTGAAATGGTGGCACCGGTTTCGCGTTGCATTTCCTGAATAATTTTACCACCAGGCCCGATAATAGCACCAATGAATTCTTTTTCAATGGTAAGCTTTTCAATTCTTGGAGCATGTGGTTTGTAATCATCTGCAGGCTTGCTGATGGTCTTATCCATTTCATTCAGGATATGAATACGGCCATTTTTAGCCTGTTCCAAAGCCTGAAGCATGATATCATAAGGTAAACCATCAACTTTAAGATCCATTTGTGTAGCGCAAATTCCTTTGCGTGTACCGGTCACTTTAAAGTCCATGTCACCTAAATGATCTTCATCCCCAAGGATATCTGAAAGAACAGCAAATCGTGATCCGTCAGTAATCAGACCCATTGCTATTCCTGAAATTGCACTTTTAAGTTTTACTCCGGCATCCATAAGAGCAAGTGAACCTGCACATACTGTAGCCATGGAAGATGAACCGTTTGATTCTAAGATATCAGATACTACACGCAATGTGTATGGATTTTCCTCCATTGATGGAAGCACCTTCTTTATAGAACGCATAGCAAGATTTCCGTGACCAACTTCTCTTCTTCCCAAGCCACGGTTTGGTTTCACTTCTCCGGTTGAAAATGCAGGGAAGTTATAATGGAGAAGGAATTTGTTGTAACCAAAGAAAATTGCTCCGTCAATGATTTGTTCATCAGTTTTTGCTCCTAAGGTAACTGTGGTAAGAGATTGTGTTTCTCCACGAGTAAAGATCGCCGATCCATGAGTAGAAGGGAGGTAGCCAACTTCTGACCAGATATTTCTGATATCAGTAGTGCCACGACCATCCAAACGTTTTTTGGTATCAAGCATCATTGTTCTCACAGCTTCTTTTTCCACATCATGGAAATAGTGGTTGATCAAACCTTCTTTTTCTTTTAATTCTTCAGGAGTAAAGGTTGCTTTGAATTCATCCAAAATAGCATCGAAACCGGCTCTGCGGGCATTCTTGTTATTATTGCCAAGAGCAGCGAAGTCATAAACTTTCTGATAAGTAGCTTCACGTACCTTAGCACGCAACTCCTCATCATGTACTTCATGGTTATATTCTCTTTTTGCAACATTACCTGTCATTTCACGAAGTTCAAGCTGAGCCTGACATTGCAATTTGATGGCTTCATGTGCAAACTTAATGGCTTCAACCATTTCGGCTTCTGAAACTTCATTCATTTCACCTTCAACCATCACCACATCTTTCATGCTTCCTGCCACTATCAGATCAATATCGGCAGTCTCCATTTCAGAAATGGTAGGATTGATTTTCAATTGACCATTAATCTTACCCACACGAACTTCTGAAATAGGTCCGTTAAATGGAATATCAGAAATGGTGATTGCTGCTGATGCGGCAAGACCTGCCAATGCATCCGGAGCAACATCTTTATCAGATGAAATCAACGTAATCATTACCTGCGTATCGGCATGGTAGTTATCTGGGAATAGGGGACGTAAAGCACGATCTACAATACGGGAGATAAGAATTTCGTATTCTGAAAGACGAGCTTCTCTTTTGAAAAAACCACCTGGGAAACGTCCCGCAGCAGCGTATTTCTCCTGGTAATCGACAGATAACGGAAGGAAATCGACACCCTCTTTAGCTTTTGGATTTGATACTACTGTTGCCAGGATCATGCAGTCGCCCATGCGTACTACAACCGATCCATCGGCTTGCTTTGCCAGCTTTCCGGTTTCAATTGAAATGGAACGGCCATCGGCCAGCTGGAAAGTTTTTGTAATTGGAGTTTTTGACATCTTTTACTTTGCTTTAATTGAAATACATATTAACGAAAAAAAGGCAATGCTTAGATTGCCTTTCTATATTGATCTAATAAAATCCTGATTACTTTCTGATGTTCAGTTCACCAATGATTTTTCTGTATCTGGTGATGTCTGTTTTCATCAGAAAATCCAACAAACTTCTGCGTTTACCTACCAAACGGATCAGTGAACGTTGAGTTGAAAAATCTTTTTTCTGGATCTTCAAGTGCTCGGTGAGAGAGTTGATTCTTTCTGTGAACATCGCAATTTGCGCTTCTGCTGAACCAGTATTTACTGCTGTATTACCGTATTTGGTAAAGATCTCTTTTTTTGCCTCAGAACTAAGTTGCATCGGGAATAGGTTGATTTTGAATTTTTAAACGACTGCAAAGATAATGAATTCTACCCGAATGCCAAATTTTTTTGAAATCAATTTTCGAAGAATTCCAAAAGTTGAGAAAGCTTGGCTTTCAATTCGTTACGATGAATGATGAGGTCCAGGAACCCGTGCTCCAGGACGAATTCAGCTGTTTGAAAGCCTTTTGGAAGGTCCTTACCGATGGTTTCTTTAACCACCCGGGGACCTGCAAAAGCGATCAGGGAACCCGGCTCGGCAATATTTAAGTCGCCCAGCATCGCATAAGAAGCCGTAACTCCTCCGGTGGTAGGATCGGTAAGCAACGAAATGTAAGGCAACTTAGCTTCTGCCAATAAAGTGAGTTTAGCCGAAGTTTTCGCCATTTGCATCAGCGAAAATGCAGCCTCCATCATACGGGCACCACCTGATTTGGAGATGATCATCAATGGGAATTTCTTTTCCAGGCAAACATCAATAGCTCGTGAGATTTTTTCTCCGACTACAGAGCCCATCGATCCACCGATGAATTCGAAATCCATACAGCAAATAACAATATCGTGACCACCAACTTTACCATAGGCAGTCCTTATTGCATCATTTAATTGCGTTTTCCGAATGGTATCGGTCAAACGATCTGTATACTTCTTGGTATCTGTAAAATGTAACGGATCACCAGAAATCAGTTTGCTGTTGAATTCTGTAAATTCATTGTTGTCGAACAGAATTTCGAAATATTCATGCGAGCCGATTCTTTCATGGTAGCTGCACTTCTGACAAACATAATAGTTGTCGGCATGCTCTTTTGAAGGCTGGATGTTCTTGCACGAAGGACATTTATACCAAAGTCCTTCAGGAGTTTCCTTTTTCTCCTTGGTAGATGTGGTAATTCCTTCTTTTATTCGTTTAAACCAGCTCATAGCAGATGTAAGTGTTAATTAGGCAGAAATCAGGCAATAGTAATTTCAGGATTCAGATAAACATCCTGAATGGCATTCAGCAAAGCGATTCCTTCTTTAACAGGTTTTTGGAATGATTTTCTTCCTGAAATAAGTCCTTGTCCACCTGCACGTTTATTAATAACAGCAGTTGTTACTGCTTCTGCCAAATCAGAAGCTCCTTTCGATTCACCACCAGAATTGATCAGTCCCGCACGACCCATATAGCAATTGATAACCTGATAACGGGCTAAATCGATTGGGTGATCAGTTGTGAGTTCTTCGTAAACTTTCTTGTGTGTTTTTCCAAAAGCCAGGGCATTATATCCGCCGTTGTTGGTAGGAAGTTTTTGCTTGATAATATCGGCCTGAATGGTTACTCCCAGGTGATTTGCCTGACCGGTCAGATCGGTTGATGTGTGATAATCGATCCCGTCTTTTTTGAAACCTGAGTTACGCAGGTAGCACCATAAAATAGTGGCCATTCCTAACTTGTGTGCTTCAGCAAATGCATCGGCAACTTCAACAATCTGACGTGCCGATTCAGGTGAACCAAAATAAATAGTTGCTCCTACAGCAGCAGCTCCCATTTCATATGCTTCGCGAACCTGACCAAACATGATCTGATCAAATTTATTTGGGTAGGTAAGGAATTCGTTGTGGTTGATTTTTACAATGAAAGGGATTTTATGCGCATATTTTCTGGAAACGGATCCTAATACGCCATAAGTTGATGCAACTGCATTACAGCCCCCATCAATAGCTAGTTTTACAATGTTCTCCGGATCAAAATAAATAGGATTCGGCGCAAAAGAAGCTCCACCGGAATGTTCAATTCCCTGATCAACCGGAAGAATCGAAACATAACCTGTACCAGCTAAACGACCTGTATTGTATATCCATTGCAAATTCTTCAGCACATTGTTGTTTCTGTTAGAATTGATAAATATCCGATCCACAAAATCAGGTCCTGGTAAATGCAATTGATCCTTCGACAAGGTTTTGCACTGATGAGTCAGCAGCGAGCCAGCATCTTTTCCTAAAAGTTCTTCTATTTGCTTGGTAGTCATAATTTTATCAGAATATTGTTTCCGTAATTTCTTTTTATTGAACTGGGCAAAACTACTAAATATTTTAATTGCTTAAAAATCTAAGTTAAATGATTGAAAATAATATGGTTAAAAGAATAGTTCGATCTTTTACCGCAGGGGCAAGTCCGGAAAGAATTAGTTTTTTGATTAAAAAGGATATCCAATTCCAAAATTATAGTTGATGGAATTGAGTTTCAGGTAATTGATAACCCAACGGTCGTCGGCATCTCTTCCGGGATCTTTAAGTGGTATACCTGCATCAACCCTGAATATGAAGAAAGTGAAATCGAGTCGCATCCCGACCCCGGTTCCCAATGCCAGTTCACTTAAGAATGTTCCAGGTTGAAAACGACTTCCGGGTAATTCCCTGAAATTATCACGAAGCCATATGTTCCCTGCATCTGCAAAAATCGCTCCTTCCAAAATGCGGAATATATCGAAGCGGTATTCAATGTTTGCATTAATTTTTATATCTCCCAGTTGTTCAATAAAATTATTGGCAGCATAACTTCCCGGCCCTATAGTTCTTGCTCTGAAAGCTCGTAAATCATTGGCTCCACCCGCAAAAAATGTTTTTTCATACGGAATGAAATCTGAATTCAGATATGCAACACCAATTCCTGCAGCCAGCCTGTAAACCAGAGCTGTGTGAGAACTGAATATCTGATAGTAACTGAAATCAAAATCGGGTCGGATATACTGTGAATAGTTGATACCTAAAACCTGATAAGTTTTGTTGTCATTGTAATTGGTTCGCAGTTTATCAATTAAGCGAAGTGAATTCCCTGCTATTTCAAATGAAAATCGGAAGTAAACGAAATCGCGATAAAGATTTTGTTCCTGAGAATTGTAAATGAAAGTATACCGTCCATTTGAAATCAGGTAATTCCGGTAATATAAAATCAATTGAATGTCGTTTAATGCCTCAAGTTTATTTACAAATGCCTGAGACAAATTAAAGCTGGAATAATTTATTTCCGCCGGGTAAACAAAGTGCTTTTTGTATTTAGATTCTTTGAATTCAAAACCACTCGAAAAAACGAGATTGTTTCTGGTATATTCCGGACGTTTTTGATAATTAAAATAGGACGTAAAATTGGTCACAGGATTTGATGATCTGCTGTGGTTGAATTTGGCAAGTGGCCACAGTAATCTGGGGATTCGGATATTTAATTCAGGTCCTATTTCATAGGTGTTCAATGAAAGTGGTCGGGCCTGATCAGCATTTGTTGAATCAACAAAATCAGGAATAGATTCAATTTTAGCTCTGATTTTTAATTCTATCAATTCTGCACTGCGAAATGAATTTTTATTTCGATAGGTGAGGTTACCTCCAATACCGAAATTACCCCCGTTATGGGTTCCTTCCAACTCGACCTTGTAATCTTGCTTAGCAGAAGGACTCAGCGAAATAAAACTATTTAATAAATGGTAATTTGTGCTGTCTTCTTCAGCTGGTTCATAGCGAATGTTTACAAAACGGAATAATCCCAGATTAGCCAATCCTTTGTAAGTATAATCTGCATTGTTGACTTTGTATAAATCTCCTTTTTCAATGAAAATCCTCGATAGTAAAGCTTCCGGTTTAAACCTCATTTTCTTGAACGAGGATGTGAAATGGTAATTCTTGTAAACCACTGTATCGGTGGGTATCTTCAGATTTTTAGCAAGAGGATCGTAATCGGTTTGTATGAACACGTTGTTTATTCGATATACCTTGTGCAAAGGAATTGTATCTCCAAAGGCAACCTGAGAAGGATTCTTAATAACGAAATAAACATCGGTTTGCTGTGACTTTAATGAGGTGTCAACACTAAATGAAATGTATGCCTGACTAAAATCATAGTAACCCCGGTTACGGAGTAATGTAGTGATCCGATCGCGCTCGTTTTGGAAATCTGTGGTGCTGTAATTGTTGCCGGCTTTCAACAATGATGATGCACTGTCATTGAGTAAAATTATTCGAATGGCAGGATCATCTATTTTATAATTGATATTTCTAAGAGTGTAGGCATTACCCGTAGTAATCTGATAAGTTACATGGGCTCTTTTTCTGCGCAAATAAACGGTGGTGTCTGTCACTACAGCATTGAAGTAGCCATTGTTCTGAAGGAATTGTTTTACCTGCACCCGCGATTTAGCAGTCAATACTGAATCCAGCACAACAGGCTCTTCCCCGATTGTGCGTTTTACCCAGCTTTTAAATTTCGTTTGCTTACCTCTGTTTGCAAGATTATAAACCCCTAAATGAAATCTGAAAACACCCAGGATTTTACGATTCGGTTTTTGTTTGAGAATCGAGGTTACACTTTCATTGAGTTCTGGCTTATTACTCCGAATGGTGTTTTTGTGGAGCATGTACTTGTTTTCTCCCAGATCCCTAACCGGACTGCAGGATGAAATGAGCCATGCACTTAGAATAATTAAAAAGCTGACCGGGGTTCCTAAGAATGGAAATGTTGGTTTTCGCTGGCTGAATGTCATATTTATCCCGGACAATTGCCGTAAAATTACTACTATTTAGTTTTGATTGTTAGGTCCTTATTATGGTTTAGGAAAAAATTACACTTTTGAAGTTCTGTAGCCGCACTGGTTATTTGATTAAATTTGACCCACCCTCAATGTCAGGTTCGTATATGAATATCAGTAAAAGTGTGTTGTCGGATATCCGTTCACTTCATCAAACAAAATTTCGCAATGAAACGGGTTTGTTTATTGCTGAAGGAGAAAAGGTGGTTGATGAGTTGAAGCATTCCGGTCTGCGAATCAGGCTAATCGCTGCACTCCCTGAATATTTTAATGAAAATCCGTTTAACGGAACAGGTACCATCCTTTATGAAGTTAACGAAAAGGATTTGGCAAGAATCAGTTTGCTTTCAACGCCTAATAAAGTGCTTGCTGTAGCCGAAAAACCAGCCATTCCTGAATTCCGGATTGCCGGTGATTCAGCTCCAATTGTTCTGCTCGATAGTATCAGAGATCCTGGGAATTTGGGCACAATCATCAGAACTGCTGAATGGTTTGGAGTCAAAAAGCTTATATGCTCCACCGATTGTGTGGAAACCTACAATCCTAAGGTCGTGCAAAGTGCAATGGGGTCGTTGTTTCGTATGTCAACATATCGGGGCGATCTACCTGGGTTTGTAGCTGCGTTGAAGCAGGAGGGAGGCTATCAGGTTTTTGGAGCAGATCTTTCCGGTGAACCTTTATCCAAAGCACCATCCAAAGACAAAATTGCTCTTGTCATAGGAAGCGAATCACACGGAATATCTCAGGAAGTGCTTCAGGTAGTTGATCATAAGGTGTTGATAGCCAAAGGTGCAGGTTCATCAACAGAATCTTTGAATGCGGCAGTAGCCTGCGGCATTTTACTTTCTCAGCTAACTACCAAATAAAAAGTCCCGGTTTTGTGGACCAGGACCGGAGGTTGAATTCAGGGTTTTGAGATTAATTTCAGTTTAGTTTACTGGGAACCACCATCTTAAATTCGGGGATTCTGACATAAAACAATTTTTTATCGCTGACTCTTTCCATTAAGTAAGTGCCATGCATTTTTCCTAGTTCGGTATTCAGATTGCAACCTGAAACATATCTGTAGGTTTCTCCTTGTCCGAGATAAGGTTGTTCACCCACAACTCCTTCTCCCTCAACTTCCCGTCTGCTGTTATCGGAATCAACAATATGCCAATGTCGTCGTTTGAGCCTTACTGTTTCGCCACTCTCATTGAGAATGGTAATCCGGTATGCGAAAACATAATGCGATTGGGAAGGGTTGCTATGAGTTGGCTGGTAAAAAGTTTCTACGGTTACTTTTATTCCTGCTGTAACTTCTGTGATCATAGTCTCGTGTGTGTTAGCGTGTCGACTGTGTACCAAAAGTAAAAAGCTTGTTCATAAAATGAAAGTAAATTTGACCAACTGTTTAAAACTTTAGGCGAATGGTAAAAAAACGCCAACAAATATTAACGGGTTGTTAGCTTTTTAAAGCCAACCAGTTGATCATATCGGCCACCCACCGGACGATAATAGACCAAAATCGTGTACTTGTTTTCGGTTTCAAAGTGGCTTCCTTCTACAATCGACTCATCTGCAATGCGTTTGCCATCTTGAAGAAAAACATACTGATAATCATAATATCCTTGTTTCAAATACAGAAGCGCTTCATAAGTTCCTTCATCCTCATTGTAAACCATTTTGTTTGAGGCATTTAATTTCCAATCCGATAAGGCTCCAAAGACATAAAAATTGCCATTAGTCAGAATTTCGTGCTTGAGAGCGAACTTCACACTGACATATTCACTTTCCAATTTATCATCACGTCCATCCTGATTACGGATCAGAAATTTCCCATTAATGTCATTTTCGGTAACATAGCGATCGAACGAGCGACTAATACCCGGAGCAACAACAACGGTGTATCCGCTTTCAGCTTTAATAATGTCTTTTACAAATTGTGTATAAATTCGAAGTGTTCGTAGATCAAAAGTACGATATTCATTTCCGGCACTAAAGGTGTTTTCTTCATCATAACTATAATCCAGTTCTTCTTCCTTTAAAAAAAGTGGTTTTAAACCGGTAATAGCATTATCCCATCTGCCATTTTGCATCAGCACAACTTTAATATCTTCAAAGGGATTGGCAAGTGACAGACCTTTGTGAAAAACTGAAAAATCAATTTCCTGTCTCGAATTCATGTCGTTTACTATGGTGGCTCGCTGAACGGTGGCTTCAATAGTTGCTCTGTTTTGCACAATCATCAGTCGACGTGTAATTACAGGCTTGTCAGGAGCATCTTCAGTATACACCTTAAGTAAATAATTTCCCGATAACATGGGACGAACATCTCTTCCAGGGATTAGTAATTCATAATGGGTATAAGGTTGTAGTGTATTGAAGGAAGATCTGTAATTTTCTATTCTGTCTTGTGCAAAACCAGCCAGATACTCGTTGTCATTCAAATTGGAAGGCTGCCAATTGTAATCACAGTGAATTAAAGTATAATTGTAATTTTTGAAGTCGCCATCCAGATCATCAAATGATAAAAGTAATCTGTCTGAACCACCAAGTTCTATAATAGGTTCTGACAGTCTGATGCCATCTTGTTCTATGGTAACAGTTTTGATATTATCTGCATAAATGTGATCTTCATATCGAAGAAAATCGGATGTGAAAAAATCGGTCGAATCCTGTGCAGATACAGTTGCGCAGAAAAAAAGGAAAAGAAAAGAACTCAGAATTAAGCTTCCAGTTCTATCATAAGTGAAAATGCTTCTTCCCATTTTTGTTGTTTGTTTAGCAACTCCGATTCAACTGCCTGTAATTGTTGCTTAAGTAGTTTGGTCTTTTCACTGCTGGCATAATTTTCAGGTTCACCCATTTTTACCAATAACGCTTCTTTCGTTAATTTGAGTTCATCCAGTTCTTTCTCCAACGTTTTTACGGTGGTACTTAGTTTCTGATGCTGTTTTTTTTTATCCTTATCCGGTGCGGGAACAGCTTCTTTTGCCGGCGCAGGAGTAGCAACTTTCACCGGTTCTTTTTTGGTAGCTTTTTCTTTTTCAGCTTTATTTCTTTCCTGCCACTCTTCAAATTCCGCATAAGTGCCCGGATATTGTTTCAGCTTTTTATCTTCAATATACCAGATTTTATTTGCAACCTCTGCCAGGAAAAAACGATCGTGAGATACGATTACATAAGAACCTTTAAAGTTTTGTAAAACCTGAATCAGGATATTTACCGATTGAATGTCGAGGTGATTGGTAGGCTCATCCAGTAACATGAAATTCGCTTTGGTAAGAATGGTTCTTGCCAAAGCAACACGCGACTTTTCCCCACCTGAAAGCACACGAATCTTCTTGAAAACATCATCTCCCTTGAATAAAAATGCACCAAGTAAAGTTCTTAAAGTGGTATCACTTTGTTCCGGAGCACAATGTTGTAATTCTTCCAGCAAGGTGAAATCAAGTGTGAGGCTTTCCAATTGGTGCTGTGCATAAAATGCTTTGATCACATTATACCCGTTATGAAATTCTCCAACATAAGGTTCACTTTGGTCAATCATCCGTAACAACGTCGATTTACCTTTTCCATTTGCACCAATCAACGCAATTTTATCGCCACGCTCTATAGTTATCTGGGTGTCATGAAATATTTCAAGATCTTTGTATTTCTTCTCCCTCACATCCATTTCAGCAATCACCTTTCCGGGCTGAACATTGAAGTTAAAATTGATGTTTATAGTTGCAGAGGGATCAGCAACATCATTGATACGTTCGACGCGTTCAAGAGCTTTAATACGGGACTGTACAGCTTTGGCTTTGGATGCTTTTGCACGGAATCGCTCAATGAATCTTTCCTGTTCCTTCAAATATTTTTCCTGATTCTTAAACTGACTGCGCTGCATGTCTTCTGAAAGTTCTTTAGCTTCCAGATAAAAAGTATAATTACCGGTATAGGTGGTGATTTTACTGTTCGAAATCTCTGCGATTTTTGTCACAACTCTATCCAGAAAAAATCTGTCGTGAGATACAATTACAACAGTACCTTCATAATTATCAAGATATTCTTCTATCCATTCGATGGATGGAAGGTCCAAGTGGTTGGTAGGCTCATCCAGCAAAAGTAAATCGGGTTTTCCTAAAAGAATTTTTGCAAGCATAACCCTCATTCGCCATCCTCCGGAAAATTCATTCAAAGGACGAGTCAAATCTGTTGTTGAAAACCCGAGACCTTCTAGGACCGATTCGGAACGCGAACGCAACTGATAACCATCTAATGCTTCGAAATGTGATTGTGCATCATGAAGGGCATTTAATACATTATCCGAATGGTCCGTTTCAAGTAAATGCAGAAGTCGGTCGATTTCAGCAGCAAGCTCATTTTGCTTCTCAAATGCCTCCATAGCCACTTCCAAAATCGACTTTTGTGATTCGTAAGAGAGCAAATCCTGGTTCAAAAAGCCAATGGTAAGATCCTTCCGTTTGGTTACTTCTCCACTGGATAACTGATATTCACCATTGATGATTCGCAGTAAGGTCGATTTACCTGTACCGTTTGCGCCAATAAGGCCGATTTTTTCAAAAGGTTTAATGTGCCACGATGTATCTTTATACAGGTATCGTGAACCGAATTCGAAGCTAATGTTATTGAGAACCAGCATGGTTTATTTTGGAAAGGTGCAAAGGTAGCGAAAAATGACGTGCTAAAAACTTAAAAAGGACTTATAAAGCTGTTGCAGATAGGCTTTCGCAGTCTTGTATTCCACGGAATCTGCTGAAACTGACACTTCTTTGGAATCCAAACGAACCATTGTATTTCCCTTTGGATGGACCCATGAAATGGCATAGTCGAGCGATAAATAGGCAAATGGATTTTGACTTTTAACCATCAAGTTCCGGCTCCAGGGGAATTCATTGTGGCTGTAATTAAGCGCTGAAAGAAGGGTTGCGGGTAAATCATTCTGATTCCCAATAGCATCCACTTTTGTACCGATAAGCTCCTGTTTTAACGGATTTCCAAAAATGAGCATCGGAATTCTCCTGATTAAAGGGTTATCAAATGATCGGTTCAATGGTAACCGGTGACCATGATCCGCAACGAGAATGAAGATGGTGTTGGCATACCAGAGCTCATTTTTTGCCTGAGCAAAATATTTTCCAAGGCAATAGTCAGTATACCAGGCCGATTTTTTAAAAAGTTCGGGTTCCGAAGGATCATTGAATGGTGTTTGCACAGGAACTTCAAAAGGTTCATGAGTGCTTAATGTTAGTAAAGTTGAAAAGAAAGGTTGCTTTGCAGTTCTTAAATCACTCAACTGAAGGTTCAGTACCGCCTCATCATGCGCTCCCCATTTACTATTCATTACTTCATCTTCAAAAGCTTCTTTGCCCGTAATTTTATTAAATCCTGTAGCTGACAAATAATTAAACATGTTCGCAAATCCAAGCTCTCCTCCGTAATAAAAAGATGTTTGATAACCGTCTTTTGAAAATACATTTGCCATGGAAGGCAGTTGTGAAGCTTTGGCAGGGAACCGAATAATTGAATTGTTTGGCTGAGAAGGATATCCGCTAAGTGCAGAAACTAACGCCTGATCTGTCCGGAAGCCTGATGAATAAATAGCTGTAAACAACATACCGTCATTACTCAGCTTTGAAAAATTAGGAGTCACTCCTGCAATTCCTCCCAAAGGCTCAATGATGTCTGCTGTCCAGCTTTCCAGTAATATTAACACAACATTGGGCTTACTAACCGGATTGAAAATTTTATCAGCCGCATTTTCCTGAGAATAGATTCTTGCTACAATTTGTTTAGATTCCTCATCTGAAAACCATTGATAAGGGTTTTTATTTGTTGTTCCGGCTTGCTTGAGATTATGACCCAAATACCATAAATTGTTGGTAGCAGCTTCGTTCAATATTTTACGGGAAGAAAACACAGCAGCAGATTCATTCACCGGTATTAGTTGTAAGCCACCTCTAATGCCAATGACAATTAATGGGAGTGCAATAACAGTTGCTGCAATACGATGTAATTGCGTTCCGTTTATTTCCGCTATGGCGGGATGTAAAAAAGCTAAGTATGCTTTCCTCAAAATGTAGAATATAAATATAAGCAAAATTATTCCTGTTGCCAGTTGAAAGTTGGTAACGGAAGCCAGCATTTCTGCAGGTTGAAGTGCATATGCCAGGCCGCGACTGTTGAGCAAAGTGCCCCAATATTTGTAGATAATTATATTCCCAACACTAAGGATCATGGTGATAAAAAGGATGATGAGATAATAACCCTTAAGTATTTTGAAAATCACCCGATCTCCACCCCAAATTAAACCAATAGATACTAAGAATGGAATTATTGCAAAGTAAGATGCTGTTGAGATATCGAGTTGAATGCCTGCAAACAGGGCGAGTAAAATTTCGGTAAAGGGAGCATCGCTTAAAGAAGGGCTTTGTGAAAGTAAAAAAAGTGTTCTGAAGCCGATAAATATCAGGATCCAGAATAAATAATGTTTAAGAAAAAAAGATAGCGTTTGCTTCATAAGATTATTGCCGGATCAGTTTACCGCTACCAGTTATTTGTTGCTCTATTTTGTAAGGGGTTCCTGAATAGTAAACATCACCTACATACTCGATGTTAACGCCAACTTCTTTTGTAACAGAAACAAAACAATCGCCGGTGCTTTTGGTAGTTACATAACAGTAATCGTTGATCAGATTTTTGGTATCGCAATAACCATTGCCTGCTGAATAAATATAACCTACATCAGATCTTCCCCCTGCAACAATATCTGCCGGACCGGTATGAAGTTTAAATCGCGTTTCATTACAGTCGAGGAGGAGGGAAAGTGTACCGGTTCCATTCCAGTTATCAACCTGGAATTCCGGAGTGATCAAGGTATCAGTGAAAGAAAGATTTCCTGAGCCGTTGTTAGTTAATTGATTTAAATCTCTGACTGTTACTTCAACTGTAAAGCTGTTTTCGAAATCACGTAACCAATTACATTTATTAATATTTCTGATTTCAAGACGATTGTTTTTTACTTCAGTGATTATTCCATCCACGAGATTTTTACCGCATGTTACTTTGATGCTGTAGAATGTATCAGGAACTATTACAACATCAACATTGTTATTCATTTCAATGGAAGAAAACCAAGTAACAGCTCGAACTTCTGTAATTTCGTCTCCGGTTTTTTTCAGACAGTTGCACAGCTGATCTTTGCCGCAGGAGGCTAAGAAACTGGTTGCAAGAATTAAAAGGTAGATCCGGATGTTCATTTTTTTGATGTTCGGTTTATTCTGTATCCAATTCCCCACTCAATAAAATCTGCTTTGGCCCAATGTGATTTTAAATTCATACAAACAAATATGTTGTTACCAGCCTGATACCTGATTCCAAACCGGTGATAGAAAGTACCATCACCTGTAACTCTGTTAAAAAGATATCCTCCCATATTCAAAAGGATGGTAATATCGGCAATTGCCAGTTCACAGCCTGCATGTATTCCGCTTTTGAAATAATCCAGATCATCGCTTGCTTCTCCACCTTTTTGTTCCTGTTTTTTAACAGCTGAGCCATCATAGAAAAGATCAATACCATATCCCAATCCTATTTTCGATGAAGTCTGATGAAATCTGCTTCCCGACAAGGTGAAAGCAGCATACTTATTACCTTCTGCAGGGTAAGTTTCTTTAAACGATGCAGCTGCAAAAGTGGTGATTCGGCTTGATCTGGTGAATTCGGGTTTGGCAGCAGAAGTGCCAACAGTTGTTTTTGCAAACCTGTAACGAACACCTGCCGTTATGCTGGCGAAATTAATTCCTAAGTTTGGAGTAGCTGCACTTCCATTTGAAAAATGTGTAATGTTCAATCCTCCGGATGCAGTAATTTTCTCGCCTATATTAAAGCTGTAATTGGGTTGAAATTGTAATGCGCAATTTAAATGGGAGCCAATAACAATGTTTTTGTAATTGTCATCTGCATCGAATATTTTTTCTACATAACCTATTCCCCAACCAAATTTAATTGCAAACTGATGGTTATTGTTTTTGATTAGCGGGAAGTTGATATATGGAATCATAGCATAAGCATTTCCCAATTGTTCCTTGTTGCCGCTGTTCCAACCCGAAAGAGATACTCCTATTTCCGGATTGTTGTATTGATTTTGCCAGGCTTTTGCACCTGAAGTTGTTTTTAATATGCTGAATTCCAGTCCATTGAGATGATTTTTTTGAAGTGATACCACCATTGGACGATGTGCAATTAAAAAGCCACGATGATAATTGGCTGCTACCGACCAACTTCCGTTAGTGTTTTCCTGTGCCAAGCCGGATTGCAATCCAACTACCAATAATAAAAAGACTATGGTTGCACTTAGTTTTTGCATCCCACAAATATAAGAAGCATTTGGAAGACAATTTTTAAAGTTGTCTGTTTTTACCTTCCATGGAATCAGTACTTTTGTCTAAAACTAATTATATGGACGCCAGACTAATTGCTTTTGAAAGGCTACTCAATATCATGGATGACCTTAGGGCAAAATGTCCCTGGGACAAGGTGCAGACTATGGAAACTTTGCGTCATCTGACCATTGAGGAGGTTTATGAGTTGGGTGATGCCATTCTTGCAGGAGATAAGGAAGAAGTTCGTAAAGAGTTAGGTGATATTTTATTGCACATTGTTTTTTATGCAAAAATTGGCTCCGAGACCAATGATTTTGATATTACAAGTGTTATTAACCAGGTTTGTGATAAACTGATTCATCGCCACCCACACATTTATAGCGATTTGCAGGTCGAAAATGCGGCTGATGTCTCCCGCAATTGGGAACAACTGAAACTTAAGGAAGGTAAGAAGTCGGTTCTCGAAGGCGTTCCTGTTTCATTGCCATCTCTGGTGAAAGCAATGCGCATACAGGAAAAAGCCCGCTCGGCCGGATTTGATTGGGAAGAAAAAACGCAGGTGCTCGATAAGGTTGAAGAGGAGTTGAGTGAATTGCGTGTTGAACTGGCTTCCGGAAATTCATCCAGTATTGAAGGTGAGTTCGGCGATCTGCTTTTTTCATTGGTAAATTTATCCAGATTTATTGATGTCAATCCCGATGAAGCATTGGAGCGCACTAACCGAAAATTTATTTCCAGATTCAAATATCTCGAAGATGCCGTTACTGCTCAAGGCAAAAAGTTAACGGATATGTCACTTGCTGAAATGGATGAATTTTGGAATGAAGCCAAATCAAAAGGACTTTGATTATTCCGCGAAAATGATTCTGCTGAAATCAATTTTTTTTTGGTTGATATTACAGGCATCTGTATTATGCAGTTTTGCTCAAACGAATTCTCCTGACCCCAAATTCTTTCATTCAGTTTTGAATGATGGAAAGCAATTGATACTTGAACCATTTCATTGGGATAAAAAGGATATTGCTAATTTAACTCTTGCAACCGGAGCAACTGCATTTGTGATGCTTTACGATGAACAGCTTCATCGTTTTGTGGTTCGAAATGAAAATAAAGGATTGGAAAGATTTGGTGATTTGGTGATAGATCCATTTGGTAATGGGTTATATGCTTTACCAATACTCGGTGGAATTTATTTATCCGCATTATCCACAGGGAATAAGTATGACAAAAACATGATGTTGCTTTCATTAGAAGGTTTTGTTTTCAGTGCCGGACTGGCAACCGGTTCTAAAATTCTTTTTGGCAGAGAACGTCCTGTTTATTCAGTACCAGGCAATGCACATCAATTTAATGGACCATTTAATGATTTTTCCACTGATGGTTCATTTGTGTCCCGGCATACTTCAGTAGCTTTCACTCTCGCAACTATTTTGAGCAGAGGATATGGGAAGGAAAAAAAATGGGTTCCCCTGGTTGCTTATTCTTTGGCATCCATGGTGGCGCTGTCCCGATCCTATCAGCAGGAGCATTGGGCTTCCGATGTACTTGGTGGGGCTATTTTAGGCTATGTAACCGGAAGATTTGTTTTTGATTTTAATTACAATAGGATTCGGGAGTCAAAAGTTAAGTCTTTGCAGTAAACTTTTTAATCTATAATTTGTTTGCCGATTAACCATAAAATTAAAACTATATGTCAGTATTAAAAGGCCAGCAGGCACCCGACTTTACCCTTTACAACACATTAAAACAACCCGTTCAACTTTCATCTCTAAGAGGTTCGAAAGTTGTTTTATTATTTTTCCCGGCAGCATTTACCGGAACATGTACAAAAGAACTATGCAGTGTTCGGGATGATCTTTCCTGGTATAATAATGTGAATGCAAAAGTATTTGGAATTTCTACCGATGCTGTTTTCTCATTGATTCGTTACAAAGAAGAGCAGAATCTTAATTTTGAATTATTGTCTGATTTTAATAAGACAGTTTGCGGAACTTATGGCTCTCAGTATGAAACTTTCATTCTTGATATGAAAGGTGTTGCAAAACGCTCGGCTTTTGTAATTGATGAAAACGGAGTTGTTGTTTACGCGGAAGTGTTGGAGTCTGCAGGCGATATCCCTGACTTCGAAAAAATTAAAGCAGCACTTAATTGAGCTCTTGCTGCTATTGAAGCAGTGCCAGTAAAGCACCCAGAATAATTACAACCATCTTGTACAAATTGAACCGGTGATCACTTCCCGATTCAAACAGGATGGTTGTGCTTATATGTAGAAAAATTCCGATCACAACAGCCATTATTAGGTTGTAATAGGTGCTGATATTCATAAGTTCTGTATGCCCGAGAATTTCACTTGCTATAGCTCCCATTGGTGCCATTGCAGCAAAAATTGCAAGATTTATAATAGTAAATGTTCTGCTGATTCCGGAAGCTGACAACATACTGACAAGTGCAAATGCAACTGGTAGGTGATGGAGTAAAATTCCGGTAAGCAAAGAGTGGTTGTGATCATGCCCATCAAATTTGCCTGCAAGTGGCATGCCTTCTAAAAAGGAATGTATACACAGTCCTGCCATCATGGCTAGTGGGAATGAATGGTTATGATGCTGATGAACATGAATGTGACCATGTTCAATACCTTCAGAGAAATATTCAAGAATTAACTGAATAAAGAAACCTAGGAGGATAAAATATCCTATGTTTTCAGATTCCGATTTAAATACACCGGGAAGTAAATGAACCATGCTAAGGGCAAAAAGAAATGATCCTGTAAAAGCTAATGCAAGTTTCAGGTAAATAGGGTTGCTTTTCTTGAATACAAAAAATAACATCCCCGCAACAAAAACAGAGGCAAACAAAAGCAGCATTTCAAGAACTCCCATGGTGTTATTTCTTTTTTGCTATTATAATTAATCTGGGTGATGTTTCATTGTCAAATGCATTCAGATGGTAATCGCCGAAAATATGTTCTATTGTCATGCCATTTGGAAGAATATATTTTTCGAAATCTTTTAATGTAAGCGCCTGGACCTTTTCCGTAAAATCATATATTCGTGAAGCATCTGAGAAATGAATATTCTTGTAAAAATATCCATCTTTAATTTTTCTGGCAATATTAAATTGGACCCCTGCAATCTCAACCATTTCTGATGCAATGAGATGTTTGGATACATAGTTAGGATTAAGAAAATCTATAACCAAAACGCCACCTTTTCTCAAAGCCATGCAAGCATTTTTCATGGCTGCATGGTTTTCCGATTCTTTGTCGAAATATCCGAATGAAGTGAACAAATTGAAAACATAATTGAATGCGTTTACCCGAAAGAGTTTTCGCATATCATGAACAAAAAAACTTAAATCTTTATTTTCAAATTGCTTGCAATAATCAATGCTTTGTTCTGATAGGTCGATGCCGGTAACTGAATACCCTTTTTCATTCAGATAAACCGAATGTCTTCCTTTACCACATGCCAGATCAAGCATGTTGGAGTGAGCTTCCGGCTGCAGAAAATTTAAAAGTGAATCCAGAAAATATTCAGCTTCGGCTTCATCTCTGTGCTGATATAAAATATGGTAATAGGGGGAATCAAACCAGGACTCGAACCAGGACATAGTAGATTATTGAAGTGCGAAGTTAATAACAGTGGACCGATTCACCAACCTGCAATGGCTATTCTTTTGTGAGTCAATGGGTGACAGGTAATTACCAGCTTTTCATCCGATAGCCTGAGCGACTGTAAAATAAAATAAAAAGGTAGCAGGGAACTAGAATCCAATAGGCATTTTGAATGCCAATGCTTTCCAGATCAGCAAGATATCCATAGCCTAGTGGCAATAATGCACCACCGGCAATAGCCATTATCAGCAGAGCTGCTCCCGTTCGGGTAAATTTACCCAATCCGTTTATAGCAAGTGGCCAGATAGCCGGCCACATCAATGCATTCGCCAGACCAAGCAAGGCAATGAATAATACAGCTGTGTAACCGGTTGTTTGGATTGCAAGAACGCTGAAAATAATTCCAATAATAGCTGATCCTGCCAAAGCAGTATTTTGAGATATGTATTTGGGGATCGCTACAATTCCAATAATGTATCCAATAACCATAGCCACTAAAGTATATGATGTGAAGAACTTGGCATCCGCAATGGCAATACCCTGCGATATTCCAAAGTTTCCAATTGTATCACCAGCAATCACTTCGGCACCAACATATAAAAACAAAGCAATTACTCCTAAAACCAGATTTGGGAAGGAAAGCACTGTTTTATGTTGCGAATGATTATCAGCTGCTTCATCCGTTTCATTTTCCGGATCTATCTCCGGAAGCGGGGAAAAATAAATCATCATGGATAGCCCGGCTAAAACCACAGCCATCAATGAGTATGGAAGTATCACCCGACGTGCCAGACCGTTAAGTAATTCATTTTTCACCTCCGTTGCCATATCAGCTAATGAAGCAACCAGTTGATCAGCATCAGACAGTATCACAGCACCAAGTGCTATTGGCGCAATCACGCCTGCGATTTTGTTGCAAATTCCCATGATGCTAATCCGTTTCGCAGCACTTTCTATAGGACCTACAATGGTGACATAAGGATTAACAGCAGTTTGCAAAACAGAAAGTCCGGTTCCAATTATAAACAACCCCAGAAGAAACAACGCATAAGTTCGTGTAAGTGCTGCCGGAATAAAAATTAATGCACCTATGGCCATAACAATAAGCCCCAGCATCATCCCTTTTCTGAACCCTGTCTTTTTTAATACATAAGAGGATGGCAGTGCCATAACGAAATAGGAGATGTAAAAGGCAAAAGCAACCAGCAACGATTCGAAGTTATTCAATTCGCAGGCAATTTTAAGATAGGGGATAAGAGTGCCGTTTAACCAGGTTACAAATCCAAAAATGAAGAAAAGCGCTCCCAGAATAAAGATCGGTGGAATGCCGGAGTAAGATTTGTTCATGGAATTAGTTTTAGAATTGTGATTGCAAATTGTTTGGTTAATTATTGGTAACCAGGTGATTTTAGCCGTTTTACCGATATTTTGAGTTCGATTCCGGCATTTAGTGGAAGCAAAGATGTTTAAATTCTCTATTTTTACCAAACTGTTGATTGCCATTCCTATGTCGCACGAAGAGAAAAGAAAAATTCCCGGTCGAAAGATAAGTTTTAAAAAGCATAAGAAAGCTCCTCCCGGTTCTGCTCCCGGGACGATTTCGATTGCCCATGATGCAATAAAGCCGGTCATTAAAATTTATTCTTATGACGCAGATATTCTGGAGCAACATGAGGCATCAAGCTCCGGTGACCTGAAGCAATTACTCATTTCAAAACCCGCATTGAGTCACTGGATTGAAATTAAAGGTTTCGGGGATAAACAGCTTTTTGAGGATTTGACCACTCATTTCAATATTCACAGATTGGAAATGGAGGATGTTTTGAGCGGTTACCAAAGACCAAAGGTCGAAGAGTCTCAAGACCATCTTTTTATTGTGTCGAGACCTATCTGCTATAACAGCGATTTTGAAATTCAGGATGATCAGTTGTCCATTTTTATATTTGAGAATTTCACTATCTCTATCCAGGAAAAACAAACAGATTATTTCCTGCCAGTTAAAGAACGTCTTCAACAAAACCGGGGATTAATTCGCAAAAGCGGTGCACCTTATTTAGGATACGCACTCATGGATGCCGTTGTCGATAATTATTTCCCTTTTCTGGAGCAACTGGGTAATTTTCTGGACGAACTGGAAGATAAATTATTGACCGCTCCCGATGTTTATTCGTTGCAGAATATTCAGGCATCGAAACGTAAACTGATTTTATTTAGACGTGTTGCGTGGTCTGAAAGAGAAAAGCTAAATGAGATTTTAAGAAATCCTTCCCGTTTGTTTTCTGATATAGCCCGCAGATATCTTCGCGACACTTATGATCACACCATTCAGGTAATGGATATCATTGAGTCGTACCGGGAGATCACCGCCAGTTTAATGGATATTTATTTATCAAGCGTAAGTAACCGTTTGAATAAAGTGATGAAAGTACTTACAATTATTTCTACAATTTTCATCCCTTTAACTTTTATTGTTGGTTTATACGGAATGAATTTTTCCCCAACTGATCCTGAAACAGGAGCAAAGTTACCCCTTAACATGCCGGAGCTTTATTCGCCTTATGGATATGCCTTTGTGCTGCTGGCCATGTTCATTATAGTTTTGTTTCAGATTTATTATTTTTATAAAAAAGGTTGGCTTGATTTTCGCGAACGCTATTAATTGAAGTGAACCAATGCTGAATAGTAATGCTGTCCTTTATGTAGATGTTGTTTTGCCTTTGGCATTCGGGAAGCTGTTTACTTATAGAGTTCCAGAAGAATCACGTCACCAAATAATACCCGGCATTCGTGTAATTGTACCTTTTGGAAAGTCTAAGATGTACACTGCCTTAGTTTATGCAGTCCATCACAATAAACCGGAATTTTATCAGGCAAAAGAAGTTTTGGAAATTCTTGATGTGAAACCGGTAGTAACTGAAACACAGTTTAAGTTATGGGACTGGATGGCATCTTATTATTTATGCACTCTTGGTGAAATTATGACAGCAGCTTTGCCTTCGGTGATGAAGTTGCAGAGTGAAAATGGTGTTGCCTTGAACCCTGATTTTGTTGCTGAGAATGTTTTGTTAACAGCTGATGAACAGCTATTAATTGATGCTTTAGCGGATAAAAAATCAATTACAGTTGCCGAAGCAGGTAAAATTACCGGAAATAAAAAAGGATTGCGTCTGATCCGTAATATGATCGAACGTAAGATGTTAATTCCTACTGAAGAAATTGGCGCCGATTTTCAGAAGAAGCAGATCGCTTATGTGAAATTTACTTCACAAGCCGAAGATGAAGATTTTTTACAAACGGTTTTTCAGACCTTAGAGAAAAAAGCTCCAAAGCAACTCGATCTGTTGATGGGATTCATGCGGATTAAGATGGATAAGGGAACTGAATTTGTAGCGAAGTCTTTGCTGCTTAAGAATACAGATTCTAACTCTCGTGTCTTACAACAATTGATAGACAAGTCCGTTTTTGAAGTCTTTGAAGGTGAAGAAAGTCTTGCCTATACCAAGAAAGATCCCGCTTCAATAAATCTCGCATTAAGTGATGTGCAGCAACAAGCTTTCGAAGCAATTGAATCTACATTTGCGGAAAATAAAGTGGCTTTATTACATGGCGTAACTTCCTCAGGTAAGACTGAAGTTTACATCAAACTGATGAATGATCAGATTGCAATGGGTAAACAGGTTTTATATCTCTTACCTGAAATTGCTCTTACCACACAGATTATATCACGTCTGAAAAGTCATTTCGGTGAAGGATTACTGGTTTATCACTCGCGATTTTCGAGCCGGGAAAGAGCAGAAGTATACACAAAGGTATTGAATGATGGTGAAGCAGGTCATTATCATTTTCCTATTATAATTGGTGCGCGGTCGGCAATATTCCTTCCGCTTACCAATCCCGGACTCATCATTGTGGATGAAGAACACGACAGCAGCTACAAGCAATTTGATCCTTCTCCACGCTATAATGCACGAGACTCAGCAATTGTTTGTGGCAATATTTTGAATGCATCGGTATTGCTCGGATCGGCAACACCATCTTTGGAAAGTTACTACAATGCATCCATTGGTAAGTATAATTTGATCCGAATGGGAGAACGCTATGGTGGTATCAGAATGCCCGAGATTGCAATAAAAGATATCAAGGAAGCCTACCGTAAGAAGGAGATGAAATCACACTTTTCACAGACCTTACTCGATGGTATAAAATTGGCACTCGACAATAAAGAACAGGTGATACTTTTCCAAAACAGAAGAGGTTTTGCTCCTGTTCTTGAATGTAAAAACTGTGGCTGGATTCCTCAGTGTGTAAATTGCGATGTTTCACTGACCTATCACAAGAAACTAAATCAGTTGAGATGTCACTATTGCGGATATTCAACGCATCCGCCAGGAAAATGTATGGCATGTGGTGATCCCGATATCCGAATGAAAGGGCTAGGTACTGAAAGAATAGAAGATGAAATCAGCATCTTTTTTCCCGATCACCGGATTGCCCGTTTTGATCTGGATTCTACCTCTTCCAAAGCTTCTTTTCAGCGGATTCTTTCCGGCTTTGAGAATGGTGAGATTGATATCCTGGTAGGTACTCAAATGGTCACTAAAGGTCTCGATTTCGAGAATGTAAGCCTGGTAGGAGTACTAAATGCCGATAACCTGATTAACTTCCCCGATTTCAGAGCAGCAGAAAGAAGTTATCAATTGCTTGCACAAGTTTCAGGTCGTGCAGGAAGGCGATCTAAGAGAGGCAAGGTGCTTATTCAGACATATCAGATTGGTCATCCAATTTTGCAGTTTTTGATCAACAACGATTATCGTGGATTTTATAATTATGAACTTGCCGAACGGGAGAAATTTAATTACCCTCCTTTCTGCCGCTTAATTTCTTTGCGATTAAAACTTCGCGATGAGAAGCAATTGGATGAACTTGCAAAAGAGTTTACCAAAGTGTTAAAATCGGTTTTTGGTAAACGCGTTTTAGGTCCCGTTGCTCCCAATGTTTCGAGAATAAGAAATCTGTATATCAGAAATGTACTGATAAAAGTTGAGAAAGGTCTTTCTGATCACAAGGTAAAGCAAATGATCACCAGTGTAACTGACCGATTTTTATCACACCCTGAAAATCGTTCACTGATTATTCATGTAGATGTAGATCCTGCCTGATTAATTACTCTACAATAAATTCACCATTCATAATTGACCAGTGACCGGGGTAAGTGCATACGAACTGATACTTTCCTGCTGGTGGTGCTGGGAATGTAATCACAGCTGTTTCACCGGGACCAGTCATTGTAGTTGCAATAAGCACATCTTTTGAGTCAGGGACATAGTTTTTAGCTTTCCCGGCTTCAATTCCAGCGGTAGCCACTCTTTCGGCCGTACCTTCATGAACCAGAACCCAATTGTGTGGCATTGATGCATCTGTACTATTATTCTTTAGTGTTAACTGCACAGTTGTTCCAGCTTTTACTTTAATTTCCTTTTGGTCATACTTCATTTCTACCATGGTGTTCCCATCTGCAATAATGGTTATAGGTACAACCGCCGCATCCGGATTGATAGCTGCGGCATCATAAGCTGGTTTTTCTGCTTCGTATAAATCAGCTGAATTTATGCGCTCTTTTTCAGGTTTTTCTGCTTCTTTGGTGCCGCAGGAAGTAATTGTCAATGTCAGGATTGATCCAAGTAGTAATAGCGATATGGTTCTCATTAGTATATTATTTTAATCATTTAACAATAATGAACTGTTATAGTTTGAATGATTGGTATTTAATTATTTTAACAGTTTTTTGAAGATCTTATCCCGGTTGGATGAAATTTAATTTTGTTAATGAAACGTTAAAGTTTGTGCAAATCAAGTAATTGCACTGTATTTTTGCATCAAATGAAAAAGCAAAAGATCATATTCATTGCCTTTTTGATGGGTTTTGCCCTATTAGGTCTCATTTTGCTTCAGATTAACTGGATCTCACAGGATATTGACTTACGCCGTCAAAAATTCGATGACAAGGTTCAGGAGGCTCTTATTAATGCAGCCACTGAACTGGAAACAGGCGAATCTCTCAGTATTATCAGTAAAAGCTTTCAACATGACTTTGTTGATTCTGTAGAAAGTGTTTTTCAGAATCACGAATGGAAGTCTTTGAATGATACTGTTTTGATGGAACTCACTACTATCAATGAAAAAATTTCTGTGCTGGATGATTTGCAGGATCCGGAAGAGATAGTTGAACCAGGCACAAACGGCACTGCTGTTTATATTAAAAAAAGCATTGACGATTCTTCTTCTAATGTTACCATTAAGCTAAAAACAGGAAATCATGCCTCCGCAAGTGCCACATTTTCAGAGGATGAGGAAGTTGAATTTTCAGATGATAAGATGTCCGGGAAACAACAGTTGATTATTTCCAAAGATAAAGTGAAATTAAAACTGGGCAAAGTGGAAAAGGTTATACGTAAAATGGCTTTAGAACTGGGGCAGAAGGATTTTTTACTGAGTGATCGTGTGAAGCCTAAAACTATTGATTCTGTAATAACAAACGAATTGAATAAAGCTGGCGTTTCTATACCATACAGCATTTCGGTAATCAATGGTTTAACCGACAGCGTGATCTGGTCAAGGGGTGAGATAAATAATGAATCGAAAATTTATGATGCATTGCTTTTTCCTGGTGATATTGTTAGCAGAAACGATAGGGTAGAGGTTCGGTTCCCTGATACTTTTAGTTATCTGGTGTCATCTATGTGGTTAATGTTGCTGGGTTCCGGTTTGTTCACTTTGATCGTTATTGTAGCATTTTCTTATACTATCTATATCATTTTCCGACAAAAGAAACTCGATGACATCAGAACTGATTTTATCAATAACATGACTCATGAGTTTAAAACTCCTATTGCAACAATTCGACTTGCTGCCGATGCATTGACGAATAAAAATGTTTCGGATGATCCGGTAAAAGTATCTTATTTTACATCTATCATTAAGGATGAGAATGAGCGAATGAATAACCATGTGGAGAATATTTTGCAAATGGCAATTTTCGATAAACGTGCATTCATACCGGATCTTAAGAGTATTGATCTTCATGAAATCTTAAATGATGCAGTCGCAAAAATGAAGGTTCAGTTCGAAGAAAAAGGTGGTGCTATTAAAGTCGACTTTAAAGCTTCACGGAGTAAAATACTTGCGGATCGTACATTTTTTCCGGTAGTCATATTGAATCTTCTGGATAATGCCCTTAAGTATTGCAATCAGGTGCCCATGGTAGATGTGGTGACAGAAACGGATGGCTCTTCTATTACATTTATTGTGAAAGATAATGGCATTGGAATGTCGCCGGAAACCACGGCGAAAATATTTGATAAATTTTATCGTGTCCCAACCGGAAATTTACATCAGGTGAAAGGTTTCGGACTTGGCCTGAATTATGTAAAAGCCATTGTAACTGCCCACAATGGAACAATTCGGGTTACAAGTGAACCCGGCAAAGGGAGTTCTTTTTATGTTACTATTCCTTTAGCAGGAAACTAAATCAACATGATGAAAACAAGATGCAAAATATTGTTGGTTGAAGATGATCCTAATTTTGGAGCTGTGCTTCGGGATTATCTGATGATTAATAATTATGATGTTGTTTTATGTAATGATGGTAAAAATGGGTGGAGTCGGTTTATTAATGAGCAATTCGATTTGTGTATTTTGGATGTTATGATGCCTGAACTCGACGGGTATTCGCTTGCTATTGAAATCAGAAAGGTTAATCCCGGTATTCCATTGGTTTTTCTGACTGCAAAAACTATGAAAGCGGATTTGGTTGCCGGGTTTAATGCCGGAGCTGATGATTATATTACCAAACCTTTTGATTCTGAAATTCTGCTTTTGAAACTTAAGGCTTTATTAAAAAGGACAGATACTAAAACAGGAAATGATGATGAGCAGTTTGAATTCGTAATTGGAAGTTTTACTTTTAATAGCCGTCAAAGAATTTTAAATAATTCTCAATTGCAGTTTAAACTTTCACCCCGGGAATCCGATTTGTTGCGATTGCTTTGTTTGCATGTTAATGATGTACTGCCTCGTGAAAAAGCACTAAAATTAATCTGGGGAGAAGATTCTTATTTTACCGGTCGAAGTATGGATGTATTCCTTACCAGATTAAGAAAGTATTTCAAGTCAGATCCGGTAATCGAAATTTTAAATGTACACAGTAATGGTTTTCGGTTGCTGGTAAGGAACTGAGTTTTTAATTTTGTACCTGCTGCAGAAAGTAATTCCATAATGGATCATCAGGTGGTCGTGCTTCCAGCGTAATGTTTTCCTTAGTAACAGGATGGGTAAAGGTTAGTTTGCGGGCATGTAATGAAATGGAACCATCCGGGTTACTTCGTTCTGCACCATACTTCAAGTCGCCTTTAATAGGACTCCCAATTGCAGAGAGTTGAACTCTGATCTGATGATGCCTGCCCGTCATTGGATTAACCTGAAGCAAGGTATAATTATCAGCTTTTACTAATGTTGAATATTTTAATTCACACCTGGAAGTTCCTTTTTTTTCAACGAGATAGGCTCTGGATTTATTTTTTGATTCGTCTTTGGTAAGGAAGTGAACTAGTGTAGCTTCCGGAATCTCAGGAGTTTTTTTTACAATAGCCCAATAAACTTTTTCTACTTCTCTTTCCCGGAACTGTTCATTCATTCGTTCTAATGCTTTACTGGTTCGGGCAAATAAAACTATTCCTGTTACCGGACGATCAATGCGGTGAATAGTTCCTAAAAAAACTTCGCCCGGTTTGTTGTATTTAGTTTTGATGTATTCTTTTACATCATCACTCAGAGGTTTATCTCCGGTTTTGTCACCTTGCACAATATCTCCCGATCGTTTATTAATTGCAATCAGGTGATTGTCTTCATAAATTATTCGGAGCATTGCTGGATTTTATAAAAATGAAAAATCAATACTGTTCCTTTTCATTTGGGAAATCAGTGCTTTTGACATCTGTAATGTAATTGATAGTTGCCAGTCTGATGGTTTCATACAAGTCCGCATAACGACGCAGAAATCTTGGATTGAATTCTTTATTGATTCCAAGCATATCATGCAATACCAACACCTGTCCGTCAACACCATTTCCGGCGCCAATGCCAATCATTGGAATTTTTATAGTTCCGGCAA
The DNA here is from genome assembly GCA_016788065.1 of Bacteroidia bacterium. Lineage (GTDB taxonomy): Bacteria > Bacteroidota > Bacteroidia > AKYH767-A > OLB10 > JADKJB01. The sequence continues at coordinate 64,699 of JAEUTI010000096.1, read as the reverse complement.
CCTGGGTAGCAAGTACAGCAGGAATTTTTTCTAGTACAATGGAGAAGCAACCAGCCTCTTCAAGCATCTTGGCATCTTCAAGTAAGCGGTGAGCCTCAGCTTCTTCTTTGGCACGCACAACATAAGTACCAAATTTGTAAATCGATTGGGGTGTCAGTCCCAGATGTCCCATAACCGGTACTCCAGCCGATAAAATCCTGCTAACTGAATCACACACTTCACGGCCCCCTTCCATCTTAACAGCATGGGCACCCGATTCTTTCATGATACGAATAGCCGAATTCAACGCTTCTTTTGAATTTCCCTGATAGGAACCAAATGGTAAATCGACAACCACCAAAGCTCTTTTTACAGCTCTTACCACGGACGATGCATGGTAAATCATCTGATCCAAAGTAATAGGTAATGTAGTTTCGTGTCCTGCCATAACATTGGAGGCCGAATCTCCAACAAGTATCACATCAATTCCGGCATCATCCAGAATTTTTGCCATGCTGAAGTCATAGGCGGTAAGCATAGAAATCTTCTCACCCCTGCGCTTCATCTCCTGAAGCGTATGGGTAGTGACCTTTTTTATTTCAACATGAGTAGACATAATGAACAGGCTTAATTGAGGTGACTGAAAGCAGCGTAGATTACTGTTCCAGATTATTTAGTTGTCTTTTGGCAAAGAAAACACATTAGGTTCCTTTTTCGGAGCGGGTGGAGTAGTGCCTGATCCGCTGTTTGGTTTTGCAGGCTTTGTTCCATTCGTTTTTGGTAATCCAAGCTTCTCGCGTAATTCTTTATTCTCCTGTTCCAGTTGGGTGCTTTTTTCTTTTTCAGCCTTAACTGCTTTGGAAAGTGTAATAACCAAATCTGCATTTTCATTACCACCAACCATCTCTTTATACTTCAAAAGTTCTGTATTTACTTTTGCCAGAGAGTCCATCGAAAATTCTTTCTTTTTGATTTGATCTTGCAGGTTCTTAACCTGTTTTTCCATATTTTTAATGGTTACATCACGTTCCTGATCCCCTGTTTTCATTGCTGAAATCGTTTTTCGAAGATCTTCATTCTCTTCATTCAGTCCGTTAATCTGAGTCTTGAGTTTGATAATAGATTCTGCCAGTTCAATCATATCAGGGCCGGTTCCTATTGAAAGACTGCTTTCTCCTTTTTGGGTATTGGCAATTGCCGCAACCTCAGCTGCAGTAGTGATGGTAAACACATAAATAAAATCTATTTTACCCCGGGAAGCAGGACCGATGATCAATCCCATTTTGCCGGTTTTGTAAGTAGGCTCAGCAAAAGAAAGGATGAATTCTGAATTGATATACAAATCATAATTTCTGTTAAAAGTCCTTATTTCAATCATGTTCGAAAAGTTGGTCTCGTTGAGTGCCGAACTTCTTACCCATCCACCATCTTTTGAATTGCCTGTGAGGTATTTATAAGAACCGTTGACTATTTGTCGGAGTCTGAATTCTTTCTTTTTATTGATCTCACACAAAAATCCGCCTTGTCCTTCCGGTTGCATCATAAAAAGAAATCCAACCGTAGCATCATCGCTCATCGATTTGTCGAGTTTCATAGAAGCAACGACCCGAAAATCGCTGAATTCTTCTTCAAAATTGGCAATGATTGCATAAGGAGCACTGGGCGCTTTCCTTTGAAGAATGTATTCCCCGTCTTGAACTATGAATAGGTTTTCGGCATTTGCCAATGTGGTCCAATAGGTATTAATACTATCGAAATTCTCGCTAAGCATAAGCTTATCGAATTTTTCTTTCACTACCTGTGAAAAAAGTTGCTGTGGTACTGCCAGCAGGCAAATAAGGAGGCCGGTAACCAGGACCGGGAGGCTGAGTCGATTCAAAGGAGTTGGTGATGAAGTTTCAAAGGTACAAATTTCCACAAAAGTGAACTTTCTTTGTATTACTTTTGGGGCATGAATATGAAATTAACTGCTATTTGTGGACTTATTGCCGGAAGTATGTTGTTTTCGGCCTGCGATAATGAGATCGATCTGATTGCTCCGTACAAGGAAATCGGTGTGGTATACGGATTAATTAATCCTAAAGATACTGTTCAATATGTAAGGATTCAAAGAGCATTTCTTGGAGAAGGGAATGCCCTTACCATGGCTCAGGTGCCTGATTCTACATATTATGGCGATATTCTTGATGTTCAATTGATTAGAATCAAAAATGGTTCCGTTTTAGGATCTATTCCACTCACTCGTTATATCGCTCCTGACAAGGCAGAAGGTGTTTTTCCTTCCAGTCCGAATGTTCTTTATAAAACCAACGGGGAAACTATTTTCCGCGATAGTGAATACAAACTCCAGGTAAAAAATAACCAGACCGGTTACGAATTTTCTGCCACAACCCCAATTGTTGACAGTATGCGGATTCAGAGACCTGCAATAAATTCCGCAGCCACCATTGGCTGGGCAAGCCAGTTCCCATATAAAGTTGAATTTGCAACTGCTGCTAATGGGAAAGTATATAATTTGACTATTCGGTTCCGATACACTGAAGAAGAAATAGCAAATGGTACACTCACCCAAAAATCGATTGATTGGGTATTTCCTAATATATTGGTTTCCAATGCTTCGCAAGTGACAACCATTGAGAAGGAGATTGATGGTGAGGATTTTTACAAATTCGTAGCATCAAAAATTAAGGAGGATCCTTCTGTAGAGCGATTTGCAGGATCAATGGACTTTATTTTTACTGCCGGAGCAGAATTTCTGGCGAATTATATAAGTATCAATCAGGCAACCACCAGTATTCTGACCACTATCCCTCAATATTCAAATGTTGAAGGAGGTACAGGGATTTTCTCCAGCAGATTTATTCAGGTTTCACCTAATAAATTTATGGATGCCCCATCACTCGATTTACTGAGAACCGGACCTTATACAGGTAACCTGGGATTCCAATAAACCGAACCTGTGTTTCAGTTTTAGCGTGTCGTTTTGTCAGGCTGACTGAATCTGCCACAATTTTTTAATCATAACTGACATAATTTCCTGATTTTCGGGGTGGCATAATCATTGACTACTGAGGGTACAATAAAAACAACTTAAACCGATGAGAAAAGTAATTGGAATTGACCTTGGTACTACCAACTCTTGTGTGGCAGTAATGGAAGGTAATGAACCGGTAGTAATACCAAATAGTGAAGGACGTCGTACAACACCTTCAATTGTAGCGTTTATTAAGGATGGTGAGCGTAAAGTTGGTGACCCTGCAAAACGTCAGGCGATTACAAATCCGACTCAAACCATAGCATCTATTAAACGATTTATGGGAGAAACCTTCGATAAGGTATCGACTGAAATTTCACGTGTTCCTTATACAGTTATAAAGGGCGACAATAATACACCACGGGTAAAAATAGCTGATCGTTTATATACTCCACAGGAAATTTCGGCAATGGTTCTTCAGAAAATGAAGAAAACCGCTGAAGATTATCTTGGACATGAAGTAACAGAAGCAGTTATCACTGTTCCTGCATATTTTAATGATGCACAACGTCAGGCTACCAAAGAAGCAGGAGAAATTTCAGGATTGAAAGTGCTTCGTATCATTAATGAGCCAACTGCTGCAGCTCTGGCATATGGTCTCGATAAAAAGCATACTGATACTAAAGTTGCAGTTTTCGATCTTGGTGGTGGTACATTCGATATCTCAGTTCTTGAATTGGGAGAAGGCGTATTTGAAGTAAAATCTACAAATGGTGATACCCACCTTGGTGGTGATGACTTTGATCAGGTGATCATCGATTGGTTAGCTGAAGAATTTAAGAAAGATGAAGGTCTCGACTTACGTAAAGACCCAATGGCTATGCAACGTTTGAAAGAAGCTGCAGAAAAAGCTAAAATTGAACTTTCAAGTTCTGCACAGACAGAAATCAATCTGCCGTATATCATGCCTGTTGATGGTATTCCAAAGCACCTTGTTAAAACTTTGACAAGAGCTCAGTTCGAGAAGCTTGCAGATTCACTCATTCAACGTACACTTGAGCCTTGTAAAAAAGCGCTTAGTGATGCTAAACTCGCTCCAAACGAAATTGATGAAGTGATTTTAGTGGGTGGTTCAACACGTATTCCTGCAATTCAGGAATTAGTTGAGAAGTTTTTTGGTAAGAAGCCTTCTAAAGGTGTTAACCCTGATGAAGTAGTTGCTGTTGGTGCCGCTATTCAAGGTGCTGTACTTACCGGTGAAGTAAAAGATGTGTTGTTGCTTGATGTAACTCCGCTTTCACTTGGTATTGAAACGCTGGGTGGTGTTTCAACAAAACTTATTGAATCCAATACAACCATCCCTACCAGAAAGTCAGAAACATTCTCGACTGCATCCGATAATCAACCTTCAGTTGAAATTCATGTATTGCAGGGCGAACGTCCAATGGCAAAAGACAACAGAACTATCGGTCGCTTCCATTTGGATGGGTTACCACCTGCACCAAGAGGAATTCCTCAGATTGAAGTTATCTTTGATATTGATGCCAACGGTATCCTTAATGTAACAGCTAAAGATAAAGCAACAGGTAAGAGCCAGAATATTCGTATCGAAGCTTCCAGCGGATTAACTGATGCTGAAATCAAGAAGATGAAACAGGAAGCAGAAGCAAATGCTGAAGCCGATCGTAAAGCTAAAGAAGAAGTTGATAAAGTAAATCAGGCTGATTCTTTGATTTTCCAAACTGAAAAACAGTTGACGGAATTCGGCGACAAACTTTCAGCTGATAAAAAAGCTCCGATTGAAAAAGGTCTTGCTGACTTGAAAGAAGCTCATAAAAACAGAGATATCGCAGGTATTGATGCTGCAATGGCAACTTTAAACAGCGCATGGCAGGTAGCTTCTGAGGAAATGTATAAAGCAACTCAGGAAAATCCTAATGCAGGACAGGCTAATCCAGGTAATGCCGGACAGTCTGAAGCAAATGCTTCTGCAGATGGAAACGTTACTGATGTCGATTTTGAAGAAGTGAAAGAAGACAAGAAGTAATCACAAAGTGTTATAAATAAAAAGGAGGCTGTCATTTGATAGCCTCCTTTTTTATTTTCAATGATTTCTTTATTTTCTGATCACAAACAAACGACTTATAAAAAGTTCAACCTGTTCATGAAGGTGTCTTTGTATGATTTTCCAACAGGAATTGTTTTGTCGCCAATTAAAACGGTGTTTTCATCAAGTACGTTTATTTTTTCAATAGGAATTATATAGGAGCGATGCACCCTTAAGAATTTCTCACCGGGTAATTTCATTTCAATATCTTTCATGGTAGAGTGTACCACAAACTGGTCAGTGTTGGTAGCAATAATAACATAATTATCCATTGCCTGAATCCAGTTGATATTTTCTAAAAATACTTTGACAAGCATGGAGCCTTTCTTTACAAAAAATGAATTTTGTATAACCAGACTTTCCATTTGCTCCGGTGAACCGGGATTTGAGCCTGAAGAAGCAGCAGCGCCCTGCTTACGAATAACTAAGGCATAACCGATCAGCGTATCTTTCTCATCACGAACAGGAGAAATGGTAAGATCCGATTTGTGTACTGACTGATCACGGCTAAATGTTACCGAAGCACCTTTCAGTTCACAGATTTTATCTGTCTTAATCTTTTCACTGATTTGTTCTTTAGTAAGTGATTCATGTAATTCGTTCTCAATTTTCAAAATAGAAAACAAATCCTTGCCTGCAGCAGTTTCATTTCCATAGCCCGCAAGGTTTTCTGCTTTAGGATTCAGGAATGTAACACCATAGTTGATGTCCAGAATTACAATGGCTTCATCCAGATTTACAAGAGCATTTTCATAGCGCTCTTTATTGTATTTGGTTTCTTTATCCTTCTCGAATTTGTAAAGAGCCATCTCAACAGTTGTTTGTAAATCGGATTCGTTAAAAGGCTTCACAATATATCCGTATGGCTCAGTTACTTTAGCACGGTCTAAGGTGGTCTTATCTACAAAAGAGGTGAGGAATATGACCGGGATTTCGTAACTGTTTTTAATTTTTTCAGCAATTTCAATTCCATCTATATCACCTTTTAGCTTTATGTCCAGAAAAACCAAATCAGGCATTATGTCATCAAGTTTTTGAAATGCACTGGCAGCATTTGATGCAGTTGCAGGCACATCATAACCAAGTCTGATCAAAGTATTCTGGATGTCTTTCGCTACTATGGATTCGTCTTCTACGACTAATATTTTAATCTTACTCATTTCTTTTGGTTTACACTCCAAAAATATAGTTTTCTGGCGGTTATTACTACTCCTATTTGTCTTTTTGAAAAGTTAATATAAAATATTGATATTCAAATAAATGAATGATTAATGGGCTGGTTTAAAATCCAGAATAAAGGTACAGCCACCCTCATTTATGAGTGTCAGTTTGGCATCCAATTGATTTGATAAGGCATTTATAAGTTGCATTCCCAATGAATCAGCTTCTTCAAAGTCGAACCCTTCCGGCATTCCTTTACCCGTATCGGCAATTGTAAGCCTGAGCAAATCATCGGGCATTTTCCGGAATGTTACCCTGAGTTCACCTTTTTGATTCTCAGCAAACGCATGCTTAAGTGTGTTCGATACCAATTCATTTATGATCAATCCACAAGGAACTGCGGTATCTATATCGAGCGATATTTTTTCAGCCTCAATTACCTGAATGATTCTTTCCGGAGAAACGTTAAATGACATGAATAAATTTTCAATCAAACGTCTGATGTATTCATCAAAATCGATTTTTGACAATCCCTCATTCTGATAGAATCGTTCATGAATAAGTGCCATCGATTTTATCCGGTCTTGTCCTTCTTTCAATGCTTCGAACGCTTTCGCATCATTGATGTAATGCGATTGCAGATTAAACAAACTGATGATAATTTGCAGGTTGTTCTTCACCCGGTGATGGATTTCTCGTAGCAGCAAACCTTTTTCTTCCAAAGAAGCTTTAATTTGCTCTTCCATGGTTTTTCGGTAAGTGATGTCGGTAAATATGACCACAATTTTATGCAAAGTCTGAGCCGCCGTAAAAGTTGGCGTCAATGTATTTGATGCCCAAATCATACTGCCATCCTTGCATGGAATCTGAGACTCAAATACAATCGATTTTCTTTCGGCAATAGCATTTTCAATGAGATCATGCACTTCGGAACTGTTGGTGAAATCTCGGATAGAGTATCCTTTCGATTTCATGATTTCACCCAGCGTAAATCCTGTCAGCTTGGTGAATCCGGCATTTGCCCATTCTATTTCTTTATGGTGATTGAAAATCAATACGGCATTATCCGTTTCAGAAGCAACAATAGAAAGTTTTTCAAGTTCGAGATTTTTTTGATTCAACTCGTTGGTACGCTGCTCTACTTTTTGACGCAACATGTTTTGAGTCCTTTGCAATGCTCTGGTTCGTAGCTTTAGAAACAAAAAGATACTCCCGGCTGCTGTTATTACATACAAGAAATAAAAGAATGGCGTTTTCCAGTAAGGTGGTTTAATCACAAATTGAAAAGTAACCGGATTCGACCAGGTTCTGCCATTCGCAGTTGCCTTTACTTTGAAGTTATAAGTTCCCGGATTCAGGTTCGAATAGTTTGCTGTTGTTTGCGCAGTTGCAGGTGACCAATTCTCATCAAAACCTTCCAACTGAAATTGGTAACGAACTTCTTCCGGTGCAGTTAAATATATTCCTGAAAAGCTAAAGCTAAGATGATTGTTGTTGTAAGCCAATACCAGTTCTTCAGGTAAACCCGTTTGCTGATTGATTGCAATCTGTTTCTTTTTCCAGTCAACATTTTCCAGAAATAACTGAATATTGGTGATGCGAACCAGAGGAATCGAATTTTTTAATGTTCCCGATCTGATGTTATGCTTAATCGCCCCATTTACCGTAGCAAACCATACATTACCTTTTTTATCACTGGTCGCTGCATTGGTCTCAACACCCGAGTAGCCATTGCTTTTGTCATAATGGTTTAGTTCAACCTGACCACTCGACAGATATTTTTTCCAGTCTATACAATCAATTCCAGTAGGAGTACCCAACCACAAATTCTGATTCCGGTCCAGGAAGTTACAAAGTATGCGGTCATTGAATAAGCCTGAATTTTTATTAAGCACATTCACAGCATTATTATTAACGGATGTTCCAATGATGAATACGCCGAAATCGTAGGTGCTTACCAAAACTCTGCCGGTACTGTCCTGTATGATGGATGTAACAGGAGCACCGGGTAAATTAAATTGTTCACTGAAGTTTATGGCCTTATTGTCTTCCAGATAATATATACCTTTCATGGTACCAACCCAGATTTTTCCTGTATTATCCTGAAATAAAACTCTTACTTTATCATTGGTAAGACCATCGACACTTCCGATATTTCTGAAAGTTGATTTGCCTTTTTCATTTACATAAATTCCTTTGTCAGTTCCAAAATACATTTCCCCTTGCTTATCTTCAAGAATCGAGTAAATGATCATGTTATTGAAGAAGGAATAAGGGTGTGAAAAACGCTTAGTCCGCATGTCTAACAAAGCAGGACCATTGGTAGTTCCAAACCAATGCTCGTTTTTACTGTTTATGTAAATACTCCAGATGGTAGTGCTCTTCAATCCGGCTTCCAGCCCCAGGTTTGTAATGGTAGTGCCATTCGAATAATTTACACCTCCTGTTAAAGTTCCAAACCAGATACCTCCGGAACTATCAGGGAAAATTGAAAGGATGTTATTGTTTGATAAGCCATCCTCTAAGGTGTAGTTTATAAATCGGTCACCCTTATATTTTACCAATCCATTCCAGGTACCGAACCAGTAGTTTCCTTCCCGATCCTGTAAAATTGTTTTAACAATGTTGCTTGGTAAACCTTTGTCAACGGTAATAAGGTTTATAGTGTCTTTTTCAATGAATCCGACTCCGCCACCATAAGAAGCATAAATGATTCTACGTTCTGTATTTTCAATAATTTTTTCAATTCGTTCATTTAATATATCCCTGCTTCGGGTGAATGCATCGAATCGGGTGCCATCGTAAGTGGTTATTCCAAGGTATGTGGCAATCCAAATTTTGCCTGATTGATCCTCAGAAACGCTATAAGTGATATTACTGGTTAATCCGTTTTCAGTAGTAAAGTTCTCGAAATTCTTTCCATCAAATCGACTTAATCCGCCAATTGTAGAAATCCATAATTTACCTTTCGAATCAGGGAAAAGTGAAAATATGTTATCATTTATCAGTCCCCGGGAAGTAGTGTAGCTGTGAAATACTTTACCATCATATCGGTTCAAACCTTCAGCGGTGCCAATCCAGATATTTCCTTTTTCATCCTCTGTGATGGCATTTACATTGTCGCTCAATAACCCATTGGTAGTATTGAAAAATTCAAAGGAAGTACCATTGTATTTACAAATCCCTTTACGGATCATTCCAATCCAGATGTTTCCTTTGCTATCCTGAAAAATAGTTTTAACAGGGTTGTTGGTTACCGGATTATTTTTGTCGAATCCTGTAAAATTGAGCCCATCATAAATGGCAACTCCATTCATGGTTCCAATCCACAATCTGCCAGCCTTGTCCTGAATGATATCATTGATCTGGTTACCGGGTAACCCGTTCGAAATATTGAAAATGCTGAGATTGTAGCGTTGTGCAAAAATGCCCGAAAATGGCATAGCAATCAATATGCAAATTGCCATAATTTGGAACAGCAAGCTGCAGCTGACTATCCTTGAACTCCATTTGTAATTTTTATCAGGTCTCGGCATATACTCCTCAAAGGAAAGAAAATCCTGTGATATCTTCACTTTTAATAAGTTAGTAAGTACGTTATAACGTTGTTTTGGTTACTTCCTTGCGTGTTTTTTGCCATTTGTACCACGAATGAAGCACTACTGACCCCAGAATAATGAGTGTTCCTAATATAAAGCCACTGTTTTTTACAGTTGTTTCGTTAAAGAAAATGACTGCCAGAACGATACTGTATAAGGGTTCCAGGTTTACCGATAAATTCAGGGTAAAAGCATCCAGTTTTTTTAATGCTTTTAGGGAAAGGGTGAACGCAAAACTGGTACAAACGAGCCCCAGCAATATCAGGTAGATCAAGTCAGTACCTGAAGGAATTTCAAAGCCCGTATTGGTGAAGTGAAAATATACCGGAAGTAATACTGTCAGTAAAAGGAATCCTGAAACTAGCTCGTAAAATGTAATTACGGAAGGTTCAAAACGGCTGGTAAGAGTTTTGTTTAGAATTGTGAATGTCGCCCCAAGTAATGCGCTGATAACTGCTAGCAGAATTCCGGTGAAATATAATTGCTGGACTGAAAAAATGATGTATAGTCCAGCCATGACCATAATACCAAGTATAATTTCAGCCATTTTGGGACGCTGACGCCGTGATAAAGGTTCCAGAATAGCGGTGAACAACGACACCGACGAAAAGCAACTAAGTGCTATGGAAACATTGGAAGCTTTGATGGAAGCATAGAAGAAAACCCAATGTAGGGCAACAATAAGTCCGGTTATTGAAATATTTAGCAAATCTTTTCCCTTTGGCAAAACAGGTTTGGATGATAACAGAACCGGCAGCAAACCAACCGCACTGATGATCATCCGATACCAAACAATCATTCCTTCAGATAAGCCTATTGCTTTTCCAAGGATCCCTGTAAATCCCCAAAGCAATATTGCCAGATGCATCTGGAAGTAGGCTTTTTTCATGAAGCTGGATTCGCGGCCATTTGAACAAGATTCTGATAAACTTCGTGTGCTGGGAAACCAACCACATTGTAATAGGAGCCTTCAATGGCTGAGATACCAATCATTCCAATCCATTCCTGAATTCCATAGCCACCTGCTTTATCGAAAGGTTTGCAGGTTACGATGTAATAGTCGATTTCTTCTTTGGATAATTCTTTAAAAGTAACCCGGGTGGTCGTTGCAAAAGACTTGGTCTTTTTTTTATTTCTGATACAGACTGCTGTTATTACTTCATGCGTTTTCCCCGATAGAGATTGCAACATGGTGAATGCTTCTGCAGCGTTACCAGGTTTGTTAAGTATTTCGTTGTTTATGCAGACAATTGTATCAGCCGTAATTACCGTTTTTCCGGATTCAACTTCAGAATCATAAGCCATTGCCTTTTTGTTTGCCAGATATAAGGCAACTTCACTACCTTTTAAACTGGAAGGAAAATCTTCATCAATGGTATGCAAGATAACTTCAAATGAAATACCCATTTCACTCAAAATAGATTGTCGCCGCGGAGACCCTGATGCCAGAACGATGTCAGTTGGAAAATGCATGAACTGAATATTTAATTGAATGAAATATTAAAGATGACCATAGCCATTAAACCGGTAATCATAATTATTTTGGCAATGATACTACTTTTGTGATCTGCCGACGCAGATTTTGAAAGTGCACTTGTTATTATGAGATAGAGTAGGGGTATTTGAATGAAAATAACAACATAACCAAACGAGATCAGGTCTTCCCATTGTTTTAGAGACAGCTGAATCCAGATAAGTAATGCCAATACAATCGAAAAAACCAATGCTGCTGTTATTCTACCGGTCTTGAGACCTGCTACTACGGGTAAGGTTGTAGCTCCGAAATTTTCATCGCCTTGTGAATCTTCACAATCCTTAATTATTTCTCTTCCTAATGTCATTAAAAATGCAAAGACTGTAAAGGCTGTTACAATGGTCAGTACCGATTCATTATGCAATGATGTATTGTCAAATAAGATGCTGCTGAATATATTTAACCCGGTTAGAAATGAAATGGTAAGATTTCCTGCAAGAAACATTTTTTTATACCCGGACGAATAAAAATAAAGTAACCCGGCACTGAAAGCAACTATGAGAATGGAATATTTAACTCCTGTTCCTTCGCCGAAAAATACTGCGGTTACAATTCCGCCAATTGTCAATGCACCATAAAGTATTCGCGCTGTCTTTTTTGAATAGTGTGTGCCAACCAGATTTTTACCGGGCTTATTGATAGAATCTATCTGGACATCAAATATGTCATTTATCACGTATCCACCTGCCGCTATTAAAACAATTGCCAGTGTTAGCAATGAATACTGAAAGTCAGTTACAGAACTTTCGATATTTTCTAATAGAAGAAATGGTTTGACAACCAGATATCGAACTAAAAAAAGTGAAAGCGCAATGATGACCAGATTTCCGGCTCTGGTCAATTTGGCAATGGATTTTATTTCTGAAAGGATTTTCATTCCCAGGTTCCTTGTAATCGCATCACCTGTTCAATTACATCCCGTACACAACCGTTTCCACCTTGCTGAGGTGAAACATAAATACTGTGGGCTTTAATTTCAGCCACAGCATCTACCGGGCAGCAAGGGATACCGCATCGTTTTATCAGTGGCAGGTCGGGTAAATCATCTCCCATATAAAGGATGTTAGATGGATCAATTTGACGTTTTGCAATTAGTTCTTCAAATACAACAGTTTTATCAGGAACTCCCATATACACATCTTCAATTCCGAGCCGTTTTAATCGAACAGGAACGCCGGTAGAATGTCCACCGGAAATGATTGCCATATGATATCCTTTTTTTATTGCCAATTGCATGGCATAACCGTCTTTGATGTTCATACTACGAAGGAATTCACCATCCGGCATCACGAGCAGCATACCATTGGTAAGAACACCATCAACATCAAAAATAAATGTTTTTACGTCCTTTAATAATTCTTTAAAGTTCTTTTCCATGAATGCAAGGGTAAGAAAAATCGTGAAATAAACCGACTAATTTTTAGGCTTCTTATGAACACGAAGCAGTTGATTGGTTATCAGTTTGTAAATTTCATAGGCCTGTTTATCGGATTTCAGAGCATTCAAATGCCTTTGGATAGTTCTGGTGTCGTGGCGCACTGCAGGTCCTGTCTGGCTTTCAAAGGCACCGTTTTCAAAAGCGTTCCTGACAGTAGAAACGGCTAAAAATTCCAGTAATTCAGGGGGGAGATGATTCTCATCCAGTAAATTCATGGCAATCCCCAACAGATGATTGGTGAAGTTATTAGTAAATACTGCTGCCAGGTGCAACCTTGCTCTTTCCGGTGAATCGAGTAAATAGATTTTGTTGCTTAAGGCGGTAGCAATAACGCCCAGTTTTTTCATGGTTGCCTCATCGGTAGCTTCCAGACAGATCGGTACCTTTTTAAAAGATTTCGGAAAACTTTCACGAATTGTTGAAACAGGATAAAATACACCTGCTCGTGTTTTGCGCCCTAAAGCTGCCAAAGGAGTAGCGCCTGAAGTGTGAATTAATGCACCTTTTACATGTTTAAGACTTTTGGCAACTGATCCAATTGCATCATCTTTAACTGCAATGAAATATAAATCGCCGTTAACCGGAATGTCTTTAAAATCATTATAACTGTGACAACCCAGGGCTTTAGAAAGAGAGTCTACTGTTTTTTGATTTCGCCCGAAAACTCCAAGCGGACGATGTCCATACTTCATAAGCATTTTACCAAGTAGTGTTGCCACTTTTCCGGTGCCTATGATGTATATTTTCATTGCAATCAGTTTTCTTCGATATTCCGGCGTGCATTATCCCGCATTCTTTTGCGGATTGCCATTACAGAACCCAGAATCAGAAGGATGCAACCCGACCACAACACATTTATTTGTGGGAAAATCACAGCCTTCATAATTATAAATTCGCGTTTATTGTTTTTCTTTTCGGCAATGGTCAGTTCAAATTTTCCTGAATCAGGATCAATTTTCGTGAATGCCATTTTCAATCCCAGCTCATCAACAAAAACATCCTTTGCGAAAAGCGTATTGTTTTTAATGATGAACAATGGCAATGCTTCGTGTTTCTTTTTGTTGATATCAATTACCTCTACAACTGCACCGACTGCAATATCATTAGGCTGCAATCCCATTTGATTCCGATCCAGATCCTGTGAAAGTCCTTTAAGATAGACAAGTGCATTGCTTGTAGAAATGGTATCGCCGACACTCATGCTATGTTGTTTGGCTTCTGCATACTCACCATCACCTTCCGGTTTTTCAAGTCCATCCAGATCGGCATAAGTAACGTGAGTGTAAATATCTCTTGAAAGGAAATGCTTAGTATCGGGTTCCGATACATTTCCCATTCTTGGATTTAACTGAACACGTGGCTTCAGCGTAAATGCGTATTCATGATTGTTTCCGTGGTAATCGGGTTTAAGATATTCGATCTCATAAAAAACATTAACTCCGATTTTTTCTTTGCCTTTGTATGTGATGAGGTATTCGCCCATTTGTAAGGTATCACCTTTGGTAAGCATGATGTTCTCATTGTTCGGAAAATCTTTTCCAAGATCAATATTCAACAGGTTTTGTGAAATTACCTGGCTTTTACCATTTGAAAGTAATGAGCCCAGTAAAATCAATGCAATTCCAATATGAGCAACTGAACCACCGGTGAAATCAAAATTTCCTTTCAATACCCGTAATGAATAATCGAGGTTTGCCAGCAAAGCAAACATGCAACTGAAAAATAAAAGCATGTATTGCACATTGTCGAATTTAATGAAGTACAAAGCAACTGCAGAAATGATAACAGCAAAAATAAGTGGCATGCTTACTTTTTTCCAGAAGTCGGCAGGTGCTGTTTTTTTGTACTTGAAGTATTGACCAACACCAATCAGAATGGCAATAATTATTGCAAATGGAATCTGCCACGAATTATAATGTGCGATTACATCAGCAGGTGGGGCCATGTTGGTGCCAAATACTTTGTTGATAACCGGAATAGAGGTAGTGAAAGTAATTTGTAGTCCGGAAATTACTAGTACAAGCATTCCTATAAACATCCAAAATTCACGACTGTAAATAGGGTCCTCTGCTTGCCCTTTAGGGAATTCTTTTCTGTTGATGAAAATCAGATATCCTGCCTGAACTACAAAGAAGAGCATGTAAACAAGCAGTTGTCCTGTCATTCCCAAATCGGTAAATGCATGCACTGAAGTATCTCCCAAAATACCACTTCTAGTCAGGAATGTAGAATATAAAATTAAAATAAAAGTAGCAATCACTAAAAGTAAACTACTCATTAAGGTGCTTCCATTTTTTTTGTGAATGAGCATCACATGTGCAGCACCTACAAGAGTAAGCCATGGTACCAACGATGCGTTTTCAACAGGATCCCATGCCCAGAAACCTCCAAAGCTTAATGCTTCATAAGCCCAGGCAGCACCCATTAATATTCCTGTCCCCAAAGTCATAACACCAAAAAATGACCAGCTTAGAGCAGGGGTAGTCCATTCTTTTAATCGCTTGGTCATCATTCCTGCCATTGCAAATGCAAACGGAATTAAAGTAGCAGCAAATCCAAGGAATAGTACAGGCGGGTGAATTACCATCCAGTAATTTTGAAGCAATGGATTTAAGCCACGGCCATCATCAATTCTTGAAAGGTAGTCGGCCATTTTTATAAATGGCAAATTCGCCATATCAGGATGCTCGCGCAATAATACAAATGGATTCGTTCCGAGTTTGTATCCCAAAATTGTTACTCCAAGTACCATCGACATCAGGAATGCTTGAACCAGACTAACAGTAACCATTACCGGTGCTTCCCAATTTCCACCTCTTTTAATTATGAACCATGCCAGAACAATATGCCAGAAAGTCCATAACAGGAAACTTCCTTCCTGACCTTCCCAAAAACTCGCAAATATATATTCCCAGGGTAAATTAGTGGAAGAGTGTTGCCAAACGTAATAGTATTCGAAACGGTGATTAAATATCAGATAATATAGTAAGGCGAAAATTCCAATTACAGAAATCGAATGAATAAAGAAGGCACTTCTTGCCAGCTTTTGCCAGGCTTTGTTTTCGGAAGGTCTTTTAAAACTGAAAAAGTAAGATATTGCTGCTAAAATTGCACCGGAAAAAGAAAGTGCTATAAGTAGGTTTCCAAATTTACCAAATCCAAGTGCTTCACCAATATATTGAATATCCATTCTGTTTTGTGCGCAGTATTAAAATTGTTAAGTCCCGGCCGGGATCATATTTTGTTGTTGTTGTTCGTTACCATTGTATTTGGAAGGACATTTCATCAGGATATTTGCTGCATGAAATTCATCACCTGAAACCTTTCCAATGATTACTACCTGTTCAGATTTTTCAAAATCCTGAGGCTTGGTACCGTTGTATAAAACTTTCATTTCTTTTCCTTCTACATCTACCAGGTAGAATCCAAACAAATTGGCGTTTTGTTCCGGGTTGTAAATAAAATCTTTATCCCGATTTAGTTGCCCAACAACATGGTATGTTTTTCCTTCATGCTCCATAGCAGTTGAAAATGGAGCATAGGTGCTGGAATTGGAAATAGTACTGACAATTGCCGCAAGTGCAACTGCAATGATTACGATTCCAATAATGTGAATTCTTTTCATTTGAATTTATTTTTTCAGTTTTTTCTCAATGGAGGAAACTTTACGATCAATGGAAATCAGATAAATTATTAGTCCAAGCATAACCGTGGCTGCAACAGCAACAACGACATATATTTTTCCGTTAGAACGCATTAAGTCTGCCATTTCAACTTGATCCTGTGCAAACCCGGGCAGCGTGCTAAGAATCATTACAAGTAAAAGAGAAAATAGTTTTTTAGTTTGCATATTTCAGGATTCTAGTGATTTATTAATATTTCTGATTCGAAGGCGAATATTCATAATCCACACGCCTAGCAAGGTCCAACCAATTACAGCCGGGTAAAAAACCAGTCTCAGCCGGTGGTCGAGATCATAACTACTGAATCCCGGATTCCCGCCTTTACCGGGATGAAGTGAATCGCCCATTCTGGGCAGGATAATGATAAAAACGATCATCATGGCGAAAGCGAAAATGCTGTAAACTGCTGCTATGCGACCTCTTTTTTGTTCATCCTCAATGGAATTCCTGAGAATAAAGTAGGCCGCATACACCAGCATTGTTCCTGCTGCTCCATTAAGTTGCACATCGTTAACCCACCAGGCTCCCCAGGTGTATTTTGCCCAAACCATTCCTGTGAGAAGTCCGAGTATCCCCAAAACCATTGCCATTCTGGAACTTTCTTCGGCAATTTCATCGGTTCTAAGGACCGGATCGCCCAAATATTTAATGCTGTTGTAGAGGTTTACCATCAACAAGATCATCATCGCAAACCACATCGTTACATGAAAATATAAATTCCTGATACTCTCATTGAGAATGGCCATTGCTGGCACATCACCCAGAAAGCCCATCGTAACAGTATACATTAAGAGTATTATGCAAACCGCTTTCCACCAAATGTTTTTCATTAATGTATTGAATAACAGGATTTTAAATTACTTGATGCACCCTTTTTTTAGTCTTTCCAAAGGTAGGGAAATAATAAATAACTGAGTGTGACAACCATTCCAATCAGTGCCAATAAAACATATACATAGCTGGCATTCATCACCCAATCGATTCCGTCAATAGCATTTCTGGAGAATCGGATAATTGTCATTAGCAATGGGATCAGAATCGGGAAGCTTAGAATGGCCATTAATGAAGGGCTATTTGAAGCCCTCGAAGCGATTGCAGAAACCAATGTCAGGGTTGCTGCCAAACCGGTACTGCCCAGCAATAAACCGACTAGAAACATGGTCATGTCCTGAATTTCATTTCCCAGAAAAAGCGAATAGAAGAGGAGATGAATCAGAGCTACAGAAATCAACAATGCGGAGTTGTAAATAATTTTAGAAAGTATCACAGCTGCAGGGTGAACCATGGTGTAGTAATACAACTGAATACCTCTCGATTCTTGCATGAAGCTTCGGGCAACAGCATTTATGGCAGCAAAAATCATGATTATCCAAAACAAAGCATTCCAGGTTGGAACGTCGATTATTCTTTTGAAAGTCATGTAACAGATGAAAACGGTACTTATCACATAAATCAGCATTCCGGTCAGCATGGTTTTTTGTCGCCATTCTAACCGAAATTCCTTTTGGATAAGAAACCAAAGTTCACTAATCATGAGTTGTTTTAATAAATACTGTGCAAAGGTAGTTTGTTTTAAAAAGTTACTGAACTTTGCATACAAATACTTTCAGATGAAACTTGATATCCTTGCATTTGGTGCACACCCCGACGATGTTGAGCTAAGTTGCTCAGGTACAATTATTAACGAAATTAAGAAAGGCAAAAAGGCTGGTATTGTTGATTTGACCAGAGGTGAACTCGGGACTCGGGGTACTGCAGCTATCAGAGATGTGGAAGCTGCGAATGCTGCAACTATTATGGGACTTTCAGTTAGGGAAAACTTAAATATGGCTGATGGTTTTTTCGAGCTTTCTCAGGCAAATAAGCTGGAAGTTGTAAAGATGATCCGAAAATATCGACCTGAAGTAGTTTTTGCCAATGCTTTTGATGACCGCCATCCGGATCATGGCCGTGGGTCAAAATTGGTTTCCGACGCGTGCTTCTTAGCTGGACTTGTAAAAGTTGAGACTCATCTTAATGATGAGCCACAAAAAGCCTGGCGACCTAAAGTGGTTTACCATTACATTCAGGACCGATATTTTAAACCTGATTTTATCGTCGATATTTCTGAAAGTATGGACCAACGGATTCTTGCATTAAAAGCTTATGCATCCCAATTTTATGATCCAAATTCGAAAGAACCTGTTACAGCCATAGCGACTAAACAATTTTTCGATAATCTCACTGGTCGTGCAGCTGAACTTGGAAGGATAATAGGAGTGGAGTATGGAGAAGGATTTCAGACTGAAAGAATAGCAGGAGTAAAAAATATTTTTGACCTTCTTTGAGGGATCAAAAAACACAAAATCGATAAAATAAAAAAGCCCCGAATTTCGGGGCTTTTTTATATTTTAATGGAATAGAATTAGTTTTTCACAAATTTAGTTGAGAAAACTTTTTCACCCATAATAGTATTGATAGTGTAAACACCAGAGCTGTATTTAGTAACATCAACATTAATGTTGTTGGTACCTTTAACCGCATCACGGGTAAACTCAGCAATCACTTGTCCCATAATGTTTCTTACTTCAACCATTAATTCAATTGGTTGTTCAACATTATAGCTGATTGTTAAATTGTTTGATGCAGGATTTGGGAATAAAGACACCGCAACACCGTTAGCAAGAGTTTCGTTGATTGAACTTAAAACTAAAGTTTTGTCATAGCAATCGTGAACGATATCATTGTTACCAATTGCATGTTCACCGTTTGGTGGAACTGAATATCCAGGTGAACCATCTTGTTGCCATAATAAATGAACGCATCCATCAACATTTTTCGCCATAGAGCAGAATACTGCTTCATCAAACTGACTATTTGAAACGTTAACAGGAGTGCTCCAGAAAGCACCACCATCAGTTGAACCCATCAAATAAACATTGCGATAGCTAAATGCAAGAGGAGAAGGGTTACCTGAATCAGTTCCTTCAATCAAAGGGCAATAAGAAACAAATAAGTTTCCGGCAGCATCAATACCAGCGCTTGGCATAGAGCAGATACCGTCATTACCATAACGACCACCAAGATCCGCAGCAAAAGCATCAGCTTGTCCGGAACCATCCAAATCTGGAGCAGTTGCAATTACAACAGGAAGATTTGAGCCCATGCTTTCATTCCAATAAAGTAATCCATCAGTTGAAAGGAATAAACCTAACGCAGCAGTTGGATCATCATCAAGAATCAACATAGCTCCGGCAAACGCATGCACCATACCGTTATTGTCGATAATAATAGCATAAGCGCCGTCAGTAGTTAAAAGAGTATCAGCAACACCATCACCGTCTACATCAGTGATCTGAGTAAGATCATCATACTTAGTGAATGGGAAATCCTGAATTACAGTACGAGTCCAGTTGTCACCATTGTCGGTTGATTTCCATAATGCCCAATCGTCAGTGATATTTCCTGATACAAATGCAACAGTACTTCCTTTTGCATCGATAGCATAACCATCCGCACGGAATCCTTCGTATTCAGTATCATTGATTCCTGGAGGAATTGCACGAACAATATCCCATGTGGTACCGCCATCTAAGGAACGGCTGTAAGAAAGACATCCATCAAGACCGTTTACAAGTGCTCCTCCATTTCCTGTTGGATAAGAAATGTCGATTTGGTGAATGGTATTTCCATCAGGTCCACCTGCAGCAGTTCTTGTCCAAAGAGCATTTTCACCACCAGGGAAACTTGCAAGAGTGGTTTGTGTCCATGCTCCGCTTCCAGCCGCTGGGCGAATGTTTTGGGCAACATTTGATGTTACGCTTGCATGTGAAACCACAACTTCAGAACCGTTAGCAAGTTGTACCAATGAAGGCCATCCGCGACGATCTGTTTCAATACGTCCAGCAGGCGCTGCGCCCCAGGTTCCACCGGTATAATAATTATAACCGGCACCACGATCTGGATATGTTCCTGCAAGATCAGTACTCATTGTCCATACAGCACCAACATTACCAGCAGCATCCATATAGATGCGGTTTTGAGTTGAGCCATTGGATTGCAAATCATAAGTAGTGTTACCAATAATTTGCTGAACCATTGAACTACGGTTGGCGGTATTTTGGTTAGTTACCGTTTGATTAATTCTGTTTACAGGCATTTCATTTCCTGAAATAGAAGGTTGATAAGGAACGGGAGCATGCCTGTTAGCTGCTTTCAAACGTTCCTTGATTGTGCTGCTTGGAGCAGGTCTGTTTTGTGCAATTGCACCTAAGCAAACACTGAGCGCAAGGCCAGTCAGTAATAGTTTTTTCATATTGGTTAGTTTTTAGAATTTCCGATCTTCAAATATAGAAACAACTCTACTTAATGAGAAGTGTTTGACCCAAATATGTGATAAAAAATGACAATTTTCGGATCAAATTCTTAGCAATTCAATAGGTTTTCAAGTGAATAACATAGAAAATAGTGGAGTAAATAATTAATTATAAGGGATTTATGCATAAAAAAAGGGTTGCCAAGAATGGCAACCCTTTTTAGAATATTTATTGTTTCCGAATTAACGAACAACAACTTTTTCAGCAGAAACTTTGTTTCCAACGATAGTGTTCAAAGAATAAACACCAGCAGCAACGTTTTTCACGTTGATTTTCACGTTGTTAACACCAGCAGTACCTTTAAGTTCAGTTGAATAAACAACTTGTCCTAAAACGTCAACCAGATTAACGGTGATAACTTCAGCAGTATTTAAAGTGTAATCAACATTCAACATTGTAGAAACCGGGTTAGGATAAATTACAGTGCTCAGGATGTTGCTGTTATTTTCAGCAACTCCAACTGGATTAGTTTGAGCATTGTAGATGATATCATAAGTTCCATATGCATCTGGAGTATCAACACCTGAAGAGTTAGCAGAAGGCTGGAAAGTGTTACCTGGCTCACCGTCTTTGTAATAAGTAAGGTGGATTTGGTTGTTCACTCTTTTTGCCATGTTTGGCCAAGCTTGCTCATCAAAGTCAGAAGGCTCAATTCTAGATGGAGTAGACCAAGTCATACCACCATCAGAAGAATACATGTAATATACGTTACGGTAAGCTTCTTCAAGAGCTGGATCAGCATTTCCATTGGTAGTGTTTTCGATCAATGAAGAGTAGCAAAGGTGAACGTTGTTTAATGCATCAACACCTAAAGTTGGCATTGAAGTAAGACCACACTGATAGATAGCTAAACCATCTGGGATTTCAATAACACCACTTCCGTCGATATCTTCAACAAATGCAATTACATTGTTAGTGATGTCACCTGAAGGCATGCTTTCATTCCAGTAAAGAAGACCATCTGTTCCTGGGAAGTAAGAAACTCCACCTGCAGGATCAGTATCAAGAACTCGAGTGCTTCCTACAGCAACGTGAACCATTCCATTGTTATCAATAACACAAGAAATTCCTGAGTCAGTAGTTGGGATAGTATCAGCAACACCATCACCATCAACATCAGAAATACCAGTATTGTAATCGAATGGAGAAAGTGGGAATTCATTGATTGTAGTTACAGCCCAGTTTGCACCATTGTCAGTAGATTTCCAAAGAGTAAGATCTTCAGCAAATCCTCCTAAAACGATAGCAACAACATCTCCACGAGAGTCGATGTCATAACCGTCTACAGAACCTTCAAAGAAATCAGTAGCCTGTCCTGGAAGTACGATGTTTTCGTCAACCCAAGTAGCACCACCATCCAATGAACGTGAATAGAATACGTGGAAAGGAGCAGCATTTGGATTTCCAATTACGTGAACTGAGTTTCCATTTGCACCACCAACTACCATTCTTGGCCAAGTTACAGTTGTTGTTCCTAAAGCAGCTTCTGTCCATGCACCGGTACCTTTGGTAGCTCTTGAAACAAAGTTTGTAGGATTAGTTCCGTGTGTAACAATGTATTCACCAGAAGTAGCTGTTCCGCTTACGTTTGGCCATCCTGTACGGAAAGTTTCAACACGAGCAGCTGGAATAGGTAACCAGTTTGTTCCATCATTGTAGTTATAACCTGTACCACGATCAGAGAATGAAGGTGATGCAGTACCCAATGTCCAAACAGCAGAAATTGTGTTGTCATCCCATAATTTTACACGATTTCCAACCGCACCGTAGTTTGATTGCAGATCATATACAGTTTGACCAATTGACACTTCAACCATTGAACTACGGTTTTGTGCAACTGTTGAATTAACCGGAGCAAGAGGAGCAACTACGCCATCTGCAGGTTTAGTAACAGGTAATGTTTTGTTTACGGTAGCACTTTTCAGTCTTGAATTGATCTGCTTTGCATTATTTTGTGCAAAAGCCGACAAACAAACTGTCAAAGCCAAACCACTGAGTAATAGTTTTTTCATGTTGATTTGTTTTTTGGTTTATGATTTTTGTCTTAATAAGTTAATTGCTTGTTTATGAATACCTTATCTATAGTAGGATAAGATGTTAGTTGGTTCAATACTGCAAATATAAATATTCTAAGATTAAAATATGGTTTGATGCAGCTAATTGTTAATAAATAGTTATGTAGTTTTTGGTGTTATTTCCTCAGGAACGCCCTAAAAAAGTGCCAATTCCTTTTTTTAAATAGATGTAATCATCTGCTGTTGGCCACAGTTCATTGATTTTGAAGCTGGTATGAGTTCTAAATTTAAGAAAAAGGTATAATGAATGGACACAATATGCTAAACAAACGCTCATTGCTGCCCCATTAATTCCCCATTTGGGTATGAGAATCAACGAGGCAATTAAGGTTATTATAAATCCTATAACGGAACCCAATAAATTGACCTTGTTCAGTCCAAGACCGGCAAAATAGTGGCCTAACACCGTGGCAAAACTTAATGCCAGAATTCCGGGTGCATAAATCCACAAGGGCTCCGTTATTCCTCGAAATTCTTCTCCAAAAACCCATCCGTAAAACGAAGAAGGTAAAATTAAAACCGGCAGCATTACCAGGATGCTTCCAAACAGACTGAGCTTCGACATTCTCACTGTCAGCAACCGGTTGTATTCTTTGTCTGAACTATTTACTATTCCGGAGTATTGTACAAGTGAAATACTTCGAGATACCAGCCATACCGATTCTGCAACAATACTCGCGGTTGAGAATATTCCAAGACTTGTCAAACCATGGGTCTCTTCCAAAATAAAATAGCACAACCTGTAGTTTAAAATCTGAACCACATTACAAAGTTGAATGATTAACCCATTCTCCAGAATTTTTTTTATAATTTCATTGGTCCCCGACAAGTTCGTCAATTCAATATCCCGGTAAATAAACCATGTTGTTGCCGCAGCCTGTATGGCAAAAGAAATGTAAAGCGCAATTACATAGTGCATTACATCCTGATGTTTTAAGAAGTAGTAAAAAATAACTGCCATAGTAAAAAGTAAAAATACCTGCAGCAAATTCATGATATTATAAAGTTTTATTTGCTGCTTACCTATGAAAATCGACATGTGAATGGAGGCAATTGCCTGCAGCATTGAGATGATAAAAATATGAATGCTGAATTGATGTGGTATGAGTCCGGTAAAATGAAGTAATGCTGTTGTAATAGATATGGAAATTACTGCCCACCCATAAGAAGGAACAAGCAGTTTGAAAGCAGGAGTGGAGGGGGCCAATAAAACTATTGCATTTCCACCAATAATACTACTGATGAGTAAAGTTATTGCTGTGCCTAAAATTATCAGACTAATTTCTCCTCTTCCTTCAGCTCCTATTGCATGTGCTGTTAATATAACCAGTAAAAACCCAATCAGTGATGATGAGAATCTGGTTATAAAAGTAAAGATGATTTTTGAAAACATCAACCGGCGTTTTGGATTGCATTTCTATAAATGGAATCAAATGTCAATGCACTGCTTTCCATCGAGAAATTAGTAATTGCATATTTTCTCATGGCATCTTTATTGAATTGTTGAGGTTGATCCAGCACACTTTCGATTGCCGCTTTTAATCCGGCATTGTCTTTTGCCTGAATGAGAATTCCAAAATCTTTTTGCAAATGTTCCGGAATTCCACCAACCGCAGTGCTTATCACCGGAACACCACATGCCATCGATTCAACAATGGTACATGGGAAGTTCTCATAATTGCTGAACATCACCAACGCATCTGCATCTGCCATGTGATCCGACAATTCTTTTCCGGTCAACAGACCGGTGAAAAATATCCTGCTCCCGACCAGTTTCGTTTGCATGGCATAATCATGAACTTCCTGGTAATCTTTGCCATCACCAATTATTTCCAGATTAAAATCTATGCGCTCCTTTGTCAATTCCGCAATTACATCAATAATTCCTTTTATGTTTTTTGCCGGTTCATCAAAACAAGATACATGCACCAGTTTCTTGGGATTACGAAAATTATTAATCGCCGGTTTAAAATCGTTTATATCAGCAATATTTGGAGTGATATAATATTGGCCTTCTAAACCCAGATCCTGCATGGCTGTTGCAAGATTTTTTGTCACCGTAGTGATGGCAGCTGAATTCCTGACTACAAAACGAGTGATGGTTCTTCTCCACCATCCCGGAAATGATCCGTTTCTCAGATTAACAGGAAGATATCTCGACCAGTGTTCCGTTATGATGTATGGAATCTTTTGTGTGAATTTTAACCACAGTGCTGGAATAGCCGCGCGGGTCAGAATGTGAACGTGTGTGAGATCAATTTTTTTTTCTCTCTCTACGATCATTCCAATACCTTTTTTATAGCAATTCCAGTAAGTAATGGCATTTTTGAACCCTGAATTGTGTTTTCCAAAATATATATGTAACTCCTGAATACCATGAAATACATTTTCAGTAATTACCACAGCTCCCGGATTCATGGTCGTGTCGGTTGTTACATAAAGAACAGAAACATCATGCATTGACTGAACCGCCATCGCATGTTTTTGTACAAACAAACCAAGCATGTTGTCATGCCTGTCAGGGTACCACCTGGGAATAAAGAGTATTTTTTTCCGATCCAAGCAGCAGGTTTTTAGTTTCTAAATTTTAATCTGATGGAATTACCAATTACAATTACATCAGAAAATGCCATGGAAAGTGCAGCTACCATCGGACTTAAGAATCCCATGGCGGCTATTGGAATGGCCACTACATTGTAAGCAAATGCCCAGAACAGATTTTGTTTTATTGTTGCTAAAGTTTGTTTCCCTGTTTTCAAAGCTTGATTAATTGATGAGGTGTTATTGCCCAGAAGGATAACCTGGGCTGTGTTGACCGCAATTTTGGTGGCATCACCAAATGAAACACCTAAATCTGCCATTGCAAGAGAAGGAGCATCATTAATACCATCACCTATCATCATTACACCACCTTCTTTTTTTAATTTTTGAATGACCTCAGTTTTTTGATGAGGAAGTTGACCGCTGTAGACTTCATCCATGCCTAAAGCGGAAGCTACCTCATTACATCTGACAGATGTATCACCACTCAGCAGCACAATTTTATACCCGTCACTTTTTAATTCCTGCACCATTTCTTTGACTCCCGATTTTAGTTCATCCGTAAGGTCTATGGTTGCAATCAGGGAATTGTTTTTTGATAGATAAATGGTATGTCCGGCATCTTTAGTAAGATGTTGATGGGAGGCAAACGATCCTATCAGATAAGTATTGCCTTTATCGTCGGATGCCTCTAATCCTGAACCTTGCTTTTCAGAAACAGAATTAAATGAGATCCAGCCTGATGCTTTTGAAGTCAGTTCCTTAACCAGAGATACTGCTAAAGGATGTGATGAATGTTGTTCCAGACTGTAAATAATATTTATGACTTCTTGTTCATCATAATCAAAAACCTGAAGATTCTTAATGCGAAAAGCGCCGGATGTCAGAGTTCCTGTTTTATCAAAAACTATTATTTTTATTTTGTCGAATATCTCCAGAGTGGCACCGCCTTTTATGATAATGCCCGCGCGGGCTGCTTTTCCCAGACCAACAGCAACTGCAGTTGGAGTAGCCAGTCCCATCGCACAGGGGCATGAGATTACAAGCACTGCAATTGCATTCATGATAGCTTTATCTAGAGCATAATCCCAAATAAAATAACAAACAGTAAATGTAATTATTGCAATGGCAATGACAGCAGGTACAAACCAACCACTGATTTTATCACCTAATTTTTGAATTTCAGGTTTTGATTGACGAGCTTCCTTTACTAATTGAATGATATTAGAAAGTACAGTCCCGGTTCCTGATTTTTCGCACACCACTTTTATAGTACCCGACTGAACTATGGAGCCTGCCATTACTGTTGCACCTGATTCTTTGAATACCGGAATACTTTCGCCGGTCAAAGCCGATTCATCCAATGATGCATTTCCCCAATAAATCTTACCATCAACAGGGACAACTCCTCCTGTATTTACCAAAATGGCATCATTCTTTCTGATTGATTCTGCAGAAACAGTTTCAATTGATTCTTGAAGATCCTTACCTATACTTATTTTGTTAGCAAGTTGAGGTTGCAGAGCTGCCAACTCAGTCAAAGCCGAAGTAGTCTGTCGAATAGATCGTTTTTCAATAATATTCCCCATCAACACCAGAGTAATAATAGTTGCTGATGTTTCGAAGAAAAGATAATTATGGCTTTCGCCGGTATGCTGATATAATGTTAACCCAATAATGCTATAAACAAATGCTGCTGTAGCTCCGGTAGTGACCAAGACATCCATATTAGGCACTCCTGATTTCAGGGAAGACCAGGCGCTTTTACCAAAATGTAATATGCCTATTATAAAAACCGGTATCGTAAGAATCAGTTGAAACCAGCTGTTATGCAAAATCGGTGCATCTGAAACCATGTGCAATAACAGCGGAAATGTAAGTATTGCGCAAAAAATGAATTTAATCTCCAGTGAAGTGTACTTTGGTGTCTTAGCAAGGGATGAATCGGCATTTTCATTAATCACTGTAAACCCGAGATTATTAATCCCTTTTTTAATAGTCTCAATTTTTGATTCTTCAACCTGTTCGAAAATAACTTCTCCGGATGCGAAGTCCACATTAATTTGATGAAGTCCCTGCTTTTCTAAAAAACGGGAAATGCCCAAAGCACAATTGCTACAGGTCATTCCTTCAACATTCAAAATCGTTTTATCTGACATCTCCATCCATTTCTACTGCAAAGTTACTGCTAACAAGACTACTAAAACAAAAATGATAAAGAGGTTTGATGATTCTATTGAATTGTTTACTTTTGCACCTCCAAGTTAATGCATGGTCATTACAAGGATGGGTTATCAAGTGCATTGAAGCTCTGATAATCAATATGGTGATTGTAGCTCAGTTGGTTAGAGCGCTAGATTGTGATTCTAGAGGTCGCGGGTTCGAGCCCCGTCCTTCACCCCAAAAAAGGCTGTCTCCCAAAGGATGACAGCCTTTTTTGTTGCCGGTATCAGCATTTGTTATTTTGATTTAGGCTGACCGGAATATTCCTCCCAGGTCTTTTCTTTATGGATGTTTTTACCAAAGAAATGCAAAATTGGCATCAAATCCTCTTTGTTTAAATAAGATTGTACTGGAGGGGTGATCATCGTAAATTGTTCATCCAGAATTACATAGGAGGGGTACCCCATTTTGCCACTGAGCAAGGAAATGGCCAACTCATTAGCTTTATAATCGGCTATGTATTTGAATTCTTTATCCCTGAACCTGATTGTATCTTTTGTTTCGGCATTCAATTTTACTGCATAAAAGTTTTCATTAATAAATTTAACTACAGTATCTTCCTTAAAAGTAGTGGCATCCATTTTTTTGCACCAACCACACCAATTTGTATATACATCAATGAACAGCTTTTTAGGGGCGGCATCTGACTTTTTCACTGCTTCTTCAAAGCTCATCCACTGAATTCCATCTGCATCTGCAATTATATCTTTTGATTTATCAGCTGACTGCGAGTTACAGGAAGTTACGATGCCTGAACCGAAAATCAAGATGAATAAAAGTAGTTTCTTGAATTTATTTGAGGTCATTTGAATGAATTTATTACAAGCTGTAAATGTAACAGAAATTGAGCCAAAGAGTTCATTGGTAGTTCTATGAAATAAAAAACGGAATGGCGATTCACCATTCCGTTTCTAAATTCATAAACCTTAGTTATTGGTCCTTCTTAATGGCAATCCGATATAAAACGAAACCAAGTAAACAGAAGAAGAAAGTACCCAGCAATTGATAGCCGCCACTTCCAAGTGCTTCATTCAGAGTGTGTTCCATATTCACCGTGGCAAGTTTAGCTGCTATGGAATCATCTACAGAAAGCAAAGCAACAATAACTCCGGCTAATGCACCTCCAGCAACCAGACCGGTTGCAAACAGACTTCCTTTGCCTAGTTCAGAATCTTCCACTTTCTCGTTCTTTTTCTCTGCTCTCCAATCAACAATACCTTTAATTACACCACCGGCAAATATCGGAAGGGTTGTTGCCAATGGGAGATAAGCACCAACTGCAAAAGAAAGTGCTTTTACACCGCATAATTCCATGGTAATTGCCAGAAAAACTCCAACCAATACAAATTGCCAGTCAAGATTAAATGATAACAAACCTTTGATCAGTGTCGCCATTAAAGTTCCTTGTGGAGCGGGATACTTATCGCTTCCAATGGCATGTGTGATGCCCTGATCTAACATTTCCTGTGTTGGTGTATCCAGAATATTTATGGTAATACCAATCACAATAGATGAAACAATTGCTCCAACAAATAATGCTATCTGCTGATATTTTGGAGTTGCACCAACAATGTATCCGGTTTTTAAATCCTGTGAAGTGGCACCGGCATTTGCTGCGGCAATACAAATCATACTCCCAACAACCAAAGCCATTGGTTCAAAAACTTTACCAGTCCAGCCAACTGCAATAAAAATTAATGCTGTACCCATTAGCGTTGCAATCGTCATTCCTGAAATAGGATTTGAAGAACTTCCGATAATCCCTACAATTCGGCTGGAAACAGTAACGAAGAAAAATCCAAATATCACCACAAGAATTCCAATTAATAATTTATTCAGGATGCTATCTCCCGGAATCTGAGGTAACAGAGCCATCAATAAAACGAGGGCTATACTTCCAACAATAACAGTTTTAAATGACAAATCATTTTCTGTACGAACAACAGCAACTCCATCATTTTTTTCTTTCATAGAACTAAGGCTGTCTTTGAAAGAAGACACAATAGTAGGGAGCGTTTTAAATAGTGTCATGAATCCACCTGCTGCAACAGCACCTGCTCCAATTTGTCTGACATAAGCCCGGTACACAGCATTTGCTGTGCTATCGAATGAATGTGTTTCCGGATTCCAGCCCCCAGGTCCGCCCGGAGTCAACAAGTCTTTGAGATATCCCAGTTTGATAAGTTGCAAGGCAATTGTGTCAGGCGGAACAAGCGAAGAAAGCAGTGGAATTAATCCCAGCCAGGCAAGTACTCCACCTGCAACTAATACTCCTGCAATACGGGGACCTATGATATATCCCACACCCAGATATTCAGGTGTAATTTCTCCATTTACTGTTGCGGAAGGGAAATATTTATTGGTTTGTTGAGTAACCCAAGCCGGTGCTTCAGCGATGATATGAAATACCTTTTGCATCATGGCATAGGCAAGTGCAAAGCCTAAGCCCTGATAGGCAGTTTTAGCAAAGTCACCGCCTTTTTCTCCAGCTATGAGTACAGAAGCGCATGCAGTACCTTCGGGATAAGGAAGTGTTTCATGTTCCTTTACGATCAATGACCTGCGAAGAGGTATCATCATTAATGTACCGAGTATACCACCAAAAACTGCCAGAATAAAAATTGTCCAGTAATTGAAGTATGCTTCACCAACACTTACTCCGGCTTCATTGAGCGATAAGAATAAAAAGCCGGGCAGTGTAAATACAACTCCGGCAGCAATAGACTCTCCGGCTGAACCGGTTGTTTGAATGATATTGTTTTCAAGAATGGTAGTCTTGAAGAATTTTTTTCCTAAAGAAATAGCAAGAACCGCAATTGGAATTGATGCTGAAACGGTGAGACCTGCTTTTAAGGCAAGATACACGGTCGCCATACCGAATATAATTCCAAACATGGCTCCCAGTAAAACCGACTTAATAGTAAACTCAGCTACGGAGTCGGTGGCTGAGATGTAGGGTTTAAACTCTTTTTTTGAAGTTGGTTCCATAAGCTTTGTTTAATGTAGCATGTAATTTTAGTAAAAAGGATTGAATAAATGAAATTTGAAAATGCATAAAAAAAAGCCGGATTATGAAAATCCGGCTTTAAGAGGTTTACTAGTTTAATTTACCCCGTGCATCATTTTTATTAGCTTTTTGTAAAGTACCAGCAACAAAGCAGCAGCTGATCCGCTCAAAACAATAAACACACAGAAGAATATAAACAGGTTATTAATTTCGATACCCAGGAAACTTGGCATAGCTACAGGAGCAGCACCAGCTTCACCTGCAGAAGGAGGGATGAGTGCACTCAGTGTTCCGGCAAATTTGTTCGCAGCAGCATTGGCAAGGAACCAGGTCCCCATTAACAATGACGACAAGCGAAGGGGAGCCAGTTTACTTACCATGCTTAATCCAATTGGAGAAAGACAAAGTTCTCCCATGGTATGAACTATGTAAAGTGCAAACAGCCAGAACATAGCTATTTTAGTGTTGGAATCTACTCCATGAACGGCATAAGCAATAATCACATATCCAAGAGCAACTAATGCTAAACCTAGTGCCATTTTCAATGGGGAGGAAGGTTCCATATTTACACCTGCCAGTTTACCCCATAACATTGTGAAGACCGGAGCCAAAACAATAATCGCAAGTGGGTTGATTGACTGGAACCAGGATGCAGGGAATTCGGTCATGTGGAAATCTCCAATTGTGCCATTGAGTGTCAGTCCTAATAATAAAACACCGATCACCACCTGAATTCCCAGGATTAGTTTTTTACTCCAGTCAAAGAACCATCCAAAAGCTTTAGCCAGATAAAATCCTAAAACAGCTCCGGAGATCATAATAATATACTTGCTCACACTCATTTGAATACTACGGTCAACTTGCTGATCAGCGAATAGGGTGAGGGAAGCGCCTGCTTGCTCGAAGCATGCCCAGAAGAAGACCACGAAAAATGCAAGAATGAAAATAACAATGATTCGTTCACGCTCTTCCTTATTAAGCGATTTGTCTGTAAGGATTACAAGTGGCATCACAACCATAGATGTGTAAATCAGGTATGCCACCAAATCGAGATGAGCAATGGTGTATGCCAATGTACCTTCAGTAGCAACTGCATCAGCCCCAAAAATCCAGGCAACAATAGTCTGGAAATTCATGAGTGCATAAATGATTGCAATAGATCCTAAAATAATCCCCCAGGTGCCAGCAGACATTTTTGCCTTTGGCATTCCAAGTGGTTTTCCGTCAGGGTCAACAAGGTGTTTATTTTTTAATAATTCAAATGAGATGGTACTTAGTACCATTCCGATTCCCGCAGCTAAAAAGCCATATTTGAAATCATGAATATTTCCGGTGTCGCCCAAACCTCCGCAAATCAATGGTGAGAAGAACGCACCCATATTAATCCCCATGTAAAAGATCGTAAAGGCCCCATCGATTCTGGAATCATTTACGGGGTACAGTTGTCCCACCATCGTGGAAATATTGGGTTTAAAGAATCCATTACCAATAATGAGGAAGGTTAATCCGCCCCACATTAAGGCAATACTCGAAGCACTTTGTGCACCATCGGCAACGGCACTTCCACTGAAAAAGAGCAAAAACTGACCAATTGCCATCAGTATTCCACCTACCAGAATACTTTTTCGGTTACCCCAGAATTTATCTGCGATGTAACCACCTAACAATGGTGTCAGGTACACCAATCCGGTTACACTTCCGTAAATATTGGAAGATTCTGCTTCCGACATAAACAATGCCTTAGTCATAAACAGAATGAAAATGGCGCGCATTCCATAATAACTGAAACGCTCCCACATCTCTGTAAAGAACAATAAATAGAGCCCCTTAGGATGCCCCTGGTTTACACTCGCTTGTTGAGCCATAAGTATCTAATTTTCCGGTTTTTAAGGTTTTTGAGAATTTGAGTAGATCGGTTTCTTGGGGTGCTAATGTACATTATTTTTAATAGAAACATTTAATTTAACAAGGTTCTGGTAGCTATGAACTACATTGGTATGTCGGAAAAATTGTAATTTTTTTGTTTTTTGTCAAATATATTTTACATTTGGGCAACCACAAGTCAATTATTGCTTATGCCCACAGGTACCATTAAATTCTACAATCGTAGAAAAGGATTTGGATTTATCCGTTTCGATGAATCTGAGAAAGAGATCTTTGTACATGCAACCGGACTGCTCGACAAGAGATCTATCATGGAAAATGACAAAGTTTCTTTCGAAGAGAAAGAGTCTGAAAAAGGAATGACTGCAGTAAATGTGAAAAAGGTCTAGCCTTTATCATTTTTTTTGCATTGTTTGAATTTTCTCGTTTGAGGAAGGTAATTTGTATTGTCTTTTTTATACCTTTACAAGGTACAATCAACCTGACATATGAAATCAAAAATTATCCTGGCCTTGTTTATTGCGATAATTTGTATCGCCCCCTCAGCAAAATCCCAGTCTTTTATGACACCATCGGGAGGCGCGATCCCTGATAATAATACAATGGTATGCTTTCCTTTTACTGTTTCGGGACTACCAGCACAAATCGATTCCTGGTTCGGACTTACCAGTGTATGCCTGGACATTTCTCACACCTATACTGCTGATCTTAAAATTTTTCTCAGGTCACCTGATAATACCATAATCACTTTAGTTAGTAATGCCGGAGGTAGTGGCGATAATTTCACCAGTACCTGTTTGCAGGAAGATGGAACCAGCGGATGGATTGTATCCGGAGCCGCACCTTTTACAGGATCTTATATTCCCGATCAATCATTAAATCTCTTTAATAATGGGATGAATCCTAATGGCACATGGGAAATCTGTTTTCTGGATGAAGTTCCATCTGATGCAGGTTTTTTGAACTTTGCCGCTATCAATTTTGGTAATAATCCACCTCCTGATCCCGGACTTCCTCCCGGTGTTTGCAGTATAACCAATGCTTCCGGTTGTTACTGTCCTGATTCTACAATTACCGATTGCGATTTGTTACCTGACATGACTGCAAGTGCTTTGATCATTCAGCAACAACATACGGAATATCCAGGTTACCTGACATTATCTAATGCAACTCCAAATATTGGATATGGCCCGTTAGAAGTAAGAGGGATAAATGTATGTTATTGCGATACACAAATTGTTGGTTGTGCAACTCCGTTGTGTCCCGATGGCTCATATCCTACTCAATTAATCACGCAACGAGTTTATCATAAAAACGGACAAACAATGTCCTACACAGATCATCCGGCAGGTACAATGACATATCATCCCACTCATGGTCACATGCATGTAGATAACTGGGCTACTTATACCTTAAGAGTTGGTACAACTAATTCTGATCCTTTAACATGGCCTTTGGCAGGAAACGGTTCTAAAATCAGTTTCTGTCTTATTAATCTGGGCAGCTGCTCCGGAAGTCCCGGATATTGCCTCGATACCTTAGGTAATGTAGTTACTGGAAGCAACCTTGCAAACGCCGGTTTAGGAGGAGTAAGTGGTTGTGGCAATGAGCAGGGAATTTTTGTGGGCAGCTTAGATATTTACAGTCAGGGATTATCTGGTCAGCAAATAGATTTTCCGGGAATTTGTAACGGCGATTATTTCATCATTTCTCACACCGATCCAGAAAATAATTTCCTGGAAACAAATGATAATAACAATTATGCTGTTGTTCCTATAACTCTGACGCAACAAGGTACTCCACCTGCTAATCCTGGCTTCAACTACAGTGCAAATGGATTAACCGTAAGTTTTGTTTCATCGGTTCCGGGGGTTACTTCCTACAAATGGATGTTTGGTGATGGTGATTCATCAAATGTTGCAATTGTTGCGCACACTTTTCCTGCACCTGGCACCTACACAGTGACACTGGAACTGTTTAATGGTGTTTGTACTGCCTATGTGGCTCAGGAAGTAACAGTGAACAGTACAGTTTCAGTGAACGAAATTCCGGCATTGACTGATATTAATCTGATGCCAAATCCATCTTATACATCTACTGATTTGCATTACAAACTTGGTTATGATACACAAATCAAAATCGGAGTTTATGATCTCTTAGGGAATTTGATTCTGGAAGTAGCGGATGGAAAACAGGCTAAAGGAAAGCACCATTTCTCCATCGGAACTCTTCCTTCAGGTGTTTACCTGGTTCGCATGGCTACAGAAATGCAAACCGTAACACAGCGATTAATCCGATTGAATTAATTTTTTTCCTGAGAATCTGTTTTCTTTCTGGAAGGTGGTTTGGCTTCTCCTTTGCCATAAGCTTCAATGATGTCGCGTACCAAACGGTGGCGAACAACATCTTTGGCATCCAGCATAACGAAGCCAATTCCTTTAATTCCGTTAAGCAAGGCAATTCCCTGCACCAAACCTGATGGTTGGTTGGATGGCAGATCCACCTGAGTTATGTCACCTGTAACAATCATTTTAGCTGATGGCCCCATTCTGGTAAGGAACATTTTTAACTGACTTTGGGTTGCATTTTGGGCTTCGTCGAGAATAACGTAAGCATGATCAAGTGTACGTCCTCTCATGAAAGCTAAAGGTGCAACTTCAATGATGCCATTTTCAATAAATGATTTTAGTTTTTCGCCGGGAATCATATCGAACAAAGCATCATAAAGAGGTCGCAGGTATGGATCAATTTTTTCTTTCAAATCTCCCGGCAGGAAACCGAGATTCTCTCCTGCTTCGACAGCAGGTCGTGTTAGAATAATCCTTCTGATCTCTTTGTTTTTTAATGCTCTGACTGCCAATGCTACAGCGGTATAGGTCTTTCCGGTTCCTGCTGGTCCAATTGCAAAAGTGATATCGTTTTTCTCACAACTGGTTACCAATCGTTGCTGTCCGGGAGTCCGGGCTCTGATGAGTAATCCGTTTTGCCCGTAAACCAGTACTTCTCCGGGTTTTCCTGTTTCAGAAGTAATGACTTTTTGTTCTTTTTCACCCTCCAGCAAACCTGATACAAAGTCAACGTCCAGATGTCCGGTAGCTTCAAACCGAAGTATCATGGAATTAAGAAGTTTTTGAAGTCTTTCTATTTGATTATCATCACCATAGACCTTTAAATCGGTGCCTCTGGACACAATTTTTAAAGCTGGGAAACTCTTTCGGATCATTTCGAGGTGCAAGTCGTTTACACCAAAAAAATCGACCGGATTCAGGCCGGCAGGGATTGCTATTTCTTTCAATGAGATATAAAAGTTAAAGTTAAATGATTGGATTGTTTAAAAGATTGGCTAAAATTATAAAATGTAAGGTAAAAAGGTGTTGAACATTTATCCTTATTTTTGACCCATCAATAATAGGACCATATTTAGCAATCAAAAATGCCTGTAATAACGCTCACGACAGATTGGGGGACGAAAGATTATTTTACCGGAGCAATTAAAGGTGATATTCTGAGCAACTGTTCGAATGCAACAATAGTTGATATCACGCATCAATTGACGTCATATGATTGGATAACCGGGGCATTTATTTTCAGGAATTCCTGGCATCGGTTTCCCGAAGGTACGGTTCATGTAATTGGTGTTTCCTCCATTATTAGCGGAACATTGGAGATGATAGCCTTCAAACATAAAAATCACTATTTTGTAGGTGCAAATGATGGATTTTTCTCTTTGGTATTTGATGATGTTCCCAAAGATATTTATTATGTACTTGATGCTAAGGGCAATAGAGTAGTTCCTGAGTCGAGGGCTCTTGGAGAATCTGCTGCATTTTTAGCCAAAGGAGGAAAAGTAAGCGATATGGGTGAGAAGCTGGTTGAGTTTAATCAAAAGACCATGCTTAACCCGGTTATTGAAGAAAATTTAATTCGGGGAACTATCGTTTATGTAGATTCTTTTGGCAATGTGGTGACCAACATCAAACGGGAGCTGATTGAAAAGATGGCATCCAACCGTTCATTTGAAATTACTTTCCGTTCCAAAGAATATGCTATCAAGCAAATTGATGAGTACTATTTCGATGTACCACGCGGACATATCATGGCTAGATACAATGAAGCAGATGATTTAGAGTTAGCTATCAACCAAGGGAGTGCATCCTCCTTATTCGGTTTAAAAAGAGGGGATACCATAAGAGTAGAATTTAAATGATCATTAGAATTGTAAAGCTATCCATAGTTCCCGATCAAATTGCCCGATTTCAAGGTGAATTTGATTTGGTATCCGAACAAATTAGAAACTTCCCCGGATGTTCACATCTTGAATTGCTGGAAGATATTAAAGTTCCCGGATTGGTTTTTACCTATAGTTATTGGGAAGATGAAAAATCTCTGCAGAGTTATCAGGCATCCGATTTGTTCAAATCCACATGGGCTAAAGTCAAGCCATTATTTAATGCAAAAGCTGAAGCCTGGAGTTTAAATGGTATTCGTAATATTTAATATGGAAAGTGAGCTAGGCCAGATAAACGTTCTTAGCTCATGTATATTAATTAAAATCAATAGGAATCCGGTCGCAATTTGTACTTTTGTTTCCGTTTAATAAATGTTTATGTTTTCATTACTGGTAAAAGAAATCAATAGTTTCCTGAATTCCCTGATTGGGTATATCGTGATTATTGTTTTTCTACTCACTATCAGCCTTTTTGTTTGGGTATTTCCTGGTACTGAATTCAATATTCCTGATGCCGGTTATGCTTCAATTGATCCGTTATTCATAATTACTCCCTGGGTTTATATGTTTTTGGTTCCTGCTGTAACCATGCGATTGTTTTCTGAAGAGAAGAAATCCGGTACTATTGAAATTCTTTTGACAAGACCTTTAACCGAACTCCAGGTTGTCATGGCAAAATATCTTGCAGGCGTTGTATTAGTTTTATTTTCATTAGTGCCAACCCTCATTTATTTTTTCAGTGTATATACCTTAGGTTCTCCTGCAGGAAATATAGATACCGGTTCCATGTGGGGATCATATATCGGCCTGTTTTTTCTTGGCGCTGGATTCGTATCAATTGGTGTGTTCTCCTCAGCTGTATCCGACAATCAGGTTATTGCATTTATTATTGCTGTTTTCCTGTGCTTTTTTTGGTATGCAGGTTTCGATTCTATTTCAACCATTCTTGGTTCTGGTGCCATTGCTAATGTAATCTATCAATTAGGTATCAATGCGCATTATTCTTCTATGAGCCGCGGCGTTATTGATACCCGGGATGTCATTTATTTCATTAGTCTTGTGAGTTTGTTTATCATGCTTACCAGAACAATTCTTGAATCTAGAAAATGGTAACTGATGGCTGCTGAAAAAAAACATAGTAGTACCGGAAAACGATCACTGAAAAGTCAGAATATCTTCAGACTTATATTGTTGTTACTTTTACTGGTAGTCATTAACGTTTTGTCGTCATTCGTTTTTACCCGATTTGATCTTACCTCAGAAAAACGATTCACCCTCTCATCATCAACCCGTGAACTCGTTGGCGGGCTGAAAGACATTGTATATGTCAGAGTTTACCTTGACGGCGATTTTCCTCCTTCCTTCAAGCGATTGCAAAATGCCACCCGTGAAATGCTGGATGAGTTAAGAGCTTATTCTAATGGTAACCTCGAGTATCAGTTTATCAATCCATCAGAAAATCCGGATCAGCAAGAAAGAAATAAAATATACCAGCAACTGGTGGATAAAGGTATTCAGCCAACAAATTTGCAGGCAAAGAATAAGGAAGAAACCTCAGAGCAAATAATATTTCCGGGAGTGTTAATTTCATATCTGGGACAGGAAATTCCTCTGATGCTGTTACAGGATCAGTTAGGTGCATCTCCTGAACAAATGCTGAATAATTCCATTCAGGCTCTTGAATACGGTTTTGCAAATGCTATCAGAAAAGTATCCAGTAAAGTTCCAACTACTATCGCATTTCTGGAAGGACAAGGTGAGGCTGCTGAAGTAAGGGTTGCCGATATAAGCCGTGAATTACAGTCGTTTTATCTTGTAGAAAGAAAACGAATTGATGGTAAATTGAATTCGTTAAAACCTTATGAGGCAGTAATTGTAGCTGCTCCGGATTCTGTATTTGATGAAAAAGATAAGTTTATATTGGATCAATATATCATGCAGGGTGGTAAGGTTCTTTGGCTTGTAGATGGAGCAAAAGTTTCTATGGACAGTCTGGAAAAAACATCCGAAACAGTTGCTATTGCCAACCAGATAAATCTGGATGATATGCTCTTCAGGTATGGTGCCCGAATTAATTATGATTTGGTACTCGATTTACAGGCTGCTCCAATTCCTGTGGTAACCGGTTATGTCGGCAACAGACCTCAATACAGTCCAATGCCCTGGTATTATTTTCCAATTGTAATTCCTGAAAGTAAACATCCGATCGTAAATAATTTGAATGCAGTCCGGTTCGATTTCGTTAGCTCTGTTGATCCTGTTGGCTCCGCAGATGTGATTAAAACTCCATTGCTGGTTTCTTCAAAATACTCCAGAGTTTTTGCAACTCCAGCCCGGGTTACGCTCGATCTGATGAAGGAAGAACCCCAGCTTAGTCAATACAATCAACCAAACAAAATTCTTGCGTTGTTGCTTGAAGGAACTTTTGATTCTAATTTTAAAAACCGTGTTCCTGCCGCTATACTAAGTGATCCTGAAATTGCTTTCAGAGAAAGAAGTGATAAAACAAGGATGATCGTTATTGGGGATGGTGATGTAATAAAAAATGGTGTCCGGAAATCTACCAATGGAATAATTCCCTTAGGAATGGACCGGTATACCGGACAAGTTTTCGGGAATAAAAATTTCCTGCTGAATTGTATCGATTACCTATGCGATGATTCAGGATTAATGGCAATACGATCAAAAGAATTGAAATTAAGATTGCTTGATAAAAACAGAATTGACAACGATTTGTTATTTTGGCAGGTAGTTAATACCGCCGGACCGGTGCTGATTATTGCACTTTTTGGCTTGTTCAAATTTTATCGTCGCAGAGTGAAATATGCGAGCTGATAGCTAATTATCTAAAGATGAAAAAAAATACCGTTATTCTGTTAGTCGTTATAGCCCTTTCGGTTTTGGCAGGATGGTTGATTTACTCCAAACAATCAGGAACCATAAATGAAACGCTTCGCGATTTTGCAATAAAAGATACTTCGGCTGTTGTGAAAATATTTATGGCCGACAAAACCGGTAATCAGGTTACTCTGGAGAAAAAAAGTCCTGACATGTGGACTTTAAATGGTAAAACAAATGCTCGTCCCGATGCCGTAAAAACGTTGCTCACCACTCTGAAAAGCCTTGAAGTAAGAAGTCCAGTTGGTAAGAATGCCTACAACAATGTTATGAAAGCTATTGCAGCTAAAGGTATAAAGGTTGAAATTTATACTGCTGAAGGTCTATCGAAAACTATCTATGTTGGCGGACCTACACAGGACCAATTGGGAACCTTTATGTATCTGGAAAATTCAGACACACCCTTTATAATTCATATACCCGGATTTGATGGGTATTTGACTCCTCGATTTATTGTAAAGGAAAGTGATTGGCGTGTTAAAACAGTATTCAGATTGGCCGATGGTGAATTGAAATCTCTAAAAGTAACAGACAGAGAAAGAGAAGCTGCCATTTATGCTATCGAAAATAATGGAAATGGAACTTACAAAATGAGTGATGAAAGTGGGAACCCGATCTCTGATGTAAACCAGGATAAAATTATAAGTTATCTTCAGTTTTTTAATTCTGTGAATTATGAAATGGAGGAAAGAAGCCTGAATCAGTTTCAAAGGGATTCAATAAGAGCAACGGTACCTTTCAGATCTGTTACCTTGATTAAAAATGATGGAACCTCTACAACAATTGATTTGTGGAGAAGACCCCAGACTGCTACCACCGTTAACAAAGCTAATGAAGCCGGTCAACCTTATTTGTATGATATTGACCGAATGACAGCCAGATTTGAAGGCGATACCAATCTGATTGTTGTTCAATATTTTTCATTTGAAAAACTATTCAGAAGGATTCCTGATTTTACTAACAACACCGGTGTAAAATAAAGGACATGAATTTCGGATATTTAGATTTATATTTGTCATCATAATTGATACTCTAAGTTAGTAAGAATTAAGTTAAATAACTAATAATCAAATAGTTAACATGAAGTTTATAGTTTCCAGTACGCTTTTATTGCGTCATATTCAATCGGTTAGTGGTGCATTAAACACCAATAGTCCTCTTCCAATTCTTGAGAACTTTCTTTTCGAGATCGATAATGAGAAGCTTAATGTTTCGGCTTCCGATCTGGAAACTACGATGACTACTTCTATGGAAGTGACTTCCAAAGAAAAAGGTTTGGTTGCCGTTCCTGCGAAAATTTTATTGGATACACTTAAGACTTTTGCAGAACAACCATTGACTTTTACTATCAATGACAAGAACTTCCAAATGGAAATCAGTTCCGAAAATGGTAAGTTCAAACTTGCCGGGCAGGATGGAGCAGAATTCCCTAAAATTCCGGTTATTGAACAGGCAAATTCTATTGAAATGCCATCGGAAGTTTTATTGGAAGCAATCAATAAAACAATATTTGCTACCGGTACCGACGAGCTGCGTCCTGTAATGTCTGGAGTATTATTTCAGATGAATATTGATAATACTACGTTTGTTGCAACCGATGCACACCGTTTGGTACGCTACCGTCGTACCGATATTCGTTCAGCAAAATCAGCTTCATTTATTGTGCCTCGTAAACCCTTAGGATTATTAAAAAGTGCTTTAGCCGGTCAAAAGTCGAAAGTTAAAATTGATTATAATGAAGCTAATGCATTTTTTACCTTTGATAATTTCCACCTGATTTGCCGGTTGATTGATGGCAGATATCCGAATTATGAAGCAGTAATTCCATTAGACAATCCAAATAAACTTACCATTTCCCGCGATTCATTTTTGAATTCTATTCGTCGCGTTTCTATCTTCTCTAATAAAACTACGCATCAGGTAAAATTGAAACTTGCCGGATCAGAAATGACCATTTCTGCTGAAGATATTGATTTTAACAACGAAGCTAATGAACGTCTGTCGTGTGATTATAACGGACAGGATATGGAAATTGCCTTCAATGCCCGTTTCCTTTCAGATATGCTGAATAATATGGGGACGAGTGATATAAACATGGAGTTGTCACTTCCTAACAGAGCAGGAATTTTAACGCCTGCCGGTGGTGATGCTTCTCCCGATGAAAATGTGCTGATGCTGGTAATGCCTGTTATGTTGAATTAACAGTGCAATCAAAAAATAACAGAGCGGATCACTAAACGGTCCGCTTTTTTTATGCCTTTAGTTTTCCTGCCAAAGTAATCAATCCCATTTCATATACCTGAATACCCAAACCGCTGATTATTCCTTTACAGCTTTTTGAAAGCAACGAAACCCGGCGTTCAGGTTCACGGGCAAAGATATTTGATAAGTGCACTTCAATCACAGGTGAATTTATGGCAGCAACTGCATCAGCTATGGCAATTGAAGTGTGAGTATAGCCTCCGGCATTTAAAATTATTCCATCACTATTGAAGCCATTTGACTGGATCATATTAACGAGCTCTCCTTCAACATTCGATTGAAAAGCGAGTAACTCAATATCCGGATAGGCCTGCTGCAATTTTTGAAAATACGCATCGAAGGTTACATTTCCATAAATTTCAGGTTCACGGACTCCCAACAGGTTTAAATTCGGACCGTTTATAATTACAATTCTCATAGCTGGCAATTAAACAGATTTCAATAGTGCTAAATTGAGCATTTTATTCCTTTTACTCAACTTATATGCTTAAATTCTTCAGCCTCACCATTCGATTTGTTATTTTTGTAAAATGAGTTGGCCAGCCTACATCAAAGGATTCAGATCTTACCTGCAACTGGAGCGTTCGCTTTCAGGCAATTCGGTTTCGGCCTATGAACATGACATCGAAAAGTTTTTCCAGTATCTCCAGTATAAAAACATGCAGGTGGCACCCGGAAATATTCAATTGTCGGATTTGCAAGGATTCGTTAAGTGGATCAATGAGCTGGGAATGAGCGCCCGAAGTCAGGCCAGAATATTATCAGGAATCAAATCGTTTTACAAATATTTATTACTCGAAAATATTGTGAAAGACGATCCTACTGAATTGCTGGAAGGGCCAAAGCTAGGACGTAAATTACCCGATTTTTTGTCGGTAGATGAAATCAATCAGATCATAGCTGCAATTGATCTCAGTAAGCCGGAAGGGGAGCGGAATAAAGCAATGCTGGAGACACTCTATAGCAGTGGGCTGCGTGTCTCTGAACTGGTTGGTCTGCGGAAATCTAATCTCTATCCGGAAATTAGTCTGGTTCGGATAACCGGAAAAGGCAATAAAGAACGATTGGTTCCTATCGGAAGTGTTGCTCTGAAACAAATACATCGTTATGAGACTTCCTACAGAATGCATTTGAAAATTAAGCCCGGTAATGAAGATTATTTATTTCTGAACAGACGCGGAGCTAAACTTACAAGGGAAATGGTTTTTACTATCATCAAGGAACTTGTGATGATTGCAGGCATTAATAAAAGTATCAGTCCGCACACTTTCCGACATTCCTTTGCGACCCATTTGATAGAAGGAGGAGCCGATTTACGAGCAGTGCAGGAGATGCTTGGTCATGAAAGCATAACAACCACTGAAATTTATACGCATCTCGACCGTGATTATCTGAGGTCAGCTATTCTGCAGTTTCATCCAAGGAGTTAAATTTAAATCGGAACTTATCCATGCAATATTCCGCCATCGACTATATTAATAATCTGGAACTCCTTCCACATCCGGAAGGTGGTTATTACAAAGAAACCTACAGAAGCTCATCCTTAATTGAAGGGAATGGGGAGTTTCCTGGTGGACGAGCATTTGCTACAGCAATTTATTTTTTGATTGAAGCGAATAATTTTTCAGCATTCCATAAAATTAAATCTGATGAGACCTGGCATTTTTATGGAGGAAGTGCACTCGAAGTTATTGAGTTGGATGTTTTCGGAAAATTAACTTCAACTGTTGTAGGCCCGGATATTTTGAACGGGCAACTATTGCAATATACTGTTGCTGCCGGAAACTGGTTTGCAAGCAGGGTGTTGAATGGAGCTCCATTTTCTTTAGTTGGTTGTACTGTTGCCCCTGGATTTGATTTCAGAGATTTTGAAATGGCGCAAAGGCAGGATCTCCTGAATAGTTTTCCGAAGTATAGTGACATAATCACCGCGTTAACCAGATAAATCAGATTTATGGCTGCTATTTTGGTAATTGGAGGAGGTGCAGCAGGCTTTTTTGCAGCAATACATGCGGCTCATAAAAATAATAAAGTAGTGATTTTTGAAAAATCCGGTAAGGTGCTTTCGAAAGTAAAAGTTTCCGGTGGAGGAAGGTGTAATGTAACAAACACCCTTACTGAAATCAGTCTGTTAATCGCAAATTATCCAAGAGGAAGAAAAGAACTAAGAAATGTATTTTCAAGATTTTCAACATTGGATACTGTGAATTGGTTTGAATCACGTGGGGTGAAATTGAAAACTGAACCTGATGGACGAATGTTTCCTGTTACGGATTCCTCTCAGACTATAATTGATTGCTTGTTAAGTGAAATTCATCAAAAGGGAATATCATTAAATCTGAATACTTCTGTCAAAGAGATTAATTTTGAGAATAGTAAATTTAATGTGCTGACAGAATCGGAAATGAATTATGTTTTTGATAAAATTATTGTAGCAACCGGAGGCTTTCCACAACTAAAATCTTACCAATGGTTGT
Source organism: Bacteroidia bacterium (assembly GCA_016788065.1). GTDB lineage: Bacteria > Bacteroidota > Bacteroidia > AKYH767-A > OLB10 > JADKJB01. The sequence continues at coordinate 20,274 of JAEUTI010000096.1, read as the reverse complement.
CATTTTCGGGACACATAATTATACCACCAGTTCCAAGTTTGTTTACATTCAATATTCCCAAAAATCCTTTCGATGGATTAATGGGAGTTTCAGTTCCATTGGTGCGTATCAGAATAGAAGGGTTTAATGAAATTTCTGAAGGTCCAATGCTGTTTACTCATTGGGGCTTGAGTGGTCCAGCAGTTTTAAAGATGAGTTCATTGGCTGCAAGATATTTATCAGAAAAGCAATATGAATTTAGAGTGGGCATTAATTTCATCCCTACAATGAATGAGGAACAAATCAGACAACTTTTGTTAAGTAACAAGGTTATTCTTAAAGAAAAGAAAATTATAAATTCAGTGATAGTTGCTTTGCCTTCCCGACTTTGGGAAAGATTGGTTGAGCTTTCCGGAATATCTAAAGAGTTAAAATGGGGAGAGGTTTCCAATACACTATTCAATAAACTTGCATCAAATATTTCTAATTCGTTGATTGAAGTAAAAGGGAAAACCACTTTTAAGGAAGAGTTCGTTACCTGTGGAGGAGTTGCTTTGAAAGAAATAAATATGTCAACTATGGAAAGTAAATTATTGCCTGGATTATATTTTGCAGGGGAAATTCTGGATATAGATGGTGTAACAGGTGGATTCAATTTTCAGGCAGCCTGGTCTACTGGTTTTATTGCAGGTACTATTGCCGGTTCATAGCAAAAAAAAGGCCATCTCGATAGAGACAGCCTTTTGAAAATTAGTGAAGTTGTTATTACATCAACACGATTTTTCTATTTACAATTCCATTCTCAAGTTCAATTCTTACGAAGTAACTTCCGGAATTAATTGAACCGCGATTGATCGTATATTTTCTAGATTCAGTAACAGATACTTCTTTTACTTTCCTTCCAGAGATATCATACAATCCGATGGCTTTAATTTTGTTGTTGATAGATGATAAATCAACATTGATTACATCAGAAGCAGGATTTGGAGATACAGAAATTAAAGCATCAGCTGTTTCAATAGAATTGATACCGGTAGATAGTCCAAGGCAATAAACAATTCTTGGATTCAGGTAATTCATTACTGTATCGATATATGCTAAAGCTTTAGTTTTAGACATATCAGGGTTTGTTAGCAATGCATTGGCGTAGATTTGAGTTCCGTTTCCACCAACTGCAGCAGCGCCGGTTACAACAGTTAATGAATCAAACCACTCCCATGGTCCTGATTGAACCTGTGGAGTTGTTGCAAAGCCATAAAGACCATCATAACCGCTGTTGTTTAAGTTTGCTGCCTGAGTGTATGCATCAGTAAAGCCTGCGCTGATAAAACAATCATTATTTCCATATTGATTTGCTAAACGAATGATCGATTTTGAACCGATTACATCGACAACAGACTGAGGAGGATTTCCTGGTACAAATACGATACCTACATCAAAAGGAGCAAATGGATCACCGATAACATGCATCGCAACTGTAGGTACATCACCAGGCTCGAGCCATGTTGAATCACCTAGTGCACCACCCATATTGAATGCAAAGTGAATAGTGTTATCGTAACCAACACTGTTATTAGGATTGTTTAATTGTGGTATACCACCGAATCCATCAAAATCACCTAATAGAGCCTGATTTACATAAGACTGACCTGCAACAAATCCATAAGTAGCATCGGTAGTTCCGCTGATGAATTTAGGAAGTGTAATTTCAGCTGGATCATCTAAACTAGCATAGTTAACAGCAATGTATCCACCTGTTCCCTGACCACCAAGAATTACTGCATTTGGATCAATTTTATAAGTATCACTTGTAGCTGCATCTTTTTTAAAGAAACGAACACATGCTTTTGCGTCCTGAATAGAACGGTATACAGCATTCAACAATGTACCACGACGGATATCAACATTTGAACCAGCAGGATTCCAACCAACACGGTAGTCCATATTTGCTACAACATAACCTCTGCGGGCAAATTGTTTACAGATTTCAACAGTTGCACTATCCTGGCGACTTCCTGTTGGAGTTCCATTGATGTAACGAGGCAAATAACTGCCTGTGTGCATGAAGATAATCAGAGGGCGGTCCTGTAATACATCACCAGCCGGCTCATAAACATCCATCAACAATGGAATAGAAGCCGGAGTAGGAGGAGGGAAGATTGAAATGTTTTCCCCGTATTGTACGTTAGATGTAACAGTTACATTGGGGAACACTTCAGAAAGGTAGCGTTGTGCCATAAGGGTACCAGGCAGTATCATCATCGCTATCCCGGCTGATACGTTAAGTAAAGTTCTTTTCATGTTAGTTATATTAAGATTTAAGTTTTGCATTATTTGGTCTCTAAATTACTTCAAATTTTTGGATGGTGCTGAAATGATTATGCTAAAGTAATAAAGTCTACCCACAAGTGGGCCACCATAAACTTCATAGTGTTGATTATCAAGTAGATTAGATGATCCCAGCTTAAATACAAGTCTGTCTTTGTCGAATTTGTAGTTGATCTGAGCATCTACAACTCCATACGATTCAATGTATCCGGTAAATTGAGGTGACCCTTCATAGTTGAAGCCATCTACCCATTTATAATTCACATTGAAGCTAAAGTTATTGATGTCACGACCATTAAAGCCAATGTTAAATTTATGTTCAGGGGTATTAAATGCGGGTATCAAAGGATCATCTGAGCCTCCTAAATCTAGTACGTTATAGCTGTAATTTGTGGTAATCGCATAATATTTTCCAAGATAATAATTTATTCCAACCGTTACTCCTCTCGTGGTTACTATATCTTCTGCATTTGTGGCTACACGTAAAACATTGTTGAAGCGTAAATCAGTGTATGAAAAAGGAGGAAAAATAATTGGTACCTGAAATGTATCTACATCTGCACCAATTTTATATCCTATAAAGTTTTTATACGAAGAATAATATGCGCTTGCATCTAGATATAGACGCTTTGCAATAGTAGTCCGGTATCCAATCTCCAATGATTTCACTTCTTCGGGACGCACGGCCTTTACGTTGAAAAATTCCAGTGTATCAAATTTTTTATTGAAATCATAAAAATTAATGAGAGATGGTACAGTAACCAATCCATCAAACCCATCTTTGTTTCCAATTAAAATTGCTCTTCCTACAGGATAGTATAAATACTGATCGGCAAGAGTTGGATTTCTGATTGCGGATGAGAAGGAAGCTCTGATAACTTTTTCTTCCCCGGGAAGGTAAACAGCAGAAACAGCAGGGGAGAAGAGGTAGTCGAAATTTTTATTCTTATCAACCCGCGCTGTTGCACTTAGTTTGAGTTTGTCTTTCAAGAACTTCTTTTCAACACCTGCATAAGCACCACCTTCTTCATTTCGGATTTTTACACCCATGGTATCACTGAAAATAGTGCCATCCGATTCAGGAAGATACCAACGGTAATTTGCGCCGATTACAATGTCCATAAATTTTGGTGTGAATTTATATTCCCCATGAACATGGTATAGTGCAGACTTATCATATAGTCTTGATCCTCCTTCAGAAAATGATTTTCTACTGGTAATATTTGCAAATGCTGTATCAAATTGAAAACTGCCTGGTTCATAAAACGCACTGTTTTCATTCAGAGGGTTTCCAACTCCATTTACAAATGCCTGGGTAAGGTTATGATAGTAATTAAGGGTATCTGGATAATTCTGACTTAAAAATGGATTGATAGCACTCAGGTATTCTTCGTAAGTTGCATATTGATTTGGCTGAGGAAATCCTGGTAACGTCTGAAGATTATTTTTAACGTTGATAAACCAGTAATCAATATAGTCCTGATACCAGTCGCCATTACTCTTTGCGGAATTTTGCATGAGTAAAGCAGTGAAAAAAGCATCATAAGATTTTCCTGCATCTTCATGAGTCGCATAGGCTCTTAAGAACCATTTGTCCTGTTTTCTGATTTCAAACCTGTTTTGGTAGAACCTGATATCTTTCAGAGAATATCGGTTGTCGCCCTGGTAAATGGTTGTTCCTGTACCAAAATTTGAGGCAACAATAAGTTCCGTTTCAGGTCTTAATTTGTAATGAAGAGCAGTTCCTATTTTCAGATTTGATGTATTGTAATCAACCAAATCCTTTTCAAAATAACCTCTTCGTGAGATGACTCCCAGTCCGGGATAGTCTTTTGAATTTTGATTCAGATCAAAACCATTTTGATATTCATCACCATAAACATTCACTGCATCATAACCACCAGGGTTTGTAGCTTCACTTCTCGATTGTGGAGTTGCACTCAGGTTCTCAGCTTCCCAGTCATTAACTTTAAGGTAAAATATGTTGAATTTATATCCAAACTTCTCAATACCTTTTTTGTTTTTAATAACGTCTGCAAAACGAACTGCATTTTCAATCAGTCCCCTGTTTCCAACCTTGAATGAAAATTCAAGCCCGGGATTAATAAACGGACTTCTGGTGGTCATGCTGATTACTCCGTTAAATGCATTCGGTCCGTAAAATGCGGAGTTAGCTCCAACTGCCAAATCAACTTTACTGACATCCAGATCTGATGCACCTAAAAAATTTCCTAGTGAGAAATTAAGTCCGGGTGATGCATTGTCAACTCCATCAATAATCTGAAGTGATCTTACCGGAGAAGTACTGTTGAATCCCCTGGTGTTTATCACCTTAAATCCTATGCTTGCTGATGTAAGATCCACACCTTTCAATTGTCCCAGTCCTTCATAAAAATTTGCAGCCGGAGTCTCCTTTATGGCAATCACATCCATCGACTCAACAGTCATTGGAGCTTCTTTTTGTTTCTCGGAAATCCTGCTGCCTACTACTTCTACATCCTTCAACAAAACTTCATTTGCCTGAAGTTTAATAGTTATCGCGGTGTTGGCTTTTACAACAAATTCTTGTTGGATGTATCCAATGTAAGAGATAACCAGTGTTACGGGTAAAGGTAAATCCGTTGTGATTTTAAATTTTCCATCGAGATCTGTTTGTGCGCCCGTGGTGGTTCCTTTAATTACCACATTGGCTCCAATGAGTGTCTCGTTAGTTTTATTGTCTTTTATTACACCGTTCAAAGTTTGTTGGGCAAACGCTGAAAGGGGGCATAAACATATGATAAACAGTAAGTTAAAAAGTTGTCTAGCTAGGTTCCTCTGATTGTTATGCTTCATAAAGGGATGATTGCTTCTTCCAAAAGTAAGTTTTTCCTTTGTTTTTTAATAGTACTTCAAAAAAAATACAAAAAAGTATATCCCTCACTCAAAGTAACTTATTGAGAAATCATTGCATCGGCAGGTTCATCTTTTTTCCGGAATTTATCACGGAACTTACGGATTAACTCGCCAATCGTATCAAACTCCTCCCGGTAAAAAACACCCACACCTTGGGTATAGGGTGAATTATAGTTATTGAGAACACTGTTATTGATAGTTTTATTAAATGCCCTGAAACGGAATTTCCCGTCTTCACTTACTTTAACTTCCACGTTGAAATCACCAACAAGATTGGATGTGTTTTGACTGGTACTATTATTATCGGAAACACCAACGTTTCCATCCAGTGTAACACGATCATTGAAGAGCTGTGTTGATACAGCTATTTCCAATTCTTCCTGGCTGAATGCATCTGCTGCCCGATAATTAACACCCACATTAATAGATTCTGAAATTTGTGAAGCCCAAACACTGAGTTGTTGCGACAAAAACTCTGTAGCGTTTGCAGATACTCCGGAGGAAGATGTGCCTGCATATTCAACTTCTGCTGCTCTTGAAAAGCGGTTTAATACAAGCAGACTCATGGTTTGTCTGCTCTTTTCCTGTTCGGTTGAAATATATCTGTTAATAAGCGTCTCAGCAGTTGGGTCTATGTCCGGAACTTTAATTTGAAACTGAATAGTAGGATTGAATAATTCATCTTTCAAGCTGAGCTGAACCTCCACCGGAACCCGCTTCTTGAAAGTCGTATCCTGGAATAAATCGTATAAACTCGCACGTAATTTGTACACTCCTTCCAGATCAATAATAGCATCATAAGGATCACCGCTCCATCGGATTGTTCCGCCCGGATTAATGGTGAATTTTTTATTGATCAGATTCTGTAGCGTGAAAAGGTAATCGCCATTACTGACCTGATAATCACCATACATTTTAAATTCTCCCTGAGCATTAATAGTCATATTAATATTTCCGGTGCCCCGGCCTTTAATAATATCACCGATTTTTGAATCGAATATGAGTTGAATTTCGGCATCGTTTGTAACGTCCAGTTCAAAGTTCATGTTAATACCTGAGAAATCTACTTCACCTGATTGTGCTAACTGGTTTTCTCCATCATGAGTAATGAAATTAATGAAGCTGCTGCTAGAAACTTCTTCCGGATTACTTAACGGAATAAATATTTGCGTGTTTTTTTCTGTTTTCAGGGCAAGATCAATATCAATTAAATCGAGTGGCCCTCTGACTTTTACAATACCGGAACCATATGCTTTTCCATAATATAAATCGTTTTGTGCCATACTGGTATTCAGCATCTGGAAATTTCTTGCTGTTATATCAAATGAAAGCACAAAATCGGATAAATGATCATGATAAACATAGCCATCAACTTTTGCCTGATTGCCGTTTTCATCATTAACTGTAAAATTTTTAAACCGGAAGTAATTTTCTTCAAATTCAACTTCTTCCGATAAGTTGTAATGTGTGTTCAGATAATCAAACCTGAAACTTGTTTGCTGCAAACGGATTTTTCCTTTCATGACAGGCTTGCTCGCAAGTCCTGTAATTCGTAGTTCGCCTGATGCTTTTCCTCTTAGTTCTGAGATCAGATCTTTTGCATATCCACTAAATGCAGAAAGATTTGTTTTTTGCATGGTGATTTTGAAATCTAACGAATCATTTTTTTCTGCAATAAAATATTTCCCTTTTACTTCAATGTTTTTTATACCGCCACGATCTACTAAAGCATCAACTGTAATTTTTTTCTCATTTAAAATAAAACCAAAATCAATTTTTGCATCACCTAAAGTATCGCCGTAAAGTTGAAGATCTTTGATAAACATATCTGACGTTATGCCAGGTGTTTTTAAAATCCCTGAAAATGTACCGGTTCCGGTTGCATAACCTCCCATATCAACATCATACAACGCAAGAATTGGATTGATATCCCGTGTGTCAAAGTTGGTTAATGATATAGTTAATTTGTCATTCAGATTTGCTGATACAGTTCCGCCAATATCAATTTTGTGATCTCCCGAAGAAAGAGAAAGATTGCTGATTGTCACCTTTCCTGAGTCAATTAATGCCGAATTGTTTTCATCAATATTCCATATTTTGTCATTGATTTCAATGTTGGAAGGCATGAATTTAAACTGCACTTGTCCTGTGGCTAAATAATTTGTCTGGCAGTTAATCTCAAATTTGGTTAGGTTACTATCTCGTGCAGAACCTAAAATGGAAAATGTTGAGCTGTTTTTATCTGTATTGCCATTGATACGGAAATTTGCTAATTTTAATGTATCATTAATTGTAATCAATTGCATGTTGTTGTTCACTAAAAGCCGTTGACCGGAAGTTGTGATTCCAATGTTAGTTCCTTCAAAAAGGAAATCATCATACCTTATGCTATCTGATTTGACATCAAGGGTTATGTTTTTTGTAACGTTATCAATATTGCCTGAAATACGTGTGCCAGGACTAATCATTAATTCGGGCATGAAAATTTCAAATAGCGGATCTGTCTGACCAAAGCTTAACTGATAATTCATTTTCAGGACATCCGCCTTATTAGTCTTGCCTGGTTGCAATGCAGGAACATAGGTTGCAATCAGTTCCTGTATTTCTCCAAACATGGTAGTCCGTTTGTAGGTACCAGTAAGATCAAAATTTGCTATATCTGATTTTAGTGATGCATTTTGAATATTTCCGTTTACTTCAGAGTTATAGACAATAGATTTTATGGTTATAGAATCATTCAATTCAGAATAGTGCGTATTTTTTAAATTCACATATCCCGTCATGTTATCTATATCAGAGCCTTTAATTTTTATTTCTGCTGTGGTGTTTAGTGTTGCAGAGGAGTCTCTGTTAATAAGGTTTAATTTGGCTAAATGAGCATTTTTAATTTCAGCTTTGAAATCGAAAACAGGTAGTTTATGACTTAAATCGATATTTCCTTTAAAGTCAAGTCCCAGATTGTTTTCATTTACATTTAGTATTCCATTGAATAATTTGCGTGAAATTGTTCCATTTACGGTTATGTTTTTATAATCATAACCATTCAAAAAGAGTGAAGTAATGTTGCCATCCATCTTGGCATTTACCTTTGCAAGTGAAAATCCGTTTCCTGTTACCTGAGTTTTGAATGTGGTTTTTCCTAAAATGTTGCTGTTGTTACTTAGTGTTCCAATATCAAAACCGATAGCAGATAAGTGCCCTGAATAGGAACTCTTATCAAAGTCATCCTCAATTTTTAAATTTAAGTCAGATGATACATATCCTAATTCAGTTTGCGCATTTCCATAAGCAACAAAGTCATTTAAGAATCCGGTGAATTTTCCAGATATTTTGACTGCGCCCAGTGTTGCTAAATTGTCTGGCAAATCTATGTTTTCGTTTCCGGTAAAAGGATATACAGGGATAGATTCGATTTCATCATAGTCTGTTGCCAGCTCTTCTACAACAAGGTCAAAAAATGATTCATTGAAGTCGGGTAGACCGGCAATGCTGATATCGCCTTTGAACGTAGAGTGATCTGCAAACGCAATGTTCAGGTTTTTTCCTCTTAATTGATCAATTGTACCCCTTACTTTTCCGCTGAATTCAATAGTTTTATCGAGACCCTCTAGCTCTGTTGCAAAATAAACAAGGTCGTTTGATGATAAATTACTTTCTTCAAATTGTGAGTTGATCCTGACTTTATGAATGAAATCATCAAAGTCTTCAAAATCTTCGTAAATGAAAGTTATTGCCCCTTGAATTTGTGACTCAGTGGTTTTAATCAGCAGGTTTTCAAATTCCATTCTAACCGGTGTGAATTTGGCACTGGCCTCAAAATATTCAATTTCAAACCCGCTTTTTTCTGTAAAGCTTATATTTTCAATAGATGCAAAAACGGTATCTTCTTCAAGTTTGAAATCTTGTACAGTAGCATTCAGGTTTAATAATCTTATGTCATCAAAATCTACCCCTTTGAAATAATCGTTGTACCGGTTGTCCCGATAAACAAATTGCATATTGGTTAATTCTATTTCGCCGGGATTAAAATCAAACGGTTTTGAAGCGGTTGTATCTTTACTGCCCGAATCGAAATAATCGATAATGAATTTAAAATTCAAACCTTTTTCATTGGGATATTTTTGAATCTTTACAATACCATCATTTAGAGTTATTCCTGAAAGGTATATTTTGTTTTGCCCCGGAGCGAACATTTCTATGGAGGTATTTATTTCCGAAGCATATAGCAAAGTATCTTTATGCAGGTCTTCAACATAAATACCTTTTATTGAAAGCGTCTTAATAAATTCCAGATGTATTGCGTCGATTGAAACCTTAGCTTTTAGTTCATCAGAAAGATAAGCTGTGACCCGTTGCACAATCCATGTCTGGACAGCCGGGATGCGGATGCTATATACCAGTCCTATGGTCAGCAGGAACAGGCTGAAAAGCACAATTGCAGTTATTTTGAGGAACTTTTTAATAGGAATACAATTGTTTAATAGGTTGTTCGATCTGATAACGTAATTTTGTGCCGGTTACACCAATCGAATGTAAATTATTTATGAAACCGGTATTCATATTAGGAATTGAATCATCTTGCGACGATACTGCTGCTGCGGTGAGCGTGAATGACAAAATTCTTGCCAATGTTGTTGCCGGACAAAAGGTTCATGAGGCCTTTGGTGGAGTGGTCCCTGAATTGGCTTCCAGGGCTCACCAGCAGCATATCATTCCTGTTGTCGATCAGGCTCTCCGTCAGGCAAATGTAAGTAAAAAAGACCTTGATGCCATAGCATTTACGAATGGACCGGGTTTGTTAGGTGCCCTGATGGTTGGATCCTCTTTCGCTAAGTCATTTGGTCTGGCATTAGGAATACCGATTATTGAAGTGAATCATATGCAAGCCCATGTTTTGGCTCACTTTGCCCGTTTACCGGATATAGAATCCCGCACACCAACTTTCCCATTCCTTTGCCTTACTGTTTCGGGAGGTCACACTCAATTGATAATTGTTAGGGAATATAATGATTTTGAGCTCATTGGACAGACACAAGACGATGCTGCCGGAGAGGCTTTTGATAAAATTGCCAAAATTATTGGACTGCCATATCCGGGTGGACCGGTTATAGATCAGTTGGCTAAGTTGGGTAATCCGGAAGCTTTTCGATTCCCACATCCACAAGTGCCTAATCTTGATTTCAGTTTCAGTGGTCTTAAAACTTCAATTTTATATTTCCTGAATAAAAGGCAGCAGGAAGACCCTGCTTTTACCGAATCCCATCTGAATGATATTTGTGCTTCGGTGCAGGCTACTATTGTAGCTATTCTGTTGCGGAAACTTAAATTAGCTTCCGAACAAACCGGCATTAAAACCATTGCTATTGCTGGTGGGGTAAGTGCCAATTCCGGCCTTAGGAGCGCGCTTTTGGAAACCGCCAAAGAAAATGGCTGGGATTTATTTATCCCGCCTTTTCAATTTTGCACCGATAATGCAGCCATGATTGCTGTTGCAGGTTACTATAAGTTTCTGAAAGGTGAATTTGCCTCCCAGAAAACCGCTCCTTTTGCCCGTTTTGCAGGATTGTGAAATGAATTGTGGATAAGTTTCGATCCAGCGGGGGAATTACCCCTATTTAACCATTTACCTTCGCATTATCAATTGGTTACACGGAAGTGTTTCATAAACCAACAAATTAATTATAGCTACCAAAACCATGGAAAACAAATCAAACCCCGCTACTGAGAAAAAGGGTGGGAACAACAAAATCTGGATAATCCTGCTGGCATTGTCAGGAATTCTTAACATTTATCAATGGCAGAACACCAATACTGTTGTTGAAGGGTATGAAGTTAAAACGGACAGTTTGATGACTGCCAAAATGGAAGTTGAGAAGGAACTTGGTGATACCTATCAGGAATTAAATCAGTACAAAGGTATCAATGAACGTCTCGATAGCTTGCTTGCAGAGGCAAACACAACTATCGATCAGCAAAAAGAACGAATTGAAAAAATGCTGAAAAATGAGAAGAATTCTGCAGCTTTGAATAAAAAGCTTCGTGCTGAGTTGGAAGAAATAAAAAAGCTGCGTGATGAGTATCTCGATAAAATTGATAAACTTCTCGTTGAAAATGATCAACTGAAAAAGGATAAGCAGGAACTCACAACCACTGTTGAGAACCTATCTAAGAATCTCGAGACCACTGTGAATACTGCTTCTGTACTCAAGTCTGAATACATGAATGTGAAGTCCTACAAGAAACGTGGTAGCTCAAAATATTCTGAAACAGCAATGGCAAAACGTACCAACAAAATGGAAGTATGTTTTTCGGTACTTGAAAATAAAATTGCAAAAGCCGGTGAGAAAGAAGTATACCTTCGCATAGTGGAACCGGGTGGAAAAACAATGGGAGCAACTTCACAAGGATCCAGTACTTTTAAAATGGCTACTTCTGGGGAAGAAGTTCAATTCACTGCCACTACAAAAATTAATTATGATAACTCCAAGCAGGATGTATGCCTGAAATGGGAAGAGCAGGAGCGAGTTTTTGCTCCCGGTACTTATGTTATTGAAGTGTATGTGGATGGAAATCTGAGCGCAGCTTCATCTCATATTCTGAAGTAATCATTAATCAGTTTTAAATCTGCATAAAACTAAAAAGTCCCGGCAATCCCGGGACTTTTTAGTTTATACTAACCGATAAACAACTTATTTTTTCTTTTTGATTTTCGCTTTGGGTTTCTCCGAAGTATTTTTTTTCGGACTCACTTTAAGTTCCTTTTTTACGGCTGCAGTTGCTTCTTTTGGAATGTTCTTGCCGGTTGCAGGAGTCGTATTTTGAAAATTAAGAGGGTTCTTAACTTTTTCATTCAGCAAAGCAAGTTTAACCACTTCAATCATTTCCTTTACATAATGAAATTTGAGTCCAGTTAAATAGTGTTCCTTAATTTCAATTATATCTTTCTTATTCTCTTCGCTGAGAATGATATCTGTAATTCCTGCTCTTTTTGCAGCCAGAATTTTTTCTTTTATTCCTCCAACAGGCAATACTTTTCCGCGTAAAGTTATTTCACCTGTCATAGCAAGTTTTCTCCTGATTTTTCTTTGGCTGAAAGCAGATGCTAAAGAGGTAAGCATGGTAATACCTGCTGATGGACCGTCTTTTGGAGTGGCACCTTCAGGTACGTGAATGTGAACATCCCAGTTTTCGAACAGTTCAGGTGAGATGTCTAATTGATCAGAGTGTGATTTAAGATATGCCAATGCGATCACTGCTGACTCTTTCATCACATCTCCGAGGTTTCCGGTTAATGTAAGTTTTCCTTTTCCTTTACTTAGAGAAGTTTCAATAAATAAAATATCTCCTCCAACAGGAGTCCAGGCAAGACCGGTGACTACTCCGGCAACATTATTATCAATTGATTTTTCCTTTTGGAAAATAGGAGCACCAAGTGATTTTCTTAATTGCTCTTCATTAATCTTTACTTCATACTTCTCTTCAAGAGCAACAGATTTAGCTATAGATCTGATTACCGAAGCAATTTGTTTTTCTAAAGTTCTGACTCCTGATTCACTTGTGTAATCTTCAATAATTCTTTCCAGAATTTTATCTGATAAAACAGCCTGTCCTTTTTTCAGTCCATGTGCTTCAAGTTGTTTTGGGATCAGGTGCTTGATGGCAATCTGAATTTTTTCTTCAACAGTGTAACCATTAATTTCAATAATTTCCATTCTGTCGCGTAATGCTGGCTGAATAGAACTTAATGAATTAGCAGTTGCAATGAACAGTACTTTTGATAAGTCATATTCAATCTCTACATAGTTATCGTAGAAACTTGTGTTTTGTTCCGGATCAAGAACTTCCAGCAATGCAGAAGATGGATCACCATGAAAATCGTGAGTAAGTTTGTCTATTTCATCCAATACAAAAACCGGATTTGATGACTTAGCTTTTTTAAGATTTTGAATAATTCTCCCCGGCATTGCACCTATATAGGTTTTACGGTGTCCCCTTATTTCAGCTTCATCTCTCAAGCCACCCAGCGACATACGAACATATTTTCTTCCCAAAGCTTTTGCCACTGATTTCCCCAATGATGTTTTTCCTACACCGGGAGGACCATACAAACACATGATTGGTGATTTCATGTTTCCCTTTAGCTTTAAAACTGCAAGGTATTCCATGATTCTGTTTTTCACCTTATCCAAACCATAGTGATCGGCATTCAGAACTTTTTCAGCACGCTTTAAATCGAAGTTGTCTGTTGTAAATTCACTCCAGGGTAATTCGAGGAGCAATTCCAGATAATTTAAAGTGACTGAATATTCTGCTGCAGCAGGATTTATTCTGTTTAATCGTTCCAGTTCTTTTTCAAATACCGCATTTACTTCTTTGGACCATTTTTTCTTGGATGCTTTAAGTCTCAGTTCATCTATTTCCTGATCCTGAGAATTACCACCAAGTTCTTCCTGAATGGTTTTTAATTGCTGATTTAAAAAGTACTCACGTTGTTGTTTGTCAATATCAATTTTAACTTTTGACTGAATCTGATTTTTTAATTCTAAAAGTTGCAATTCCTGAGTTAAATATTGCAAAACCTGCGTTGCTCTTTCCTTCAGATCGGTCATTTCTAACAGCTGTTGTTTTCTGGCAACATCTGCATTCATGTTAGATGAAATAAAATTGATCAGAAAGGAGGGACTTTCAATATTTTTGATTGCAAATGAAGCCTCAGTTGGAATATTGGGAGACTGTGTAATAATTTGCAAGGAAAGATCTCTCAATGAATCAATGAGTGCGTTGAATTCTTTTTCATTATTAATGACTTTTTTATCTGCAACAGGTAAAATTGAAGCCTTAATGTAGGGTTCCGACTCTTTTACTTCACTGATCATAAAACGTTTTTTGCCCTGAATAATAACAGTAGTGTTACCATCTGGCATGCGTAACATTTTAATAATATGTGCCACTGTTCCTACTGAGTGCAAATCTGATGCTTTCGGATCTTCTACCGTGCTGTCTTTTTGTGATACTACACCGATAATTTTATCAGATTTGTAAGCATCTTTTATCAACTTAATCGATTTGTCGCGTCCAACTGTGATTGGAATCACTACACCCGGAAATAATACGGTATTTCTTAAAGGAAGGATGGAGAGTACTTCCGGAATATTCTCGGCATTCATACTTTCCTCATCCTCTGATGATAGCAAAGGAATTAAATCAGGCTCATCATCAGATAATCCGGATATTCCATAAATGTTGTTGGTATAAGCGTTGTCGAACATGAAATATTAAAATAAGAGTCATTTTGGCAGTGTGTATGCAAAATGACAGGTTAAACTGTTAGCCGGTCTATAAGTCAATTGATATGCCAAACGACCGCCTTGTTGTAATAGGATTCTTATATTGTTTATACTACTCTAAAAATCAATTAATTGCAATAATTTAAAATTTAATTACTGATTTCTATCCCGGGTTACTTTCTGTCAGGTCAAAAACGGTTTTTAGAATAGACTCCTCTGTCGCATCAAAGTCCATGTTTCTTCTTTTAAAGACTTCTTTCGCGAGTTGCGTTGCCTTATCAAATCGGAATCTGGTGGTGTCTTCGCTATCAATTCCTCCCCAGGCGAATGAAGGCACAAACTTGGCAGGAAATCCTGCACCAAAAATATTGGCCGACACACCCACAGTAGTTCCGGTATTAAACATAGTATTGATTCCGCATTTGGAATGATCGCCCATGAATAATCCGCAGAAAAGTAATCCCGTATCTTTTGAACCTCCTGAAATGAAATCGTGCACCTGAACATTTTTATAATTGTTTTTCAGGTTTGAGTTATTGGTATCAGCACCTAAATTACACCATTCGCCAATGACGGAATTTCCCAGGAAACCATCGTGAGCTTTATTGGAGAAACCAAAAATTACAGAATTATTCACTTCGCCACCAACTTTGCAGTAGGGTCCTATGGTGGTTGCACCATATATTTTAGCACCCATTTTTAAAGTAGCATGTGTACCCAGAGAGAATGGTCCTCTAACCATAGAGCCTTCCATAACTTCTGCATCTGCGCCAATGTAAACAGGTCCGGTTGCTGCATTTATAATGCTGCATTCTACAATGGCACCAGGTTCTAAAAATATATTTTCAGGAGCATTTAGTTTGTTCGAAGCACTGATTGGTGCCGATTTTCTTCCTGCTGTAATTGCTTTAAACTGTGCACGAAGCACCTGATCATTCATGGTGAATATATCCCACGGATTTGCAATCACTGATACCGCCCCTTTGAATTCAATGTCCCGAAATCTTCCATATGGTGAAGCCGGATCAGGCCATCCTTCTGCGAAAGCTGCTAAAGGAATTCCGTTTTGAACCAGACGTTGTCCTAATGAAAGTCCCCGTGTCGCATCCACCAATTCCGGCGTTGCAATAAGTGCCCCGTTAATAAAAATATTTTCTTGCTCTTTCCAGACAGCATATTTCTTAGTGAGATATTCTTCGGTTAGCGAAGAAGTTGGGCCCCCGAGTAAAAGCTCCCAGTGTTCGCGAATGGTGAGTATTCCTATTCTGATATCGGCAACAGGTCGGGTATATGTAAATGGTAATAGTGACTTCCTGTTGAAATCAAATAAAACGGTATTTGTCATAGCGCTTAGGAATTTGAAAGGTTCAAAATTGTCAAAGAAAAGGCTAAAAAAAAAGTCCCGGAAGGGACTTTTTTTGATTGGCGGAATCTATTATTTCCCGGATTTCTCCGTGTGTTTCTTGTAACGATTACGGAATTTGTCAACACGACCAGCTGTATCTACCAGCTTCATTTTTCCGGTGTAGAAGGGATGAGACATGTGAGAAATCTCCAACTTAATAAGTGGGTATTCTTTACCATCTTCCCAGGTAATTGTTTCTTTGGTTTCTACAGTTGAACGACTCAGAAATGCATAGTCGCAGGAGATATCTTTAAATACCACCATTCTGTAATTCTTTGGATGTATGTCCTTTTTCATATGTACAGTTTTCAAAACGGGATGCAAAGATAAGATAAAGAGTCCTATTCTCCAATAGGTTGGGATTTTTTTTTGATGATTTTAGGTTTGGTTCGTATGTTATTGATTATTAATTATTTAAAATCTTGTGCAATAATTGTTGAATAAGGAATGTTTAAGCAGTCTGGTTATCTTTGTAGCAGTAATTCAACAGTCTATGCCTTCGAAAAATTTCAACTACTTCATTTTCAGCTTTTTATTTCTTTTAGCGGTTTCTTCGTGCAAGAAAGATGATTTACTGACCGACAGTTCGGCGAAACTGGAATTTTCAGCAGACACCGTTATTTTTGATACCATATTCACCAGTTTGGGATCAACTACCAAACAATTAAAGATTTATAACCGGAACAGCCGGCCTATTAATGTTTCATCTATCAGATTAGCCGGTGGCAATTCCTCTCCATATCGTTTGAACGTGGATGGAATTCCGGGTAAGAGTTTCAGCAATGTGGAAGTTGCAGGCAAAGACTCTTTATTCATTTTTGTAGAAGTGACCATCGATCCTAATAGTTCCTTGACACCTTATCTTGTAATGGATTCCATTGTTTTTGAAACCAACGGTAATATGCAGGATGTTGATTTGGTTGCTTTCGGCCAAAATGCCAGGTTTATCATTGCTGACAGAGCTATTCAAACTGGAAACTCATTCATTCCTTATGCATTGTTAGATACCAATTTGAATACTACCATCACATGGGACAATGTTTTGCCTTATGTTATTTATGGAGGTTATGCAGTTGTCGATTCAACTCAAACATTGGTAATTCAGCCGGGAACTAAAATATATTTTGGAAATAATTCCGGAATATGGGTTTACCGTTACGGAACTATAAAGGTTCAGGGCAATATGAGTGAACCTGTTAAATTTGAAGGTGTACGAAGAGAGTCCTATTATCAGGATGTGCCGGGTCAGTGGGATCGTATATGGATTAATGAAGGCAGTGATCAGAATGAAATCACTTATGCAGAAATCAGAAATGGGTTTATTGGATTGCAAACAGAATGTTTACTCGATACAGCTCCACCTAAAAAGGTGAAAATTCTGAATACCATCATTGAGAATATGTCAGGGTTTGGAATTCTTTCCAGATACTATCAAATAGAAGCAAAAAACAGTGTTATTGCCAGAAGTGGACAATATGGAGTTGCTCTGTCACAAGGTGGCAATTATGAATTCAGATTTTGTACCATTGCCAATTACTGGAATAACGGGCAAAGAAATACACCAACTGTTTATATCAATGACTATGTAATTAATCAGTCAAATAATGCAGTGGAATTTCCGCTCAGCAAAGCCGATTTTCTGAATTGTATCATCTGGGGAAATAATGATGAAGAACTGGAACTTGATTTCGAATTTAACTCTACCGGATACAATTTCAGAAATGTATTATTGAAGACTGAATTGAATACAACCGGTTCCAATTTTTCCGGTATGATTATCAACCAAAATCCTCAATTCGTGGATTATGCTGAAGATGATTATCAATTGCAATCCGGTTCACCTGCAATAAATGCAGCAGACGGAATCTTCATCGATTCTTTAACAGGAACCGATATGAAAGGCGTTGATCGTACAGGTGATCCTGATATAGGAGCCTACGAGAAAAACTAGACTTTTAATTTTTCAGGCTAGTCAAAAATGCCATGGTATCTATGTTATCAGCATAGTCATTTACTCCGGGAAATTGTGCTTGACCAAATGGTATTTTGCCATGTTTACTTACCACACATTGCAGTTCATTTTCTAAGGATAGAATAGTTTCGTCAAGAATTTTTCGGTCATCATAATATTCAAAATGCACAACAGAAACAGGGGATGCCAGTGAACTGCTTTCTGTAAGAATTAGAAAATTATTTGTCAGGAAAGGCTGCATATTTAACAAGTAAAGAGCCTGATGATAATCGAAATTATTCATGTATTTGGTGTGCTGCATCACTTCATTGTAAGCGAGTTGATTTTCGAAAAAATCATCAAACTTATAATTTACCGGAACATACAGTTTGGAAACATTCCGGCATCCCAAACCATAATAAGTAAATATATCCCTTCCCAACAACAGGAGGTCATATTCATTTTCATCGCCTGTCAAAATGGCTGCAGAATTTCTGTTTTTTCTGAAGATATGAGGATACTTCGCAAAATAATGTTCAAAGTATCTTCCCGTGTTGTTGCTTCCGGTAGCAATTATAGCTTCAATATCATTGAGTCTTTCGGTGGTTTCAAACTCACTTTTGAGTTCCGGTTCAATTGAAAAGAGAATTTCAAGGATAAATGGAATCAATAATTTGTCATCCTTGCTCATCTTAGCTACCAAATGATTGCCAGAAAGATTCACTGCTAAAAGGTCATGGAATCCTGCCATTGGAATATTTCCGGCCATAATCACGCCTACACGGAATGATTTTCCGGAGTTTTCAGGGTAGGAGCGGGTCCAATCAATAAGCGACTCATATTCAAGCATTTTAGAGATACCTTCAAAAGCAATTTGCAGCTGAGGGCGGGTAAACCAGGGATTTTGAATTGCGGCTTTAACAGCCACTTCTTCCAGTTTTTGGTTCCATGTGCCTGATTTTTCGCCATTTACAATTTGTCTGAGAATATCTCCGGTTTTCGCCCAGGCAGCCACTTTATCACTTCTTTTCATTCAAATTTTTTTTTAAAGATTCGAAAACGAAACAAATCTCTTTATATTTGTGTTCAAAATTAAAACTAAAAGCAAGATATATGGCAATCAAGATTACTGATGAGTGCATCAATTGCGGTGCCTGCGAGCCCGAATGTCCAAATAACGCAATTTATGAAGGTGGTGCCGAGTGGAGATTTTCCGATGGTACCAGTGTAAAAGGCATGTTCACTAAATTAGATGGTTCTCAGGTTGATGCCGATGCACCACAAGCACCTGTTTCTATGGATGCTTATTATATTGTTTCTGATAAATGCACCGAATGTGTAGGTTTTCACGATGAGCCACAGTGTGCTGCGGTTTGTCCCGTAGATTGCTGTGTGGATGATGAAAATTTCCGCGAAAGCAAAGATGAGTTGCTTGCTAAGAAAGGCAAAATGCACTAATCGCTTGTCGCATTAAACATATTAAATCCGCCTCGTTTCCAACCTGGCGGATTTTTTATTTCATGAAAATCTTCAATATCTTTAGAATTGTCTCCGGATTGAATTTCATATATTAAATTTGCCACTCCATCGTTAAATAGATAAATTCAATTAATGCGCAAATTCGTATCACTTATTGTTATTGGATTTTGTCTGCTTTCTGATTTGCATGCACAACCGGTTGCAACTGTAAATGAAGAACTAAAGGTTACTGAAAAGATACTGAAAGTACTCTCTGATTCCATCATCAGAGGTTCAACCGATATTGTCAGAAGAGCTGCTGTAGCTGAGTTTAATGAGCGGATGCTGGATCTGCTCAAGAAGCCTGCTACTTTTTCATATCCTTTTGATAGTATTAAGGCTCTTTCCAAATTGCGTACATCCGACAACCGTACCCGAATTTATACCTGGTTTCATCAGTCCCGGGATGATGGAACCTACCGCTATTTTGGCCTGGTACAAAGATTTAATCCTGCCAAGACTGAAATGAGGTTGATTGGTCTGATAGAACAAAAATGTGACAATGATACCATTGAAATGAAGGAGTTAAATTCAGATTCCTGGATGGGTGCGGTTTATTATGATCTCATTGAAAAGAAAGTGAAATCGGGTTATCAGTATTACCTTTTAGGTTGGATTGGACATGACAGGTACACAACCCGGAAAGTACTCGAAGTATTGACATTTGACCGGTACGATAATGTCGCATTTGGAGCGCCTGTTTTTATTGATGAAAAGAATAAGAAAAAATGGAGAGAAGTTTTTGAATTTACAGCTGAAGCAGTAATGTTGTTGAGATATGAAGAAAAGAAGAAAATGTTCGTTTTCGACCATTTGTCTCCTGCCAGCCCTTCTGCCAAAGGTCAATTTCGCTATTATGGGCCCGATTTCACCTATGATGGTTATCGATTTAAAAAGGGGCTCTGGTATTA
>JAEUTI010000038.1 GCA_016788065.1 Bacteroidia bacterium | reverse complement strand
TGGTTGCGTTACAAGTGCCGCTCGTTGTGCTAATATTTACGGCGCACCACAGGCTCCGACTGCTATTTCAGGACCAGCTACTGTATGTGCCGGACAAACCGGAGTTACCTATTCCGTTCCTGTTACTTACAATGCTACCCTGTACACCTGGACCGTACCAGCTGGAAGTACTATTGTTTCTGGACAAGGTACCAACTCTATTGTGGTTAACTTTGGTACTACCGCTGGTAAAGTTGGATGTACCGTGAAAAATGATTGTGGTAACAGAGGTTCTAAAACTCTTACTATTGCTTTCAATTGCCGCGAATCTAATCCATCATTGTTAAGTGTATATCCAAACCCTGCAACTGATAAAATTTCAATTGTGTTCAGCGCAGATAATGAAGGAACATCTGAAATGCAGTTACTAGACCTTACCGGACGTGTGATTCAAACCAACATGGTACAAGCTATTGAAGGAATCAATGAGACTTCAATGGATTTAACAGGATTAAGCAAAGGAGTTTACATGCTAAATCTGGTTAAGAACGATAAAGTATCAAGAATTAAAATCGTTCTGGAATAATATTTTCTAAACCCTAAAACAGAAAAGAGGTTGTCCGGTGGACAACCTCTTTTTTTTGAACCATTTGGAAAAGACAATTACAATTTATACTTTTACTTTAGTAAGCTTATAAATTTAAACCCCCTATGCACAGTTCCAATTTCTGTAAAGTGATATATTCATTTTCAGTGCTGCTATTGCAATGTAATTTTCTTTTAGCACAAAATTTCTTTGGTCAGGAAGATTCTGTTATTGATATACCTTGTAATTCCAATTCTTTTTATGGGGCTTCTGCGAATAATATTCGCGAATTACAAATAAACGGTCAGAATATTGTTGATCTTGGAATAATAACTACTGCCCCATTTCCAAGCATTTTAGCTATGGCTTATGCCAATGATTTTATGAATGGGAGCACAAACAGAACTTTTTATAGTTCCGTTGTTGCTCCAGCCGCTATCATTAAATTCACAGGCACTTCATGGGTAACCGTTGCAACTGATAGTTTAATTTACGCTAATGCAGGAGGCTACGGTGACTATTTATATTTTCAGCATATTTCACCGGTTGGCCAGGTTAATGACCAATGCATTTCACGATTGCTTCCAAATGGTGTATTACAGAAGATATTTACGGATACCAGTTTAACCTTTACTGTGGCAGATCTGGAAGTCGATAGTGCTGGGAATGTTTACTTTTTGAGAGGCCCATTTATTAGCAATACAACTGAACTGACAGTTATTGATTCATCCGGGAATGTAATCAATTCCTATATCGCCGACTCAACATTTAATACGCTTTCCTTTTTATATGGGATGTTTTTTATGAACAACAAATTATACCTTGCCCATGGTATAATTCCACCTGTCATAAGACCATTAATAATAACCGGGAATTCCGTGAGCCTTGGAGCCTCAATAGCACTTCCTAACGTAACTTCCTATAAAGATATGGATAACTGTTACCAACAACCAAATATCTCTTCAGGAACTGCATCTGTACCAAACAACGAACTTTCCATCAAATGCTACCCTAATCCTTTTACTCGGGAAACAACGATCAATGCAATTACAACCAGTGCCATTGATAATGTGCGTGTTTTTTCGGTTCACGGACAACAAGCGAAATTCGATATATCTATACAAAACTCAACTATCAAAATTCTGAATCATGATTCACCTTCAGGAGTTTATTTTGTGAGGATTCAATTTGAAAACAAAAGTGAATCCTATACAAAAATTGTAGTTTCAAACGACCATTGAAATTCGGGACTCTAAAACTTTCAATTTTTAAACATTTAATTAACTGAAAAACTACTATGAATCCAATTGTAAGAAACATTTTAGCAGTAGTTGCGGGATTAATCCTGGGCGGCATAGTAAATATGGGAATCATTACCATCAGTGGCTCAATTATTCCGCCCCCGGAAGGTGCTGATGTAACAACACCGGAAGGGTTAAAAGCTTCGATTCATTTATTCGAACCCAAACATTTTTTAATGCCATTTCTGGCACATGCAATGGGAACTTTTGTCGGTGCACTTGTGGCTGCACTAATAGCTGCCAACCGAAAAATGCTATTTGCAATAATTATAGGATTATTTAACCTCACGGGTGGAATTGTCGCAGTATCTATGATACCTGCACCGATGTGGTTCAATGTAACGGATCTTGCTCTTGCCTATATTCCTATGGCAGTCGCAGGTGGGAAATTGGGAAGTAGAAATAAATAATTATTGCTTGCTATTTAAGGCTTCCCGGATTTCCATTTTCAGGCATCCCGAATGTTTGCATATTAAGCTCCCCATGCAATTTCCCATGCAATTTTTTGCACAATTCAGATATTCGCCATATATTTGAATTATTCCCTTGCAAAATACCCTAACACTTCTTCTATGAAACGGATTGTACTATGCCTTGCTCTCTTAATGGGGGTTGTATTAAATGTTAACTCTCAATGCACGACTACAAATGCAACAACTTGTGTATGTGCTACTTCCGGAGTAACCAATTGTGATTTACTTCCCGATATGATTGTTGCCAGACCACCTCTTCTGATTAATGGTGGCTCCGGAGTAGTTGAATATTCACAAACCGGAAATGGAGTAGAAAACGGCAGATTGCGTATCTCCGTTTCAACACCCAATATTGGACTAGGGCCATTGGAAGTAAGAGGAACAACAACTTACGTATGTGGTACAGATACTATCACAGGTACCGCACCAACAACATGTCCCACAACAGGTCTTCCCCCAAAACAACTGCTTGTACAACGTGTATATCATAAGGATGGAAATGCCATGTCTTTTTATGACAGAGCTGCAGGTACCATGACCTTCCATCCATCTCACGGGCATCAGCATGTTGATGATTGGGGTTTGTATACATTACGCACACAAACAAATGATCCGAATCCATTAAACTGGCCTATCGTTGGAACAGGCGCGAAACTATCATTTTGCCTGCTCGATCTTAGTAATTGCACCAGTTCAAATGGCCATTGTGTTGACTCCAATAACACAATACTCACGAGTGCAAATATGCCAAACTATGGACTTGGTGGAGGCCAATATGGATGCTCACAAACTTTGCAGGGAATTTCTGCAGGTTATGTCGATATTTATAATCAAAGTCTGGATGGTATGTATATTACAATTCCTCCGGGCACATGTAATGGTCAGTATTATATAGTTGTTCATTTGGATCCAAATAATAACTTCCTTGAATCAGATGAATCAAATAACGTAATTGCTGTTCCCTTCACACTCACAAAGCAGGCTGGAACCGTTCCTACTGTTTCTGTCAGCGGATCAACTTCTATTTGTCCTGGTGGCTCTGTTGTTCTCACTTCATCACCGGCACCCTCCTACTTATGGTCAACCGGTGAAACCACACAGTCGATTACCGTTACCACTGCTGGCACCTATTCAGTAACAGCTGATGTTGGATCCCCATGCTCTGCATCTTCACTACCTGTATCCGTAACCGTTCAAAGCCTTCCGGTTTCTGCTGCACCTGTATCAGGAATAATTTGTGAAGGTCAGTCGACAACCATCAACACTACAGTAACAACACCTCCTAACGGCAATGCTCAGACATCATTTACAAATAATACTATATTCAATATTCCTGATAATAATTCTGCAGGTGTTTCTTCACCATTAACTGTTTCGGGAATCAATCCGGCAACTTTGTCTGCTTCTTCTGTTGTATCTGTTCAGGTAAATATCACTCATACCTACACAGGAGATCTTGTGCTTGCATTGATTGCTCCATCGGGTAATACCATAAACCTCAGCAACAGAAGAGGAGCCGGTGGTGACAATTTTAATAATACTATATTCAGCATGACAGCAGGAACTGCAATTGCTGCAGGAAGCCCGCCATTCAATGGCTCCTATATTCCTGATGGCGCCTTCAGCGCATTAACAGGAAACATTAACGGAACATGGACATTAAAAGTAACCGATCTTGCCGGAGTTGATATTGGAACCATAAACTCGTGGACCATAACTCTGAATAACCTGGTCACTACTCAACTTTCTTATTCATGGACTTCATCTCCATCAGGATTCACCAGTACTGATCCAAATGCTGTTGTTTCACCGACGGGCAATACTACCTACTCTGTTTTAGTGACCAACCTAATCACCGGCTGCACAGGAACAGCAACTGCAACAGTAAATGTTGATCAGGTAAATCTTAATGTTTCTTCAAACAGTTCCATCTGTGAAGGATCCAATACAACACTTTCTGCATCCGGAGCAAATACATATAGCTGGTCGCCGGCTACAGGTCTGAATGCTACCACCGGAAGTACTGTAATTGCTTCTCCTGTTACGACGACTACATATGCCATAACTGGAACAAGCAATAATGGCTGCACGGCTATTGAAAATGTAATTGTAACTGTTAATCCATTACCTGTTTTAACAACCAGCAATGATGTAACAATTTGCGCAGGTAATTCTGCTACCTTAAATGTAAATGGCGCTGATACTTATAACTGGTCGCCTTCAACCGGTCTCAACAACACTTCCGGTGTTAGCGTAATTGCTAATCCTGCTGCTACCACTACTTACACTGTTATTGGTGCCAACGCTTTCGGTTGTGTTTCTTCTGCCGATATTACTGTTACTGTTAATCCGCTACCTGTTGTTACACTTGCAAACTTCTCCAGCATTTGCAGCAATGCTGCTCTGCTTACCTTAACTGGTGGTTCACCTGCAGGTGGTTCTTACTCCGGTAACGGTGTTTCAAATGGTCAGTTTAATCCTGCCACAGCAGGAGTTGGTACACATGCTATCACTTATGCTTATACCAATGGTAATGGTTGTACAGCTTCTGCTACCAAAAATATTACCGTAAAT
>JAEUTI010000081.1 GCA_016788065.1 Bacteroidia bacterium | reverse complement strand
ACCCTTAAAAATCAAAGGTATGAAAATAATAAGTTACATAAACCAATTACGAACTAAAATTTCAGGCAACTGATACGATCCAAAAACTTATTGCCACCTGAAAATTACAGGTGGCAATAAGAACTAAAAATGTTTTAGGGTTAAATCAGTAAATCGATTATTTCATTCCAGATTTACGTTGACTTTCTTTTTGATCTTTCATTTTTTGACGGGTATTCTGAACCATGTCGTAATGGCCTCTGATTTTGGGTAATCCGCTGATAAAAATATCACGAATATCAAGATCAGTTGCTTTTGAACCTTTTTCAAAAAGCTCAATTGACTTTTTGTGAGAATCAGAAAGTTGATCCAAATACTCCATGTCAATTTCTGTTGCACTTTCTTTAGTAATATCAGTAACATCTTCAACCTGATCATTTGTTAATTGAGTTGGTAAAGAAATGTTTTTCTTGGATGCTACTTCCTGAATTTTCGCATTCATAGCTGAATGTTCCATAGACATTTTTGATGCCAGAGCTTTTACTTCAGGAGATACAGCTCTTGTTTTCATTCTGTCAGCTAGTTTCACTTCGGCCATTCCACTATTATAGGCTTTCACCAACAATTCTGCATCATCAGCATTTTCGAATTTTGCATCATTTCGCTTATCCGCTTCTTTCTTGGTATTAGTTTGAGCCATCACTGAAGATGCGCCAAACACTGTAGAGGCTAATAAAACCACAACAGTAAATTTTAATTTCTGAATCGCTTTCATTTTAATTTAAGTTTTTGAGGTTAAAATATTTTTTTGAACATGTATGCATCTTAAAAAAGCATGCCATAAATGAGAAAACATTTGAACAACAAGAATATCATAGAATCCTTAGTTCATGTTTTAACTGGCATATTCAACTTTTATAGCATCAAAATCAATTGATTTGAATTTCAACGACCAGCTATAATAATAAACAATCAGTGTTGGCACGATCATCACTTAGTGCGCAAAACTTCCACGGCTGTGAATTAAATTCTACAATTAAAAAATATTAAAAATTTCATTGTCAATTGATAATCAGAACTATTGTAATGTAAAATCAAACATGGAATATATTATGCTGACTTTGATGTAACTCAATTATTCATTCTAACTTAAAAATAAAAAATCCATGTCACAGCAAAAAAACAAAAAAGACAATCGGGATTCCGATTATGGAAGCAACACTGACACACAAACTGCAGGAGCAGGTAAAACTGAAAATGCTTTTGATTCCAAAGAATTAAAAGATGAATCGGGAACAACTTCAACCTCCGGCACAAGCTTCGGTAAAAAAGACGAAACTTCTGCTACCGAAGCATCAAAGGCAACTACTCCGGGTTCCGACAAAAAAAACCTCGGTGAACTGGAACAACAAATTTCAAAATCTGCTACTAAATCTGATTTTGGTTCAGATCAAAAGAAAGACAAAAATTACGATGAAGAGAATCGTCGTTTGACAGGTGAAGCGGACGATTCAGAGGAACAAGACAGTGAAAAAACCAAAGGCAAAGGACTATCAAATCAGCAAACAGATTTCAGACGAGGAAATCAACAAGGACCTGATTCACGAAATGACAACACCTTTGGAAATGAAAGAAATCAACGTACCGAAGGAACCTATGATCAACAATATCGTCAACAAAGAGGTTCTTATGAAGATCAGCAGTGGGGTCAATCGAACGATCAGCAACGATATGGTCAATATGGAGGACAGCAATGGGGTCAATCGCAGCAACAGCAGCGATATGGTCAGCATGGTGGTCAACAATGGGGACAATCGTATGATCAGGAAAGATATGGTCAACCATCAGGTCAGCAATGGGGACAATCGCAGCAACAGCAACGATATGGTCAGCATGGTGGTCAGCAATGGGGACAGCAACAACACGAGCGTTTCGGACAAAATGCCGGACAGCAGTGGGGTCAGCAGAATTATGGACAACATAATCCATATCAATACGGTGGACAACATGGAAATGGTGGCCCGGGACAGTACTCAGGTTATGGCAACCAATTTGGTCCAGAAAGAAACTATGGCCAGGGAAACAGTTACAATCAGGGTCAGGAATACGGACAAGGATATGGAACGCAATATCGCCCCGGCCAACACACTGGCTATGGAACTCAATATGGTTCACAACACGAAAATTCCTATGGACAAGGAAATCGCCAATGGGACGATTCCGATGAAAACAGATATCCTTCCGGAAACATCCTTGATAATGATCGCAGATTTAGCCGGAATTATGAAGGAAGACGTGAAGAAGGTGATCGCCGTCCACATGTATCAGGAAACAGAAGGGATACATATACCCAAGGTGGATCTTCAGAAAGTTCAGGTCATCAATATGGCAAATCATCATCGCGTCCATATGATGAAAGATTTGGTAACGACGATGACTACAGAGGTCAATCAAACCGTGCACAAGGAAGATCTTATAGAGACAACCGTGACAGTCTGATGAATTCTGGAAGTCGTCATGAAGACCGGGAATTTTCGAATCGCGGAACAACCGATTACGAAGATAGAAACCGTGATAATGATGCCAACTATCATGATGGTAATTATGGTCATGAAAATCGCCGTAGTGATCGTGACTTCGGTCAACACTCAGGTAATAGCCGTGGGTATTCCGACAGAGAAGAAAATCGTTTCAGCGAATATCGCGGAAGAATGGATGAAGAAAGAGGTGATGGTTATGGCTCTGAAAGCAGACTCAGAACACAACGTCACAACAATCCAAATTCAGGCGGTAACAGATCTGAAAACTACGGTCGCACCGGACGCAGAGACTGATTAATTGCTTTTATTTTTTAACACACCCGAAAGAAGCTGTTTCATTAATTTGAAACAGCTTCTTTGGTGAGAATGAGAATGGGAATGAGAACGAAAACGAGAATTGGGATAGTGTCTTTTCATTTTTCATTGGCAATCCTTAATCTTTAATCCTTAATCTTTAATCCTTAATCCTTAATCCTTCAAAATCCGCTTCGTAAACGAGGCAGATTTTTAGTTTAAAAAATTCCTGGAAAGCGAGCTTTCCGGAATTTTTTAAACTAAAAATCCCGCAATAGCGGGATTTAGGTTGTCTCATACTGGCGGACCCGAAGGGATTCGAACCCCCAACCAACAGAACCGGAATCTGTCATTCTATCCAGTTGAACTACGGGTCCTTGATTTGCTTTTTTTCAAAGGCGGTGCAAAAATAAGGAAAAAACCAACCTGAAATTGATTTATGTTGGCTGCCACCAGGAGTGGGCTGTTTTTACTAAATCATTAACATTCAGATCGTTCATGCACTTAAAGTGGGATTTCGGACATTTATCGTAGCCTATTTTTGAGCATGGACGGCACGACAAGGAATTATTTTCAATTATTACCGATTCACCTTTCCCGTCCGGTAAATAGGGGGTCATACCAAAACCCGGAATGGTGTTACCCCAAACCGAAAGTATTCTTTGGTGAAAAGCGGCTGCTATATGCATTAATCCCGTATCATGAGTTATCACAAAACGGGCTTGTCGGACAAGCGATGCCGATTGTGATAAATTGAATTTACCACAAACATTCATTACCAATTCCGGAAAACGACCCTGGACAATCTCAGCTACTTTCAAATCATCTTTCCCTCCTATTAAAACAACCGGCAGTTTCATTTTTTCAATTACTTCTGCCATCTTTTCAGGCGGCATTCTCTTAGTTGCATGATTGGCACCAATAACCATCGCGACATACCCATTTCTCCAGGGCTGACTCAGGGTCGTTAGATCTACCTCATCCTTATCTGCAATAAAAAAATCGAGTCCTTTTTGATCGTTTATCACACCCAGTTTCTGAACAGTCTCCATATAGCGATCAACTATATGCACCGCTGGTAAAAAATCTATTTTAAAATTTACCTTGAACCACTTTGCAACATTAAGTTTGTTGAATGCAGCACCGGGCTTACCCAATGCCAACATCACTCTTTTGCTTCTTAAATTGTTGTGCAAATCGACTATAAAATCGAAATTTTCTGCCTTTAGTTGCTGTAATAAAACATCCAGATTATCATCTAGCAAATGGACTTTGTCAATGAAATTATTATTATTGACAACTCCTGCAAAAGCTTTCTTGGTAACAAAATGAACTTCTACTTCGGGCAACTGATTCTTCAAGCACCTTACAACAGGGGTTGTGAGCACAATATCCCCAATAGAGCTAAACCTGATAATCAGAATTTTCTTCAAAACAGCCATTAGTCGCAAAAGTACAATCAAATCCGTTATGATTTAACGGTTGCATTCATGGTCCGGATATATTTTGCACTATGAATGAAAATTTGTACTCTTGTGATATCCTAAATTAGAAGCTATGAAAGCACTCAAAATCGCAGGAATTATCATCCTCATCATTCTGATTCTCGCTACGGTTGTTTCCGTTTTTTTACCTTCTTCCATTCATGCTGAACGATCAATGTTCATAAACCGGCCTGCAGCACAGGTATTTAATCAGGTTAATCATCTGAAAACGTGGAAAAAATGGTCTTATTGGGATAGTATTGATCCTAAAATGCAATCGACATATGAAGGTCCTGAAGCAGGTGTAGGTGCCATTCATAAATGGAGAAGTACCGATGAACTTGCAGGTGCCGGAACCCTGACCATCACCGAAAGTATGCCGAATGAAAAAATTGTGACCACATTAAATTTTGAAGGGATGGGAATTTCAACCGGTGGTTGGCGGTTCGCAGCCGGCGACTCAGGTACTAATGTGACCACCTATATGGATATTGATCTTCCATTTTTTGGCCGCATTTTCCCCGGACTTGTCTTCGAAAAGATGTTAAATGATGATTTCGACAAAACCTTGAATGGATTGAAAAAACATTGCGAAAATCTTCCTTTGGCTGAAGAAAAAGAATGGGAAATATCGGTTATGGAAAGCAATGCTTTGAAAATAATGTCAATTAAAATAACCTGCAAACCATCCGAAATAGGAATGCAGCTTGGGGAAAGCTATGGTAAAATCGGAGAAGCCATGATGAAACAAGGCTTAAAACAATCGGGGCCGGTTCTGGCAGTTTATGAATCATTTTCTGCAGATAAAGTGGTGATGGAGCCAGCTATTCCAGTTGATAAAAGTGGTAAATCGGATGGCAATATTATTGCCCGTGAGTTACCTTCAGTTCAGGTGATGAAACTCGATTTTTACGGCGATTACATAGACACCGAAAAAGCGCATATTTTCATGGATGAATGGGCGCGTAAGCAAGGAAAAACTATAGCCGGTAATCCCTGGGAAGAATATGTTACCGACCCAATGGTTGAGAAGGACACTACCAAATGGCTGACCCGGATTTACTACCCTATTCAGTAATTTTGTCATGAAAATATCATAAATCATTAATTCACCCGGGTTTTACCGGGTGTCCATACTTACTTACTACCTTTGTGAGACAATCCACAATTATGAAAAAAACAGCTTTAGTGTTTGCAATAGTTCTTGCAACATGCACATCAATCCTGGCTCAAACAGGGAACTACAAACGATTACGGATTTATACCAATGATGCCGGTTTAGTAAAACTGACCACTCTGGGCATTGAAACCGATCATGGCGACTATCGAAAGAATGTGTGGTTTGTCTCCGATTTCAGTCAGGCTGAGATTACTAAAATTCAAAATGCCGGTTTTCGGTATGAGGTATTGATTGATGATGTCAAACATCATTATGCACATCAATCACCGGGAGTCAGCGCTCATCGTTCTGCTGCAGCCGGAACTTGTGTATCAGGAACTCCTGTTTACCAAACACCTTCAAACTTTTCGCTGGGAAGCATGGGAGGCTACTTCACGTATCAGGAAATGATCGCAAATCTGGATTCTATGGCATCCAAATTTCCGAATCTAATCACCGTCAAACAAGCCATACCTTTCGGAACTACTATCGAAGGACAACCTGTTTACTATGTTAAAATTTCTGATAATGCCAATGTGGATGAAACAGAACCTGAAGTATTGTATTCAGCTGTTCATCACGCAAGAGAGCCAGGTGGTATGTCACAATTGATTTTTTATATGTGGTACCTGCTTGAAAATTATGGAAGCGATGCTAAAATTTCAGGATTGGTCAACGGGACAGAAATGTTTTTCATTACTTGTTTAAATCCTGATGGCTACCAATACAACGAACT
Source organism: Bacteroidia bacterium (assembly GCA_016788065.1). Classification (GTDB taxonomy): domain Bacteria; phylum Bacteroidota; class Bacteroidia; order AKYH767-A; family OLB10; genus JADKJB01. The sequence goes on along the minus strand of JAEUTI010000081.1, from coordinate 152,287 downwards.
AACAGATCCTTCCGGTGGCGGGATGTGGAGAAAGAACAGAAGAGATAATTTGGATGGTACATTCGGCATCGACCTTAACAGAAACTACGGTTACAATTGGGGCTTTGATGATGATGGCTCCTCCCCTTTCACCGGCGATGAAACTTATCGTGGTACCGTTCCTTTCTCGGAACCTGAAACGCAAATCATGAGAGATTTTGTAAACTCCCGCTCATTCCGAATTGCATTAAATTATCACACCTTCGGAAATCTACTTATTTATCCCTGGGGTTATGACTATTCTATTTACACACCCGACAGTGCATTGTTTGCCAATTATGGAAATCTCCTTACAACATATAACGGCTACACCTATGGAACAGCTGATCAGACTGTGGGCTATATTGTAAATGGAAGTTCAGATGACTGGATGTATGGAGAACAGAGTGCCAAACCAAAAATATTTGCCATGACTCCGGAATGTGGAGATGCTGCATTTGGTTTCTGGCCACCGGCAAATGAAATTATTCCTCTATGTCAGAATACCATTTTTCAAAATATCACCATGGCACAACTTGCAGGACCGTATGCACAACTTACAGAAACATCTCCATCATTAATAAACAGTGGTGGTGGTTATGTGCAACTCAATTTAAAACAACTGGGACTTGACACATTGGCAACTTACACTATCAGCCTTACACCGATCACTTCAAATATTGTTTCAACTGGTGCACCACTATCGATCTCAGGCTTGGGATTACTGCAGGAAATTAACGATTCCATTTCTTTTGCATTAACAACTCCAATGAACAATGGTGATGTAATCAAATTCCTTTTAAACATTGACAACGGGCAGTATACACTTACTGATACGATTGTGAAATATTTTGGAAGTCCTGTTACGGTATTTGCATCGGATGCCAATACAACATCAGGATGGAATGCAGGGCAATGGGGAACGAGCACAACTATATTTTATTCTCCTTCAGCATCAATTACCGATTCACCAATTGGCGATTACAATGGCAACGAAAATAAATCTGTCAGAGTCACTACTCCTATTGACTTAAGCAATGCTTTGAATGCCACTCTTAGTTTTTATGCACGATGGGCATTGGAACCAAATTATGATTTTGTTCAGGTTGAAGCATCTACTAACGGAGGAGGCAGCTGGACACCATTATGCGGAACATACACAGTTCCGGGAAGTGCATTCCAGGAATTAGATGAGCCTCTTTATGAAGGATTTCAATTATCGTGGGTGAAAGAAGAAATTGATTTAGCTGATTATCTGGGAAGTAATATCCTCATTCGCTTCCAATTGGTAAGCGATGGATTTCAGGAATATGATGGATTTTATTTTGATGATGTGCTTGTAACTAAAGTATTACCAGGAACCAATAACATCCAGGAAAACCTGCAATCACAAACAACTGTTTCTATCCAACCAAATCCGGCATCAACTTATACCTTCGTAAATTTGAATCCACGAAACACCAAGAGCACATTAGTAATCTATGATGCAATAGGACGTGAAGTAGAGAAGACTGAAATTGCTGCAGGTACAGCCTCTTTCAGATTAGAAACATCTGCTTTGTCACCTGGTATTTATGTGATCAGAATAGCAGATGAAACAGGATTGGGAAGTCCGGTCAAGATGATTATTCAATAATTTATCTAAGACCCCCGGTTAGCTTTGCATCTGCAACTGATTGTCTGGTGAACAAGTGAATCAGATAAATCTCGGCAGCGAACAAAATAAACGCAAAGACCTGATGAGTAACACCCATCCAAACGGGAACATTATAAATTAATGTCAGCACACCTAAAATAAACTGACATATAACTACTACTACTACAAAATAAACTGCTCCCAACTGTGAAGGGAGCAGTTTTTCGTTTGTAGACTTTTGCATTTTGAATACACGGTAAGCCAAAAACAATATCAGGAAGAAAACCACATAAGCTAAATAACGGTGAATGAATTGCACTCCGGAAAGGTTATTTACAAATGCTTCCCAGCCCAGATTTTTAAAGGCATAAAATACCGATTCAGCAATTAAGGAATCACCCATAAGTGGCCAGGTGTTATAGATATGTCCCGCTTTCATACCTGCAACGAAAGCTCCATAAATTATCTGTAAAACAGTGACTGCAAAAATTCCAACAGCCAGTTTTCTGATTCCCTTTTTCCATCCCGTCAGTTGCAACTTTTCAGTATTTATTAATTCGAATGCAAACCAAAAGGTTAAACCAAAAGTGAAAAACGCAGTAATGAGATGCAGGGCAAGTCGGTAATGACTTACACTGGGAATATCAACGAGTCCGCTGCTCACCATGTACCAACCAATAAATCCCTGCAATCCACCCATTCCAAAAAGAATAAGTGATTTCCAGATCAGGTCTTTGCTTAGTTGCTTTCGAATCAGAAACCAAATGAAAGGAATAATAAAAACCAGTCCTATGATTCTTCCGATTAACCTGTGAATATATTCCCACCAATAAATTTGCTTAAACTCATGTATTCCGAAATGAGAATTGATCAATTTATATTGTGGTGATTCCTGGTAGTGTGCAAATTCTTTTTCCCAGGCAGCCTCAGACATAGGAGGAATCGAACCGGTTACAACATCCCACCTGGTAATAGATAAACCTGATCCTGTCAGTCGCGTGATGCCACCTACTACTACCATTAAAAATATTAAGAGACAACCACTAAAAAGCCATAAAATTACAGCACTTCTGTTTTGAATATTCAATTCCTGTGACATACATTAATTGTTTATGGTCCTTACTACAAACTGGGCTGTTTGCCTGCTTCGTTGTTCGAGAAGAATTTCTTTACCGGCTGTTAACATTTCAATGGTAGACGGGTAATAATGCCGAACCGTAAACAGCTGCAGATTTTCATTGTAACGAACTTTATAGTCGCTCATCAGTTCTTTAATCAGTTCCGGGGTCTTGAGCGCATCATTATCAATACAAACAGAGAAACTGATTGCAGAGTTTTGCATCAGATTAATTTTTACACCAAGTCGTGCAAAGAGTCCGAAAATTCCACTTAGATTTTCCTCAGCAATGAATGAAAAATCTTTAGCTGCAATACTGATCAACACCTGATTCTCTTTGAAAATAAAAGACGGAATCAATGGTTTGGTTTGGAAGTCTTTGCCAATCACCGTTCCGGGTAAGTCTGGATTCACGAATGATTTAACATGCAATGCAATATTCTTGTTTTCAAGTGGCTTAATGGTTTTGGGATGAATTACCGATGCACCATAATAAGCTAACTCAATAGCATCATGGTAACTCATACGCTCCAACTTCTGCGCTTCTTTATAAAATTTTGGATCAGCATTTAAAACGCCCGGGACATCTTTCCAGATAAACACACCATCTGCATTCATGCAATAAGCAAAAATTGCTGCTGAATAATCGGATCCTTCACGACCGAGAGTGGTAGTAAAATTTTCAGATGTGCCACCAATAAACCCTTGTGTGATTACAATTTTATTTTTCTTGAACAATGCATCAATTTTTGAGCTGGTAAGATCCTGAGTCAATTCCCAATCAACATTTCCTTCACGGTAATTATTGTCGGTTTGAATACAATCGCGTGCATCGAGCCAGGTATTTGATACCCCTGATGCATTGAGGTAATTACTTATAATTGTTGTTGAAATCAGTTCACCTTGAGAAACTATCTGATCATAAACAAATGCATAACTTCTGGCAGGTTGCTCTTCGAGAACCCATTCAATTTCCACAAACAAATTATTTACCAGATTATATACCGGATTCGATTTATCAGGGAAAAGTTCTTCCATCAATTCCAGATGATACTGTTTTACAATTTCCAGATTTTTGTGAGCTTCGGCTGCATCTGAAAAATAAGCATTAGTAACTTTTTCCAAAGCATTGGTAGTTTTGCCCATTGCAGAAATAACAACCACCAGTTCTTCAGCTGAAAACATTTTCAGTATAGCTGTCATATTTCGTACTGCCGCAGCATCTTTCACAGATGCGCCACCAAATTTAAATACCTTCATGGTTCTTATTGTTTGCAATTATATCATTCAACTGAATATCGCTCAACTTGCAATTGATCCATTCGTCGTCGAATGTTGCGTTATATTTTTTATAGAAATTAATAGCATTTTCATTCCAGTCGAGTACCTGCCAGTGCAATTGTTTGGCATTAAGTGCTGCACTATCTTCAACAACCGCATTAAAAAGCAACTTGCCAATTCCGTGCTTGCGGTATGATTCTTTCACTATAAGATCATCCAGATAAACGCCCTTTCCTTTCCAGGTACTGTATTTGAGGAAATAAACAGCCAAGCCTACCAATTCGCCATTAAGCTCGGCCACAATCATCTTAAAAACCGGATTTTCTCCAAAACCATCCTCCTTCATTTGGGCAACCGTAGTTACCACTTCATGGGGTGCATTTTCAAACAAAGCCAGCTCCTGAATCAGGCTCAGTGCCTGTGGCAAATCGTCTGGAGTACCTTTCCGGATAAGAAGCATGATATTGGGGTGAAATGTGCCTGCAAAAATACCTATAAATACAATTCCTTTTAAAGAATATGAATGTCGAAAGGGCGAAAATCAACCAACAAAACCAGTAAATTATCTGTTATTTTTGCCATATGAAATTATTCACAAGAAAATTCGGCAGCGGGCGACCCATTGTCATCCTCCATGGCCTTTTTGGATCATCCGATAACTGGCAAACATTTGCTAAAGCACTTTCCGGATTCGGGTATCACGTAATAACTGCCGATTTAAGAAATCATGGCCAGTCACCGCAAGATGACAGTTTTAATTACCAGGTTTTGGCTCAAGATGTGGAAGAATTAATTGCCACTGAAAAATTGACCAAACCCTTGATAGTGGGACATTCGATGGGTGGCAAAACTGCTCTTCAATTGGGTTTCACAAATCCCGGATTGCTTTCAGGTTTAATTATAGTTGACATAGCGCCAAGGTTCTACCCTGTTCATCACCGGGAAATTCTGGATGCACTGCAATCTGTCGATATCAATTCCCTGAAATCTCGTGGGGATGCTGAAATGGTATTAAGACAATCTATTCAGGAAGAAGATGTAATTCAATTTCTGATGAAAAATCTGTATCGCAAAGAGAAAGATCAATTTGACTGGCGATTTAATCTGGCTGCAATCAATGCACAAATTGAAAATGTTGGGGAGGAGCTTAAGTTTAACGGAATATTTCCTTTGCCAACTTTATTTATCAAGGGTGAAAGGTCATCTTACATTTCTTACGAAGATGAAAAAGCCATTTTCGAACAATTTGGGGATGTTGAAATCCAAACTGCTCCAGGAGCTGGTCATTGGGTACATGCAGAGGCTGCAGAGTGGACTCTGGAGACAATGCTAAAATGGATAACTGATAAAAAGTTGTAGTTTACTGAATCACAACTTTGCGAACTTCATTAGTGAGTTTACCTGTGATGCGAATCACATAAACACCTTTCGAAAGTGAATGATTTTCAAAGCGCACTCCTTCTTCCATTTGTTGACCTGTTACCGATTTTTCAATAACAACTTTACCATCAAGACTTAAGAATTCGACTGCCAGATTTTCATCTTTAACATCATTCATTTTCATTCCTATAGCGGTGGTAGCCGGATTTGGATAAACCACCAAATTCGTGGTTGCATCAAACAATTCAGAAACACCTACTGCCCCACCATTAGAATTAAAGAGATTATGAAATTCCTGATAAAACTGATTAGCCTGAAGCTGACTGTGGATGATCAATGTATTTTCATCATTTCTTAGATTGGCAGTACTACTCCAGTTGTGTGAGCCGGTAAGCACCAGAGGGTCGGAGCCAAAATAAGCCTGATCTACAATCAAATATTTATGATGCAGAATTCCAGGTTGCGATGCATGATCAAAAAGCAGCATATTGTTTCCCATGACACCTTGCATAATCAGAAATGATGTTCCACTGCCATTGGTAGAATCATCCATAATTCCTGCAGCATATACACCATGCACGTCAACACGCTCTTCCACACCATAAGCTAAATCGAATCGGGTGAAAACTAAAGTTGCAAAATAGAGTTCGTAGTTGGCAGAATTAATAGTGCGCAGAATTTGATTGTTGGTATTGTCGGATGGACTGAAATAACTTTCAACCAGGGTTCCTGCAACATTTATTTCATGAGGGGTATTATCTTGTTTGTCGGGACCAAACTTAGAATTCGCCGGTACAGGTTGTGCCCCACTTCCACCCCACATTTCTTCAAATTCCATTTCATAAACTTTTGCCAACGACTGATCCTGAATAAAAACAAGATTATTTCTGTCGACTGTAAGCTGATCACTACTCCAGTTAGTCGAACCACTCATTACAACCGGTTTCGTTGCATCGGGATGATCAGCATCAATCACAAAAAATTTATTGTGCATAATGCCATAATAACTGACGGGTGTAGTCGGAGAAAGCAAAACAGGTATAGCAGGATTTAGATTGGCAAGTCCCGCATTAGCATTACCACCATCGGCAACAATACGAACTTGTACTCCACGATTATAGGCATCATTAATAGCAGCAGAAATCAATCCGGTATTGGTTGCATCAAAACTATAAATAGCAATATCCAGGGTGTTAATTGCCCTGTCGATGTAAGCTTTTAAAGTATCATCGAATGCCAGTGATATATATTGCGCAGTATTAGAAAACGGACTTGCAACATTTACATCAACTGGTCTGTTGAAATACGTTTTAATAATTCCGGTTGAATTAGAAGCTGTGATATAAGATTTAACTGCCGAGAAAGCGGTATCATTTCCATCAACAGAAAATGCCTGCACATAAAATAATTCAGATGCATCAGTTCCGGAAATGGCAATCACCGGAGAGGTAGTTCCTGTACCGCCTGCAATTGAACCCAACTCCAGATTCGGAGTATTTCCGTAACGAATAAATGCATCGCCGGGGATATTGGTATTCCATGCAACAAAAAAACCATTGTTAGTTATATTCAAGGGATGAGGCGTTGTAGTAATGGCAATGCCGGAAGAAGTAACCAGGTCATTGATATCTCTTGGAAGAATCTGATATTGGGTTGCAAACTGAGATACCAAACCATACAATGTAATGTTACTTGTTGGAATGGCTGTACCTACCAAGGGGTTTGAAGAGCGGATATAAACCACTCCGGTTTCACCATTGCTTGTAAAATTATAACTCGCATTCCCCTGAAAAACTCCGGTTGTTGAAAAATTCACATTGTTGATTTGAACCAACATTGATTCATAATTTTCAACCACTTGATTAGGAGTAAGAACTACAGGTGTAGGAAGTGGATTTCCAGATGCCTGCAGCGACCATGAATTTACAGGAGTAATCTCGAGGAGGTTTTGAAACTGAGAAGTAACACCAGTGACAGTAACTACATCACCTCGAACTGTGGTTGAAAGTGCGGAGCTAAATACTGCAATTCCACCGGTTCCATCCTGCATATATCGAATGGTTCCGAACTCTGAGCCTGAAGTAATTATTCCGCTTACTGTAACTGTACTGCCGGCAGGTTGAAGCCGTGCATCTGCAATAGAAATTAACTGCGACCAAACAGAATGATTGGTGATCAGAAACAAGCAGAGGATCAGTAATTTTTTCATGCAGCAATATTTGGTATTATTTCAAGAATTAAAATGGATAATCTATGCAAAGAAGGCTGTCTTCAGTGAGACAGCCTTCTTTATTGTTTTCAATAAAACGGAACAATGAGTTGCGATAGTTACTTCACCACCACATCGTCAATCCGCCATGTTGTAGTATTTGTAGTGCCATCACCAGAGTATTTAAATCCGATATGAGCGCTATTTCCGCTGAATGAAGTAAGAGGAACATTTCCTGAAGGAATCCACACATACTGACCATCGGCCTGAACGGCAAGAGTGCAAGTAAGTTGTGTCCATGTTGCAGATGCAAAATTTACACCGTCATAATCGGTAGAAATCCATACCGATAAACCATTGTGGACAAAGAATCCCCATGATGAACGGAAAGAAAGCGTATCAGCTGTTGCTAAATCAAAAGCCGGAGTAATCAACCATGATTCCATGTTTGGAAGACTTGAACCAAAGGCAGTAGCCTGTGCATAAGTATCTCCACTAAAAGAAGCTGCTCTCCAGTATCTGTTTCCAACTACTGCAGTATTGGACCATCCTGCCAAAGAAATATCAGAACCGCTTGTCTGGCTGCTGAAAGTTTCATTTACACCTGCACCAGGAGGAGGAGGATTTCCTGCACAACGTGTAGTATCCATAGCTACATCATTAACGTCGCGGATATACAACTGAGCATCGCTTCCGAAAACACTAAATACGGAAACCAGAGAACCATTTCCATTAGGAACATTATCGCCACCAAAATTCGCGAAGTTACTTGAACGTAATTCGATTGAACCACCGCTGCAATTTTTCACAACCAGATTTCTGGATTGCTGCAATATCATATCAGCATAAGTTTTTCCCGTGTCAGCATCAGCAAATTCAACCTGATTGAGTTGAATTAAAGTATTCTGATAAAAATCAGGATCAGCAAGAACCTGATTTATAGTTACCAATTTCGGATTTACGGTAAGGTTATAAACTCCGGGAATTAAATAATTATCTACCAGTGTGTAAGGAATTGGTTCAACAGAAGGCTGCGAAGGGTTTGAATTATCAACATAACCACCTAATTGAATCAGTTCATTATAATCTCCTAACCATAGGCCTTTACATTTAACAAACACACGGCGACCTACAGGATATTTCGTGTAATAATCTGAGATGTCAATACGGATGGCAATACCACCGGTTGAATCCTGAAGTACGATAGTCTTGTAAAAGTTACCTGATTTATCATCAGCAATTACAACACCGGCAATAATGATATCCGTATCAATGGAATCAAAATTTCCAGCTACATAACCGGCTTTCAAATCGGCGATAGTAGTGTTGGCAATTAATGCCGGATCGGATCCGCCTGCAGGTGGTGTATCAAAATCATCCTTTCTGCAGGATGAAATAAATACAGTAGCCATTAATGCTATTACTGCCAGTAAATTTCTCATTTTAATATTCATGACTTTATAGTTATATTTTTAGTTCATTCTTAAGATCAGGTTCACGAAATAGGTTGTGCCAAATGCATAGAAGTATTTGGGCTTAAAGGAATCAGGATTACGCTCTACATAATCATAGCGGAGTTGTTCATACCCTCCTGTAATCTGATCCTTATTGTTAAGGATGTTTGATACTCCAACATTCAATACCAGGAAGTTATTACGCTTCATACTCTTGAAATAATTATTCAATTTCCAGGATTTACCACCAAAGAAATCGATAGTAAATTCACTGTCGAGTTTTTCCTGTGTAACGATATTATCCCACTGTGTTGTTGTCTGATCAACTAAATCAACTGCAGCTTCTGTGCGGCGGGCAGGATTGAAATCGAGGTATGAATTGTTGTAATAGTTAAAGTTCAGATTTACGAACCAGAATTTTTTCGCACGGTAATTAAATCCTAGAGTGAATGCATCCTGAGGTGTTCCACCAACATAAAAATTCTTAGCATAAACCGTTTCATCATTCGCAAGCAATTCAGAAGTATTATCAACTGAAATTGTAGCATTAGGACGGGAAGAATAATAATATTGACCCAAGGCAAGAACCATGCTCGTAGAAAATCCTTTTCCAAGTGTGTAATCAAGTGCAAGTTCAGTACCAACGTGACGTTTATCGATATCGGTAATAGAATAGTTCACGAAATTCCTGTAATCAGAATGGTAGAAACTTACCGTGTTCGTTTGATTTGAGAATTGCGTATAATATACTACAGCACGGGCTTTCACTTTTGGTGCTCTCAATAAATAACCACCTTCTGTACTGAAAATACGCTCTTCGGTTAAACCGGGAACATATTGATTTCTGGTACGGGCAGATACGAAAGCATTCTCAAAAAACGGTGCGCGAGTCATTTGGGCTACATTCATAAATAAATAATTTCTTCCATTCAGCTTGTAGGTTGCTCCTCCCTTAACTGCATAATTAACGAAGTTCTGGGTTTTAGATTCACCAAATGAATTATTCTGGAACAATCCGTTTTTCACATTACCAATACGCTTGTAACTGGTTTGTGAAATCTGCACTGCACCAAAAACATCAATTCTGTCGAATTTCCACTGGTTTTGCAACCATGCTGAAATCTGAATGATATCGGAAGTATAGTTGTAACCAAATTTATCACCTTCTTTCAAAATACGATTCGGGTTGTTGGCATCATTCTGTATAGCATTCAAAGAATCTGCAAAATCCTGCTCTGCATATTGATTGATATCTACATAAAACTCGCCTCCAAGAAGATCTTTTACACGTTTAAAATTATCTGTTTTCTGCTTCATGAATGAGGCACCAGCAGAAAATTGTGTATTGTCACTAAAGGATGCATTATAATTGGTACTGATGTGCATTTTTCTGGAATCAGCAACTCTTTCTTCAAGAATATACTTTGATCTTTTACCTGAGTATGTGCTTCCGGTAATGCCATTGGCATTTTGAATTGTTTCGAATGAATTCAGGTTAATTTCGTAAAGATCATCCCATTGAATCTGACGTAAAGTTTCATTATTACGTAATTGATCTGCCACCATCTGTGCAACTGCAGGATCATCGATATAACTCGGCAATTTGCGATAAAAATCAGGGCGAGGATCAGGTGCATTATACCAATCTAAGCCGGTATTTATATTCTCTCCGAATGTATAACCGAAAGAAGACTTCAGTGTTGAAAGGTTATTGATCTTCCAGTCGTGTGATAAAATAACTGTTGGCTGGTGACTGATGTTTACGGAAGCATTTCTTTTTTCTCCATTCTGGTATCCCCAGGATGGGTTGTAATAATTGGAACCTGCTAAATCATACATTTCCTGCATGGCAGGAGAAGATTTACCTCTTTCTGTAGGAGTTCCAAAAGCGGTCAGACTGATAGAGTGATCGGTATTTAGAATTTTTTCACCTGCTAAAAAATAAGACCAACCGCTGTAGTATGTTCCGGGAACATAACCTTCATCAGACCATCTTCTTGATAATGATCCGGCAAATGCCCAACCACCTTTTAATAAACCTGTTCCATAAGTAACCATTGCACGATTTTCATAGGCACGGTTTGAAAGTGCAAATGATGCCTGCAATTGTTTTCTTTGTTTGGATGCTCTGGTATCAAGGAATGTACCGCCACCAATGCCACCAAATGCAAATCCGGAAGCAGTGAGTCCTGTAAAACTTTCACGGTTACGGGTTACATCATTCAATCCGCCCCACAAATAGAACATAGAGTTACCACTAACCAGATCAGTCATTGGAACACCATTCATGTACGTGACATTATTGTCATTGTCGTATCCGCGAACTTTGAATCGTGCAGCGCTGAAAGTAAAAGAAGCTGCCGCATTAAAGGCATCACGGGAAGCATTGAGCACTCCAGAAACCGATTGCGTTGAAGACTCCTTTACATCTGTATCCGAAAGGGAAACAGTTGGTATATTATCCTGTGATTCCTCCGCCATCGAAAGTGATGTGGTGGTATTCAGAAATCCTAAATCAGTTTCAGCACCTGTAACTTTAATCGCTTGCGAATAAGGAGTATGATTTTCAGCTGTTACCTCAACCGTGTAATCACCCACAGGAACATTTTCCATTTGGAATAAACCGTTTTTATCGGTTGTGGCTGTGTAGGTAGTACCTTTAAGAGAAACTACAGCTCCTTCAACAAAATTATTCAGGTCATCTGTAATGATACCTTTAACTTTAGCGTTTTGAGCAAACGTGCAATGACTAACAACAACAAGTGCAATTGTTAGCACAAATCGGAATATGTTCATAGTATGGAATTGTCCCGGGATGCAGGGGTGTTTAGGGACGGCAAAGATAGGTAAAACCCCCGAATAGGCTACCAGGGTTGTTCATAAAATTGTTAACCCGGTATTAAATTAAAGCAAACTCAAGTAATTCGGGTCGGGTTTCGTAGATTTGCAACCGCAAAATAACGCAAAAACCATGAAGAAATTACTTGTATTATTCTTATTTTCAGCACTTTACGTAAATTTTTGCGTTGCTCAGGATACTGAAACACAACAATATAAGGTAGCATGTGTAGGTTTTTATAATCTGGAAAACCTGTTCGATACGGAAGATGATACCACTATTAATGATGAGGAATGGCTGCCGACCAGCAGTAAATTGTATACCCCTGAAGTCTATCAGGACAAACTCCGTAATTTATCCCATATCCTCTCTCTTTTGGGTAAAGATGACACTCCCGATGGAGTAGCAGTTTTAGGTGTTGCCGAAGTTGAAAATCGCAGGGTATTGGAAGATCTTTGCGCAATGCCTAAAATAAAGGACCGTAATTATAAGGTAGTGCATTATGATTCACCTGATCAGCGGGGAATTGATGTAGGACTTCTTTACAATCCTACTTATTTTAAAGTTCTCGAATCAGGCTCTTTGAATGTACCTTTGAAAAACGCAGATGGAACTCCTTATGCCACACGTGATGTGTTATGGGTTTATGGATTGTTCAATGGTGAACCAATGTACTTCTTTGTTAATCACTGGCCTTCCCGAAGAGGTGGTGAAGAAGCATCTGCTCCCGGCCGTGCACTTGCTGCAGGAGTAGCAAAAGCGAAAATGGACAGTATTATTTCATTACATCCTGAAGCAAAAATTATGTTGATGGGCGATTTGAATGACGATCCATTGAGTCCAAGTGTTCTGAATGTAATTAATGCCAAAGGCGATATCGACAAACTGAACCCAGGTGAATTGTACAACCCATGGACCAACTATTACAAAAAAGGTATTGGTACACTCGCTTACAATGATGCATGGAATTTATTTGATCAGATTGTACTTACACAACCATATTTGAAAAAAGAACAAAAAGGATTTTTCTTTCAAAAAGCTGTGATTTTTAATCGCCCATTTATGGTGCAGAAATCGGGTCGTTACAGAGGCTATCCGTTACGTACTTTTGATTTCGATGTTTACATGAAAGGCTACAGCGATCACTTCCCGGTTTATGTTGTGCTGCTGAAGAAAAAATAAGCTTTTAATATCCTTGCCATTCAGGATCACGGATCAATTCCCAGTCACCAAAATCAAATAATTTTGGTGTAATTTTCTTATCTTTTATTTCCGTTAAAATCTGTGCAGCTCTTTCTTTCGAACCGGGGTGTGTGCTTATTAATTCAAGCTCATCAGAAAAATCGGAATCATTGGCCGAAAGCCTAAATAAAAAATTAGCCAGGTGAACTGGATCAATTTCAGCTTGTGCCATCAAATCAATTGCTTTCATATCTGCCTCACGTTCCTGCTCCCGGTCAAATGCTGTTCCGGATAAGGTTTTACCTACCTCTGTCAGAATTTCAAAACTTCCGTTTCCGCCGGTGATTGCAAATAACATACTTAATCCAACTTCCTTAATTAGCTTTTTCATCACATGATTCAGTTCCATGTGAGCAAGTTCGTGGGCTATGACACCTGCTACTTCTTCCGGCGATTTTGAATAAGTAATGAGTCCCTTGTAAACAACCAGATGCCTGTCGGGTAGAGTAAAAGCATTCACCTCATCTTTATCAATAACATGAACTTTTACTTTTTTGTAATCGATTTTATTCTCTTTACAGATGCGTTCGGTGATAGTTTCAACAATGTAGTTCACAGAATCTTTTCTGATAACTTCCTCTGAACTTTCAATCGCTTCCCATATCAGTGAACCTAATTTTTTTTCATTCTTTTCTGAAAGTGTATCCAACTCATATCTTCCGGTAAAATCAATTTTTGACAATGCAAACCAGATTGCAAAGAAAGAGCCTACGATCAGCAATAATTGAAATAGTGCTTTCATTATTTGGTGACAATTAAATCGGTTACTGTACCAAAAAACCAAAGGTGCACATGCTTTCCTTTTCTGACCTGCTGAGCAGCATAAATAGTTGCAATTATTTCTGTGAGATTAAACAGGAAAACTGTAATCATATAAGCAACATAATCATTGCTGATTTCAAGATCTGTAAAAATAATTTTCAGTGTCCATGAAAATCCAATACTATTCATCACCAAAACCGTCAGTTGTGATAACAGTGCCTGGGTACAATGCCATCTCACAAAGTGAGTCGATTTGCGGTTGCCAAGATAAAATATTAAAGTGGCAATGAGATTTACAATTGGAAGTGGTAAGCCTACCATAAAGGCAAGTAGTGACATTAAATAACCATTCGATGCTTTTTCACTTTCGTGATCATCGGGTTGATAAGCAAATGTTGATACCTCAGCCATGTTTTGCAATTAAAAAAATCCAATTTACTGCTATACATGATAACATCATGGCAAGCACAACAGGATGCTTTTTGATCCAGTTTTCAGATGATTGATAAGCACTGAAAAAAGTTGACCTGCGCGAGATAAAATCAAACCCCAGCCAACACGTTAATATTATTAAGGCAATAAATGCAGGAAAGCCCAGGATATTCTTATCGAAGGCATCACTAAAATTCCCATTCAAAATTTGCAAAACAGATGTTGTTGTCCCGCAAGAAGGGCAAGGCAATCCTGTTGCCTGATGAAACATACAAATAAATGCTGTATCACCGGGCAAAAGGAAATTCCATATCAACCAGATCAGTGAGCCCGAAGTGAGCAGTCCGAAAATGGCGTATATGCGAAATTTTTCGCCTTTCATTCGATTAAATGAATAGTGAATTTAATTTTTGGAGATTCAGCTCACGGGTGCGTGGCATTACCATGAACCAATCAACAATAGCCCAGATTCCCAAACCACCACAAGTGAGTAATTTGGCAATGCCAAGGCCTGTATCGCCAAGCATAAAACGATCGATTCCCAGGCTTCCTCCTAAAAGAGAAACAATCAAAATTGTAGTAGGATCTTTCAGATTCAATGTTTGCAAAACAATAAATTTTGAATCGTCGAGTTTCATCAAATTATCCCTGACCATAGGAATTGTTGCTCCTTCGAAAAACTTGCCGTTGGCCATCAGGTACATGTCAACTTTTTGTGCGTCCATAATATTTAATGATAAGTGTTAGGTTAAGAAATAGTTAGTTAAGAGTGGTAAATGTAAATATATTACCGAATTAAACAAATTTCAGGATGGTCAATAGACTGAATGCGAACTGCAGTAAATGTCATTTTTAAAGTATCCTTAAACCTCAAATCAGAACTAGTTTCTGATTATCAAAGCATTACACTGCCGCAAACGGTTGGTCAACTTGCACTATATTAGTATCTTTGCCATTCTATAAATCACATTGCTATGAACAGAGGACCCGTTTCACAATTTATTGAACATCACTATCGCCACTTTAATGCCGCCGCTTTGATGGATGCAGCCAAAGGTTATGAAACCCATTTGCTGGAAGGTGGCAAGATGATGATTACGTTAGCCGGTGCGATGAGTACTGCAGAATTAGGTATTTCACTTGCCGAGATGATCCGTCAGGGAAAAGTTGACATCATATCGTGCACAGGTGCTAATCTGGAAGAAGATATCATGAATCTGGTTGCTCACAGCCACTATAAAAGAGTTCCAAATTACCGTGATCTGAGTCCACAGGAAGAGTGGGATTTGCTGGAGCACGGTTTCAATCGTGTTACTGACACCTGCATTCCTGAAGAAGAAGCATTCCGTCGCATCCAAAAACATATTTATAAAATCTGGAAAGATGCGAACGATAAAGGTGAACGTTATTTTCCTCATGAATACATGTACAAATTGCTGCTTTCAGGTGTAATGAAAGAGCATTATGAAATTGATACTAAAAACTCCTGGATGATTGCAGCCGCTGAGCGTAATTTGCCGATAATTGTACCCGGCTGGGAAGACAGTACCATGGGTAATATTTTTGCATCTTATTGCATTAAGAAAGAGCTTTCACCTTCAACTATGAAGTCAGGTATTGAGTACATGACCTGGTTGGCAGACTGGTACACCAAAAACTCAGGTGGAAAAGGTGTTGGTTTCTTCCAGATTGGTGGTGGTATAGCAGGTGATTTCCCGATTTGCGTGGTACCTATGCTTTATCAGGATATGGAAATGCATGATGTTCCTTTCTGGAGTTATTTCTGTCAGATTTCCGACTCCACAACCAGTTATGGATCTTACTCCGGAGCTGTTCCTAATGAAAAAATTACCTGGGGTAAACTCGATATAAAAACTCCGAAATTTATTGTGGAATCAGATGCTACCATTGTAGCACCATTGATTTTTGCCTGGCTATTGAAATGGTAATTGCTGCAATTACTATCCATTAAAAATATCTGAAAAAAGAAAATCGTTGTCGGACAGTCTTGTAATTATTCCAACTTACAATGAAAAGGAGAACATAGAAGCGATCTCCCGGGCAGTCTTTGCCCTGCCACATCCGTTTCATATTTTGGTAGTCGACGATAATTCCAAAGATGGCACTGCAGTAATTGTCAAGCAGTTGATGAAAGAATTTCCGGATCGCTTATTTCTTGAAGAAAGGTCGGGGAAATTAGGATTGGGAACTGCTTACATTCATGGCTTCCGCTGGGCATTGCAGAAAAGCTATGCTTTTATTTATGAAATGGATGCCGATTTCTCACATAACCCAGCCGATTTAATCAGGTTGCGGGAAGCATGTATCAAAGAAAAGGCAGACCTGGCAATTGGCTCCAGATATATCAAAGGTGTGAATGTGGTAAACTGGCCGATGGGAAGAGTTATCATGTCCTATTATGCGTCGGCCTATGTACGTTTGATTACCCGAATGCCTGTGCGGGATGCAACAGCTGGATTTAAGTGTTACCGCAGAGAAGTTCTGGAAGCAATTAATCTGAACAAGATTAAATTTATGGGTTATGCCTTTCAGATTGAAATGAAGTTCACGACCTGGAAACTAGGTTATAAAATTTTTGAAGTACCCATCATTTTTACTGATCGTCAGGAGGGACAATCCAAGATGAGCAGCGGTATTTTTAAAGAAGCTTTCTTTGGAGTTATCCAGATGAAAGTCAAGAGCTGGTTTGTAAAATACCGGCGACTGAAAGGTTAAGAAAGTGAAATTGAAATCAATTAAACGAACTTCTCCCCTTTATTGAGTTTCACATCGTTTACAAACTGACGTATTTGCTGTTCATCTGTTTTGCGGCAAATGAGCAAGGTATTGTCTGATTCAACAACGATATAGTCATCGAGACCTTGAACCACTACTAATTTTTCTTTTGGTACATTGATGATACAATTTTTGGTATCGTAAACCATCACATTTTTTCCTACCACAGCATTTTCGTTGGCATCATGGCGGATGTGCTCATATAGGGAACCATAAGTACCTAAATCACTCCAGCCAAATTCAGCACTCATTACAAAAACGTTTTTCGCTTTTTCCATCACACCGAAATCGATTGAGATGTTTGTACATTGTTCATAAGCCTTTCTTACAAACTCATTTTCATCGGCTGTTTTGAAATGTGCTGCTGCTTCATGGAACAAACCATCTATTTCAGGAAGGTGTTCTTTCAGTGCTTTCTGGATGCTTTTTACACTCCAAAGGAAAATACCTGCATTCCAGAGGAACTCTCCGGTTTGAAGGAAAAAATTCGCCATTTCAAGATTCGGCTTTTCTGTAAAGGTTTTAACCTTGGAAATCTTATTTTCTTCCTGTTGTTTATCGTCAATAAACTGAATATAGCCATAACCGGTATCGGGACGGCTTGGCTGAATTCCTAGTGTGAGCAGGCTTTCATTGGTATCTACGAAACTTAGCCCTTTTAAAATTGCCTTAATGAATGCTTCTTCTTTAAGAATCACATGATCGCTTGGGGCAACTACAATTTTAGCATTCGGATTCAAATGCGAAATTTTGTAACTGGCATAAGCGATACAAGGAGCGGTATTTTTACGGAAAGGCTCTCCCAATACTTGCGATGGATCTAAGTCGGGTAGCTGTTGCTTTACCAGATCAACATAAGCTTCATTGGTTACCACAAAAATATTCTCTTTCGGGCATGCCTTCAGAAAGCGGTCGTAGGTTTGCTGAAGCAAGGTTTTACCTGTTCCAAGAATATCGAGAAATTGTTTTGGGAAAGCATTGCGACTCATAGGCCAAAAGCGGCTACCAATGCCACCGGCCATTATCACACAGTAATTATTATTCATTTCAGTATTTGTTAGAGCCTTTGACGCAGAACCTAAAATCAGGTTACATCATCAGCCTTGAAAATTTCTGCAAAAAAAGTAAATCTTTATGAGTTCGAAGCTATTTTTTCGGAAAGTTTATACCCTCATTATGTTGGCATTAACTAATTCGTATGCTAAATTCCCCTGAATCAAGAGATAACACGTCCCAAATCAGCTTAATTTCGATAATGCTGATCTCAGATTTTCGATAATAACTTCTACAGATTCTGCCTTGGCAACACCAACCGACAATCGGTACCAGGTTCCGTTGGTAGTTGATCCAAATGACGAAAATGGAACGATTGCCAGTTTTGCTTCATCACACAGAAAATCCGTGATATCCTGAGTATTTTGAATGATATGTCCGGAAGCTGTTTTCATACCAATTAGGTCGAATCTGACGGTGAGATAAATAGCAGCCTGTGGAGCAATTACATCAACGCGGTGTCCTTCTGCGCGAAGCGACAACAGCCCTTGATAAAATCCATGCAACCTATCTTCAATTTCTTTTAAGAAATGCTTCAGGAACGAATCTACCTCATGTTCTTGCTGTAAGAACTTACCGGTAGCAATCTGTTCTGCCTTAGGTGCCCAGGCGCCTACATGAGATAAAATAGATCGCATTTTACTCATGATAAAATCGGGACCAAATGCCCAACCTACCCTCACTCCGGTTGCTGCAAATGCTTTTGAAATTCCATCCACGCAAACGGTATAATCTCTTAACTCAGGATAAAGACTTACCGGATCAATATGTTTGGTATCGCCAAAACATAAAACCGAATAAACCTGATCGTAAAGTATATAAAGTGGCTTTTGCTTACCCGCCCTGCGAATATTTTCTGCAATCACCATCTGACAAATTTCGTCGAGTGCCTCTCTGGTGAAAACTGTTCCTGTGGGATTTAACGGACTGCAAAGAGCAAGCATTCTGGCATCAGCAATGAATGGCTTTAATTGGGCTGCAGTTGGCATAAAGTTCGCTTCTGCAGTAGTTTCAACCATGATGGCTTTTGCCTGTGATAAATGACAATAGTGGTTGTTATTCCAGGATGGAACCGGGAAGACAACTTTATCACCCGGATCAACCAATGTTTTGTAGATGGCATAAATAAGTGGACGTGATCCTCCTGAAATTAAAATTTCATCGGCACTATAATCCAGCAACTGAAACTTTTTGATAAATTCACTCACCGACTTCCGCAAATCGGGCATACCGTTTGCCATTGGATAATTGGTGTGTCCGTGTTTATAAGCAGCTAAAATCTCTTCAAGCAAGGTATTCGGAATCGGAAAAATGGAAGGATCGAAATCACCAATCGTTAAATTATAAATTTTTTCTCCTTTCCGGATTTTTTCATTGATATCATTCGATTGCTTTATGATTTCTGACCCGATCAGAGTAGAAGCCATTTCTGCTACTTGCAATGCTTCAGCATTTTCAGTGATTGCCATTGATTTAGTTTTTTCAGGAGCGCAACCCGCCACTGCTTTTGTGTTGCGGCTGCAGTGGTTGAACTTCTGTGAGGGGATTTATAACGTACTTATGTTTACTTTTCAGACAGGTACAACAAAAATTTTTATTGAGTAATTCACCCTTAATGAACTGACGTCCGGAACGAATTCGGAACGGTGTGTTGAGAGCAATTTCTTCCAGTAATTTCCATTGTTCATCACGCTTATCATACTTTCCAAGTGCCCTCATTAAATTGATATCGGAACAACTGGATGCTGCAGGATTATCGAGATAATTTTGAATAGCAATTACAAGATCCCTTGGGAAAATTGCTTCCCGCAAGAACGGTGTCATGAGTCTTTTAAACTCACTTTTCCACTCACGGCCGTGCGGATCAATGCGGAACTTGTGTTTGTTGTAGGTGATTAAATGCGCTACCTCATGTGTAAAAGTAAGCAGGAATGCATATTTGTTCAGGTCATGATTTACCGAAATCCGGTGTCCTTTGCCATCAGCAGGTGGTCGGTAATCGCCATACTTGCTGTTTCGGCTTTTTGTAATACGAACGGCGATTTTATAATCCACAATCCAGTCCACACACGTATCGAGTGCTTTGGAGGGCACATATTTTGAAAATGCACTTGCAAGATCAGAGATATTCACGGCTGTAAAATTAGCTTAAAATCCGAAAGATTATGAAAGACGAAATGTAGGCCAAAACTCCCATAAATGCAAATTGAATCAGGGGCCATTTCCAGCTGCCAGTTTCACGCCTTACTACTGCCATCGTGCTCATACATTGCATGGCAAATGCATAAAATAGCATCAAACTCCAGCCGACAGCCAAATTGTATTGCGGAAGACCAGTTTTATCATTTTTTTCAGCCATCATTTTCTCCCTTACAGTTGCAATATCTTCATCACTTCCTCCTACACTGTAAATCGTAGACATGGTACCGACGAAGACTTCACGGGCGGCAAAGCTGGTAATCAATGCAATACCTATTTTCCAATCAAATCCCAATGGTTCAATAATGGGTTCAATTGCCCTCCCTGTTATACCTGCATATGACAACCTTAGTTTCTCTGCAGCAAGATGATTTTGGAGTTGAGTATCAGCAGGATCGGCTGTTTCGAGTTGACTTTTAACATCTTTAAATGCTGCCCCCGGACCGGATGAGGACAAAACCCACAAAACCACGGAGATGGCAACAATAACTTTACCTGCTTCAAATATAAAAACCCTGACTTTCTCAACGATGGTATAACCAATGTTTTTCCATCTGGGCATCCGGTAAACCGGGATTTCCATGATGAAATAGGAACGCTCTTTTGCTTTCACCAGAAATTTCATCAGCAATGCAGAACCCATGGCTGCAATAAATCCTATTAAATACAAAGCAAACAACACCAATCCTTGCAACCCTATGATTCCCAAATATTTGTGATCAGGAACAACCAATGAGATTAATAGTGCATAAACCGGCAGTCGAGCCGAACAACTCATCAACGGCGTCACTAAAATGGTAATCAATCGCTCTTTCCAACTGGCAATAGTGCGAGCCGATAAAATTGCAGGTACAGCACAGGCAACACCACTAATCAAAGGAATTACAGAACGTCCGTTTAATCCAAATCTCCTGAGTAGTTTATCCATCATAAAACTAACTCTGGCCATGTAACCGGTATCTTCCAGAATAGCGATGAAAGTGAACAACAGCACAATTTGAGGAATGAAAATTACCACTCCACCTAAACCTGCCAGAATACCTTCTACCAGCAAGTCGTTGAACACACCTTCAGGGATTGCATCGTGAACTTTGATACTCATCCAGGTAAATGCCTCATCAACCATCTCCATGGGCCAGGCTGCCCAGGCAAATACAGCTTGAAAAATCACGAATAAAATCGCCAGAAAAATGAAGTAACCCCAAAAGCGGTGCATCAATAAATTATCGAGCTTTTTGGTAAATGTTTTCTCTTTGGAAGGAATTGCATTTTTAGCTTTAACAACCTGCTTCACCAGCAATGAAATCACCTCATAACGCTTCAATGTTTCTGAAGCCTGCATGATGGAGTGATCGAATCCATGGCGATTTAATATCTCCTTGATTTGTGCTCTTCGCTCCTGGCGGTCGTTGAAAAAACTGATCTGATCAATATTGTTAGCAATCTGAAATGCTACATAATTACTATTGAGCTTCACCGATTGTCGGATCGACTGAACAACCTCCGGAGCAAATAATGCTGTATCAATAAAATCGTTTTCCGGAACAGTGATCTTAGAAATTATGGCTTTTTTTAGAAAATCGATACCGTCCCCATCACGGGCATTCATTGGAATAACCGGTATTCCCAGCTCCTTGGAAAGACGGATAAAATTAATTTCTACACCACTTTTCGTCACCTGATCCATCATGTTTACCACCAGAATTGCCGGCGATTTCAGATCTACAATCTGAGAACATAAAAACAGGCTGCGCTTTAGGTTGGTACCGTCGGCTATAATAACCGTGACATCAGGATGAGATTCATTGGTCGGGTCACATAAAACCTGAAAAGGAATTTGTTCTTCCAGAGTTTTAGGATATAAAGAATAAGTTCCCGGTAAATCAGTTATATCAATTTGATAATCAAAACCATCACCGGAATTAATGGTCATGCTGCCGGTCTTTTTTTCGACAGTAACACCCGGAAAATTGGCAATTTTCTGATTTAATCCGGTTAACCGGTTAAATAAGGTTGATTTACCGGAATTTGGATTACCAACTAAAGAAACTTTGAGGCGTTTTATCATTTCCTGATCTGTGCAAATGAAGCTTAGGAACGGACACTAACCAAAACATTTGCTGCTTCTGACATTCTCAGACTCAACATAGAATCAGCCACCGCAATCGCCATTGGATCACCAAAAGGAGCAAAACGGGTTACAGTTACAACTTCCCCTGGCAAACATCCCATTTCTAAAAGTTTTAATTTCATGGTGTCATCAGTAAAGCTCTCAATAACAGCACTTTCGCCTAGTTTTATCTCAGATAACTTCTTAAAATCGCCTTGCATAAAGTCAGTTATTTAGAATCATTACAAATAAACCGCTAAAATAGTTAAGATTCGTTAACAACGGAGTTGATTTTTATCATGCATTAAAAAGATTTCAATAATTTCAGGAAACAGCGGTTTTAGAAGTTCGGGATTTACCGAAAGAAGGGCAATCACACTTCTTTTTGAAGACAAAACAACCTGACAGTAATGAAGTTAACACCAACACAGCAATTATTTTAAGTGAAGCCTTAATAAAGGTGTTAAAAACAGAATTTGGTGCCATTGGGATCATGTTGAGACAAAGGTAACGCGAATTATCACTAATTTTATGCCCCGAAACAACATAATTCATCCATGAAAATATTTTTTCATTTAGGCAGGTATTGGCTTTTCATGGCTTCTCTTTTTGGGAAGCCTGAAAAATTTTCAATTTACCGAAGGAGGGTATTGGAGGAGATGGAATCGATTGGAGTGAGTTCACTGGGGATTGTTTCGTTGATTTCGGTATTCATGGGAGCGGTCATAACTATTCAAACAGTTTATAATCTGGTAAATCCGCTGGTACCCTTGTATGTGGTGGGATTGGTAGCCCGTGATACAATGATTATTGAATTTTCTCCAACAATCATTATGCTGGTACTAGCCGGTAAAGTTGGAAGTTCCATTGCATCTGAGATTGGTACCATGAGAGTAACCGAGCAAATTGATGCATTAGAAATTATGGGGATCAATTCATCTGGTTATCTCGTATTTCCAAAAATGATAGCTGCAATTTTTATTGCTCCCTTTTTGGTTCTTATAAGTATGTTTGTTGGAATTGCAGGTGGCTGGGTTGCCGGTGAATTATCAGGTGTGATTCCTTCTACTGATTATATAAAAGGTATTCAATATCAGTTTCTGCCTTTTAATGTCACCTTTGCCATGATCAAAACTGTTGTGTTCGCATATTTGATTACTTCCATTTCTTCATACCAGGGATTCTACACCGATGGTGGTGCGTTGGAAGTTGGCCAATCGAGTACACGCGCCGTAGTTTACAGCAGTGTTTTAATTCTTATTTTCGATTACATCATTACACAACTTATCCTTATATGATAGAAGTAAAAAACGTATCAAAAGGATTTGGTGAGAAGCAAATTTTAAAAAATGTTTCCCATCGTTTTGAAAAAGGGAAAGTCAATTTAATCATAGGCGGATCAGGATCAGGAAAAACTGTTTTGGTAAAGTGTATGGTTGGTTTGTTTGAAGTTGATTCAGGAAGAATTGAATATGATGGCAGGAATTTTTCTGAAATGAATTTCAAAGAACGTAAACCCATCCGTCAGGAAATAGGTATGTTATTTCAGGGAAGTGCTTTATTTGATTCGATGACTGTAGAGCAAAATGTGATGTTCCCCTTGACGATGCTTTCAGACTTAAGTCAACAGGAAAAAACAGACCGTGTAAATTTCTGTTTGCAACGTGTAAACCTTCCCTCCTCTCATAAACTTTTTCCGGCCGAAATTAGTGGTGGTATGAAGAAGCGCGTTGCCATTGCACGTGCAATTGCCATGAATCCGAAATATTTATTTTGCGATGAGCCCAATAGTGGACTTGATCCTAAAACATCTATTGTGATTGATGAATTAATTATGGAAATCACTGAGGAATTTCAGATGACAACTATTATTAACACTCATGACATGAATTCCGTTATTACAATGGGTGACAATATTCTTTTCATCCATAAGGGAGAAAAATGGTGGAGTGGTAATGAGCAGGAGATTTTAAAGTCAGGGAATCCGGAAGTTGATGAATTTATATTTGCATCTAAAATCATGCAACATTTGAGAAAATAAAACATGGTCAGCGATCAGTTACATATCATTGGTCTTTCTGAAAATAATAACCTGCTTGCAAAAGGCATTGAATATATTTGGAAATGCTGGGGAAGCGAAACCAATTTTGAATTTTATAAAGATGCTATTTTAAATGCATCCAAAAAAACTACTGCAGTTCCGGAATTTTATGTGGCAACTTTGAATGGTGAAATTATTGGGTGTGTGGCACTCATCACAAATGACCTGAATAGCAGGCAGGATCTGTTTCCATGGCTTGCCTGTTTATTTGTAGAAGAAAAGTATCGTAATCGAAATATTGCGGGACAACTTATGGACCGGGTATTAAATGATGCAGCCAACGCAAGCATTGGGAATGTTTACCTCAGCACTGATCTTGAAAATTTTTATGAGAAAAAGGGCTGGAAAAAAAACGGTGTTTGTTACAATATGGAAGGCTCTCCATTTACTGTTTATGAGAAGCCGACAGGTTTTCAAAGTTGAATTCCTGCCGGCGTTCTATATTCTATAAATTCTTCACCAGAATCTTTTTTGACCAGATGTTGCTCCTATTGCTGTTAGCAGTGAGCAGATAAATGCCATCTGAAAATCCTGCGGTCGAAATCACCAATGGGAATTTAGCATCTTTAAATTCGGTAACCAATTTACCGGAAGCATCAAACATTTGTAAGCTTACCGGCAGGTTGGAAATATTTTCAAAATTTACTGTTAAGGAAGCATTGGAAGCATTCATTATAATTTGAGCTTCTGGTACAGAAATTTCACTGATTGATGTAGTTGAATCAGGGCGATATTCCCAAAAATCTTTTTTCATAACACCTGAGGCAATACCATTATAACCGGTGCCCACAAAGCCACTGGTGCCAATAACAAATTGGGAAGCTTCTTCCGTTGGTCCACCTAAAAATGGTGCTTTTAAGGTCCAGGAATCGTTTGTTGGGTCGTATTGATACCAATCAAACAAATAAGTGCCTTGCGAACTGCCTAATCCCAGATACCCAAAATTTCCAATTGCAATTCCGGTTGCTTCTTGGCGAGGGCCTCCGGGAAAATTTGCTTTTTGCAACCAGCTGTCGGCAACAGGATCATATTGCCAAAATTCACTTAAAAGTCCACTCAAACCAGCAGTGCCTGTTCCTACATACCCTTTGCCACCAATTGCAAAACCTGTTGCATACATTCTCCCAACACCGGGAAGAGATGCTTTCCCCAGCCATGAATTGGTGGATGGATTGTATTCCCACATATCATTCAGTAAAGTCGATCCCGATCCTGTAGTAACATAGCCTCTTCCGTCAATAGAAAAAGCTACTGCGGCCTGCCGCGTCATACCGGGAAAAACAGCTTTTTGAGTCCAGGTATTGGCTACGGGATCAAACTCCCAAAAATCACTGGTACTTGGCGCTGCTAAAATGTAGCCTTTGTATCCAATAGTAAACGATACAGACTCCACTAATCCGGAACCACCATAATTGGCTTTCTGAGTCCAGGTATTGGTTGCCCGGTCATACTCCCACCAGTCAGTTGAATAGGTACCGGTATACCCGGTTCCAATATATCCTTTATTTCCTATTGAGAAACCGGTTGCATCCGCCCGCGGCACACCACCAAAATCAGCTTTTTGAGTCCAGTAATTCGCATGTATGGAAACAGTATTTACACACACCAGCAACAGACAAAGTAATTGTATTTTCATAGGAATAAATTTAAGAATCGGGAACTAAGGTAAGAAACAAATTCAAATAATGTAAGTCAGATACATTCTTCTTTGGAAAGTTGCATATCTGTGAAAATATTTTTTTAAAAAATTTTCACCCCTGTAAAAAAAGAGTTAACCACCAAAAAACATCCTTCCCTCAAATATTTTACACAGTATTAATTTAACTATTACATTCACATCATTCAATACTCAAATACTTTTCTTTCAAAGTATTTTCGCTGCAAACAGAGTTCTTTGTATCAGACATTTTAAAGTAAATCTTTTACCAGTTAACCTTATAATTAACCACAAAAAGCAAAACTATGGCAACCGATTTTTTACACCGATCATCAAGCAGGCATTGTTCCGACCATGGATGGCTTAAGAGCTATCAAACCTTTAGTTACGCAGGATACTACCATCCCGACCGAATGAATTTTGGTGCATTGCGGGTATTAAATGATGACACTGTTGCAGGTGGACAGGGATTTGGAAATCATCCTCACGAGAACATGGAAATAATTTGCATTCCATTGTCTGGTTCGCTGGAACAAACCGACAAAGCGGGCAACAATTGTGTAGTTTCAGAGGGAGAAGTTCAGGTTATCAGTGCAGGTACCGGAATCAGCCACACGGAAATGAACAGGAACACAGATAAAGACTTGCAATTTTTAAACATTTGGATGTATCCAAAAATCATGAATGCTATTCCTAAATATCAACAAATGTTGCTGCATGAAAAAGATCGTTTGAATTGTTTCCATACTATTGTTTCTCCCACTGAAGAAACTCAGGGTATGTCGGTTTATCAGGATGCATGGGTACACCTCAGCAAAATTGAAAAAGGAATCGATTTAAATTATAAGCTAAGAAAAAAAGAAAACGGTGTATATGCGTTCCTAATAAGTGGAATGTTGAAAGTACGGGATACACTGTTATTGGCTCGCGATGGTATTGGTTTGTATGGTAGCAAAAGCTTTACTTTTCAGGCAGAATCAGATGCAGAGCTGGTATTACTTGAAGTTCCATTGAGCAGCTTTAATGCATAAAAATGCGGCTTCTCGTTACTGATGGTTAACATAAAATACAAATCATAAATCAAATTCTACAAAAAATATAATTGGGATTGAACTTTGTCACAATTTAGTGACAAATAAATTGTATGTTTGCGCTAGTTATTGAAGCGCACACACTCTGCCCAATTTTAAAATATGAGTGTTACCTGCTGGTTGCCTTTTAATCAGCAGGTCATTTCTAACACAAAAAGCCGGATCAAATGATTCGGCTTTTGTGTTGCAGGTAAAGGCAACATTATTATCTTTGGCCACAACCCGTATTATAATGAAATGGCTTAATGCTTTAGGATTATTACTCCAGTTTCTCTCATTTTGGTTCGCTGCTCCTGAATTATTAGGCGATAGCTTTTTGAAAAGAATGCAAGGAGGGCTGAAGGCATTCGTTACTAAATTTTCAGTGGTAATCATCATGATAGTTGTGCTAGGATATGGTCTTACATTTTCTTTTTTAGGAATAATGAAAGGAATGAGAGCTTCCGAAATGCCAATACCTCAACATGATTTGATACAGTATTATACTAATTTCGGCTTTGCAACTGTTGCATATTTAGTATTTATTTTAAACTATAAAAAAATAAAAACCTGGCTTGATGAACGAGTCTCTGCACCCCTCATCGAAAAGCTTATTCAAAATCCGGATTTAAGAAAAAATGCACTTATTACAGGTGCTATAATTTTTACGTTAGGCTTTTTAATACAATTTGCTGTTATAATTTTTTCTTAAAATCAGATATTCCAATTTAAATGGAGTGCTGATGAAAAAAACCGAAGCGTTTTCAATTCATTCTAATTAATTGTATATAAGGCATTTAGACTACATAATGAGCCTTGATAAATTTATTTAGATGTGGGATCTAACTTTTATTTACTGCATTCTGATAATAATCAATTCGCAGCTGTTGTGAGAATAAAAAAATGTCCGTATATTGATCAAACTTTTCTTTAAACAAACCCTAAAATTATTCTCATGAAAAAATTATTCACATTTCTGGTAGCCTCTGCCCTGGCTGGCTCAATAAATGCCCAGGCCCCTGTAATACAATGGGAAAAATCATTTGGAGGTAGTGCACTCGACGGAGGCGGATCAGTACAGGCAACAACTGATGGTGGATATATTTTCGCAGGCAGAACCAGTTCCAATGACAATGATGTAACCGGCAATCATGGCGGCAGTGACTGGTGGGTAGTAAAAACAGATGTCACCGGAACCATACAATGGCAAAAAACAATTGGTGGATCAGCAGATGATATTCCATACTACATTATACAATCTTCTGATGGTGGATATGCAATAGCTGGCTGGACTGAGTCAAACGACGGTGATGTTACCGGATATCAGGGAAACAAAGATTGTTGGGTGGTAAAACTAGACAGCTCCGGAACAATTCAGTGGCAAAACGCTCTTGGCGGTTCTCAGGAAGAAGAATTCAGATACATAACAGAAACTGCTGATGGTGGTTATGCATGTAGTGGCTGGTCCTATTCTAATGATGGCGATGTTTCAGGTAAAAATGGAATTCGCGATGGCTGGTTGGTAAAATTGGATTCGAATGGAAACCTCGTTTGGCAAAAAATGCTTGGAGGTGCCGGTGATGAAAATGGATATACTGTAGAACAAACAACAGATGGTGGATACATATTCTCTGCTGTATCTAATTCAAGTTCTGGCGGTGTTGCAAGCAATAATGGTTTGTTTGATTACTGGCTTGCAAAAACTGATTCTGTAGGAACAGTTCAATGGGAAAACAATTATGGAGGAAGTCTGCAGGAACAAATGAGAGGCGCGATTCAAACTGCTGATGGTGGTTATATCATGACCGGTTACACCCAATCGAATAATTTTGATGTTACAGGATTTCAAGGCATCAATGATATTTATGTTGTTAAAGTCGATAATCTCGGAGTTATTCAGTGGACTAAAACATATGGCGGAACGCAAACCGACAGAGGAAGTAAAGTTCGTCAAACACCGGATGGCGGATATATTTTGTCGGGTTACACCAACTCTTCAGATGGAAATGTTACCGGTTATCAGGGAGGTAACGGCGATTGCTGGCTAGTAAAAATTGATGCTGTGGGTACTATTCAATGGCAAAAAACTTTTGGTGGAACCGACGACGAACAAGGCGGTGATGTAATAGAAATCCCAAATGGATATTTATTTGTTGGTAATGCTGCAAGTAATGATGGAGATGTTACAAACAATTATGGTGATGCAGATATTTGGGCTGTAAAGTTGTTATTTAATTGCGCGCCCGGATCCACAACAGCATCAATCAGTGGAGATGCCAATATTTGTCAGGGTAATTCAACCAACCTCACGTTAAACTTTACAGGAACTGCTCCATTCTTCTATTCTCTCAATGGAGGTCCATTACAATCTTCTTTAACTGCAACCGCAACTGTGAGTGTTAATCCGACAGTTTCCACAACTTACACCATTACCTCCAATTCTGATGATGTTTGTCCAAATGGAACTTCTTCAGGTTCAGCAGAAGTGTTAGTAAGCACTGCCGGCCCACTAAACACAACTAAGATTATCTCAGCACCAGCATCGGCATGTGCAGGAAATATTGGTTACTTTACCACTAAGCTGGTAAATGGTCAAAACATCCGATATAATTGGTCAGGTCCAACTGGAACCTTATTCTCTACTTCCAATTTAGGTCCATTTAGTCCGGGACCTTTCTCAACTGTATTAAATGAAGTTTATGTTCAATTTGGACCAACTGTCCCTACAGTTACCGGCTATTCAATTTGTGTTTATGGTTATAATGGTTGCGGACAAACAAACAACAATTGCAAAGCTGTACGTTCACTTGTAAGTGTTCCCGGACCAATTGCTGGCAATCAGGTTGCTTGTCCAACCACAACTCAAACGTATTCAGTGAATGTTCCTGCAGGTGCAGAATTATTTACCTGGACATTCTCTGTTCCCGGAGCAGTTATAACGCCACAAAACTTACTTGGGAATATTGTTGATGTAACTTTCCCTGCATATACTAATGGCACCTTGTGCGTTACCGCTTCATTAGCATGCGGAGGAACTTCTTCAACCGGTTCAAGGTGTTTAGCTATTTCAGCAACACCAGCTCGTCCGGGAGTGCTCAGTGGACCATCCAGTAGTTGCGGTGGAACAACCGACGTGTACTCTATCGTTCCTGTTGTAGGCGCTACTTCATATACCTGGAGTTTCCCATTTGCCGGAACAACTATTGATGGAAATCCATCACCCTATACCACATCTAATACGTCGGTTTCTGTTTTCATTCCTTCCGGATATAACCAAAACCAAAGTATCTGTGTGACTGCAACCAACGCTTGCAATACAAGTTTAGCAAGATGCAAAACTGTGAATAACCAAATTCCGGTAAAACCATCAAGCATATTTTCTTCACCTGCTGTAATTTGTAACAATTCTCCAATCGAGTTTTCAGTAGCTCCGGTTGCTGGTGCAACTGCCTATAACTGGACTCTTTCAAATGGAACTATCAACACAGGCCAGGGTACCAATGCAATCAATTCAGTCTGGGGAACAGGTCAGGGCACTGTAGCTGTCACAGCATCCAATTCTTGTGGGACATCTGCGGCGTTGTCGTTGAATGTAATCCCAAGTTGCAGAGAAAGCTTCAATGCAATTTCGACCAATGATAAAATTAACATTTATCCAAATCCTGCAAGAACTGCTGCTACCATACAGTTTAATGGAAATGGTGCTCATCAGATGATCCGCATGACTAACATGCAAGGTCAGCTGATAATGCAAAATTCTGTGGGTAATGAGACAGGTATTCAGCAATTTGAAATTGATCTTACCGGAATTCAGGCTGGAATCTATCTGATTGAACTTTCTTCAGATTTGAGTATTGAAAAAACAAGATTAGTTGTAGAATAAAATTTCTTCGATAATTTTAAAAAGGGGATGTCAATGAATTGACATCCCCTTTTTTTGCAACATATTTATAAATTGCTGGAAATCAATAACATTATGATTCAATTGATTCTTTTTATTAATCTACCGTTAACAACTACAAAATCATAAAACAACCAAGAATTAATTTTTTCTTTGTTAATTCGCTGAACGATTTGAATTTACCGGATGGAGATAGCTTTAGTACTTGGATTATTAATTGTTGCCATTATACTTTTTGCTACTGAAAAATTTTCAGTAGACCTTATTACTGTAGGCTTACTAATAATTCTTACATCTTTAGGCATCCTGACTCCTGCGGAAGCTTTCAAAGGTTTTGGAAGTGATTTTATAATAATGCTCGCTTCCATTTTTGTAGTCAGCGGAGCTATGCAAAAGGCCGGAATTTTAGAAATCATTGGAGATAAATTTATTAAGATCCCCAAAAAACGTCTCAAATGGCTGCCCACATATATCATGTCAACTGTTGGTATCACATCCGCTTTCATGAATAATACAACAGTAACCGCCATGTATGTTGCACCAGTTGTGAGTATGTGCAGAAAACTTCGGATCAGTCCCTCCAAATTACTAATGCCGGTTGCATTCGCTTCAATTCTGGGTGGTACCTGTACAGTGATTGGCACATCTACCAACATTGCAGTAAATGCCTATCTTGGAAAAAACGGTTATGCTACATTTGGAATGTTCGACTTCACCATAATCGGCCTCATGATGATGGTGTTAGGCATTGTATTTATGGCAACCATTGGCGTTAGATTACTTCCTGGTAAAAAGGAAGTAAATATGGTGAAAGAACTGGAACAGAAACATTATTTTACTGAAGTATTGGTGAAGCCGAATTCAGTAATGGTTAATCAGAAAGTGCGAGACACCCTATTGAGCACTTCAGGATTTAAAATTCTTAACATTATCCGCGACAAACAAAATATGATGGCGAATGGTTATTCTACCATTGAAGCTAATGATATTTTATTGCTTGAAGGGAACATCGAAGATTTGCTCAGACTGAAACAATCTCTTGGACTCGATATATACTCGGAAGCTTTGGCTCCCGGAGATATGATTACTGAGGACATTAAAATTGTGGAGATATTTGTTACACCTACCAATGACTTTCTGGGACAAACAATCAGAGAAGCACAATTCAAACGCCGCTTCGGATTATTGGTTATGGCAATCAACCGGGAAGGTCAGACCTTATCGGATAAAATTGGAGATACCGAAATTAAAATTGGAGACAGACTACTTATTCAAGGACCTGCAGTTAACATTGAATACCGTCGTAAACGAGGCGATTTCACCGTTTTGCAGGAGTACAATTTTGCGGCACCTAAAAACAAAAGAAATGCATTATTGACTTTCTGTTTCTTTGTTGGCGCCCTTGTGTTGGGAACATTTGAAATCATTCCACTTTCCATAGCCTTCATGCTTGCTGCCTTTCTATGTGTGGCTTTTAAATGTATTAAAACAGAGGAAGCATACCAGAAAATTGAATGGAACCTTTTAGTATTGATTGGTGGTATGACTTCTTTTGGAATTGCCATGGAAAAAACCGGTACCGCAACCTTTCTTGCCGATCATATCATTTCCTTTTTCGGTGGCATGGGACCAATTGCTGTAATGTCTGCATTTTCGCTTTTAACCGTATTCCTAACACAACCTATGTCGAATGCTGCTGCTGCCATGGTTGTACTTCCGGTTGCCCTGCAAGCAGCCGAAACTATGCAGGTTAATCCGATAACTTTTGCTTTGACTGTCATGCTCTCTGCATCTGTATCAATGATCACCCCATTTGAACCCAGTTGTATTTTGGTATATGGACCAGGAGGCTATAAATTCCGGGATTTTGTAAAAACCGGAAGCCTGATCACGATTCTACTTATTGTGGTCATTATTATTATGGCACCAGTACTTTATCCTCTCTGATTTTCCCATTCAGACCCCCTTTTTTCCCGTTCAGCGAAGTTTAATTTCCAGTCCGGATCTGAATCTATAAACTTGAAGTAAGATTTAAACAACTGATTTACCAGATTAGTCTTAAAATATTCCAAAAACCAACCCCGGCTAAGCCGGAAAAACAGGACCGTAATCCTGTTTTTTTTGTTTTTATGAGATTATAGTTTGTTAAATACCTTTCAATTCATCAAATTAGCATCCTCATCCAAAATACTGCTAAAATGAAAAACCTGGTTATACTCTTTGTAACAATATTGCTTTGCACAAATGTACAGGCCCAGACTGAAGAATTTAAAGTTTATAACCCTCTTGCAGATGGCGCTTTGGAAATCAACGAAGCGGTCGCTAAAGCAAATGCAAAAGGGAAACACGTACTTATTCAGGTCGGAGGAAATTGGTGTAAATGGTGTCGTATGTTCTACAAATGGAGCCATGAAACTGCATCTGTTGACTCCATTATTAATGCTAATTACATTGTATTACATCTGAATTATAGCAAAGAAAATAAGAATAATGAATCTTTAAACCGACTGGGAAAACCGCAACGTTTTGGATTCCCCGTCTTTGTTATTCTTGATGGAAGCGGCAATCGTATCCACACTCAAAACACCGGTTACCTGGAAGAAGGTGAAGGATATAGTGAGAAAAAAGTAATCGACTTCCTGCAGCAATGGACACCGGAAGCAGTATCGAAAGAATATCCTTAAGAGTTTTCAGTGATAAGTTATTAGTGATCAGTTATTAGTGATCAGTTATTAGTGATCAGTTATTAGTGATCAGTTATCAGTGAACAGTTATGAGTTTTCAGTTATCAGTTATAAGTTATAAAAGTTATTAGTTAACGGAAATTGGTGTGTGGTAACCCGTGTGTATTCTGCTAAACTGGAAGATCCCGATTTTGATTTAGGTTTTATTTTGTTGCTGCATAAACTGGAAGTTTCTCGTTCTCAAAATATTTTTATTTAAAAGTGAGTAGCAAGAATTGGATATTGAAGAAGACTTGCAACAAAAGAAAAAGGATCAAGAATTTTGCAGCCCAACATCGACTCCAAATTCCTTAATCCTTAATTCTTAATCCTTAATCCTTAATCCTTAATTCTTAATCCCTCCGTCTTCTGCATATTTTCTGAGCAGCACTTCATCTTTCATTCCCTAAATCGCTTCTGCGTAGCTTTCAACATCTGGGCAGGTGCAAACCAGATTTCTGTCACCAAATGCATTATCAACACGTTTGACAGAAGGCCAGAACTTAGCTTGCTGCACATAAGGTAATGGATAAGCAGCCTTGTGGCGGGTATAAGGATAATTCCAATCATCAGCAGTTAATTCTGCAGCTGTATGTGGAGCATTAACAAGTACATTATTATCTTTTGCTGCTTTACCAGATTCGATTTCGGCGATTTCATGACGAATACTAATCATGGCATCAATAAAACGATCGAGTTCATCCTGTGATTCACTTTCGGTTGGTTCAACCATAATGGTTCCTGCCACAGGGAATGAAACAGTTGGTGCATGGAACCCATAATCCATTAATCGCTTTGCAATATCGGTTACTTCAATGCCTGCACTTAATTTGAAAGCGCGACAATCAAGAATCATCTCGTGAGCAACATTACCATTCTCACCCTGATAAAGAATCGGATAATGTGGTTCTAATTTTTTACGAATATAATTGGCATTCAGGATTGCAATTTGTGTTGCTTCACGAAGACCGGTTCTTCCCATCATTTTAATATAACCATAGGAAATAAGCAAAATACTTGCACTTCCCCATGGAGCTGCAGAGACTGGAGTGGTATTCGCCGATCCCCCACACTTAACAACAGGGTGTCCGGGTAAAAATGGAGCCAGGTGTTTTGCAACGCCAATAGGGCCCATTCCGGGACCACCTCCACCATGAGGAATGGCAAATGTTTTATGTAGATTTAAATGGCATACATCGGCACCAATCATACCCGGATTAGTCAATCCAACCTGAGCATTCATATTCGCACCATCCATATAAACCTGTCCACCATGCTGATGAATGATATTAGTAATTTCTTTGATAGATGATTCATAAACACCATGAGTAGAAGGATAAGTAACCATCAGACATGCCAATTGATTGCTATACTTTTCTGCTTTTTCGCGTAAATCGGCAACATCAATATTTCCTTTTTCATCACACTTTACAACTACCACCTTCATTCCTGCCATAACTGCTGAAGCAGGATTGGTGCCATGTGCTGAAGATGGAATCAATGAAATATCACGATGTCCTTCTCCTTTGCTGAGGAAATAATTTCTGATCACCATCAAACCGGCATACTCACCCTGAGCACCTGAATTAGGTTGCAAAGAGACAGCATCAAATCCGGTGATAACACATAAATCACGTTCCAGATCAGCAATAATTTCCTGGTATCCTGCAGCCTGATCTAATGGAACAAATGGGTGCATAGAACTGAATTCAGGCCAGCTTAATGGAGCCATTTCACTGGTTGCATTCAGTTTCATGGTACATGAACCCAAGGCAATCATAGAATGAGCAAGTGATAAATCTTTATTTTCGAGACGCTTTAAGTACCTCAACATGTTTGTCTCAGAATGATATTCAGAGAAAACAGGGTGAGTTAAAAATTCTGAATTCCTGTAAAGTTTGTGTGATTCTAATCCGGATGGTTCTGCATCAGTTCCAATACCATTGTTTTTAAAATCACGCGATGCAGCTTTTGCAAAAACGGCAATAATTCCTGCTACATCATTTTTTGTTGTTGTTTCATCAACACTAATTGAAATGGAACCATTGGTGTGATATCTGAAATTAATTTCATTTGCAATAGCTAAACCTTCAACTTTACCGGTGTTAGCATCAGCATTAATTGTGATAGTATCAAAATAATGATCATATGCCAAAGTGTAGCCTAATTTTTTCAATCCATAAGCGAGCGTTCTGGCTTGTTTGTGGATTTGTGCGGCAATAGCTTTCAAACCTTTAGGTCCGTGGTACACTGCATACATTCCTGCCATTACTGCAAGTAAGACTTGCGCAGTACAAATATTGGAAGTTGCTTTATCGCGCTTAATATGTTGCTCACGTGTTTGCAGAGCCATACGAAGCGCACGGTTGCCGGCGGCATCGATAGATACACCGATAATTCTACCCGGAATATCTCTCTTAAAATCATTCTTAGTTGCAAAAAATGCAGCGTGTGGTCCGCCATAACCTAATGGAACTCCGAAACGTTGAGAAGAACCTACAACACAATCGGCACCCCATTCACCTGGAGGAGTAAGCAATACCAGGCTCATGATATCAGCAGCAACAGCAACAAAAACACCATTACTTTTTGCATCTGCAACAAAGCCGGAATAATCTGAAACATTACCATCAACTCCGGGATACTGCAGCAATGCTCCAAAGAAAGTATTGTCAAATTTGAACGTTTCAGGATTGCCCGTTACCAGTTCAATTCCTAATGGCTCGGAACGGGTAAGCAATACTCCTTTTGTTTGAGGATAACAATTTTCTGCAACAAAAAATTTCTTCACTCCGGCAGCAGCCTGTTCTCTTGAACGGGAAGCAAAAAACATGTGCATAGCTTCTGCAGCTGCAGTTGCTTCATCCAGCAAAGAAGCATTAGCGAGTTCCATGCCGGTCAAATCACAAATCATGGTCTGATAATTCAGCAGCGCTTCCATTCTTCCTTGTGAAATCTCCGCCTGATATGGAGTATAGGCAGTGTACCAACCCGGATTTTCAAAAATATTGCGCTGAATAACACCGGGAACTATGGTATTAAAATATCCTAATCCAATATAGCTTTTAAAAACTTTATTCTTTTGAGAGGTAGCCTTTAATTTCGATAAATATTCAAATTCAGAATAAGATTCTTCAAGATCCATATCACCCTTAAGCAAGATAGATGCGGGAATAGTTTTACTGATCAGATCATTTAAATCGGCAGCACCACTGGTACGAAGCATTTCATCAAGTTGAGTACGGCTTGGTCCGTTGTGTCGTTCATCAAAACTGTAATAGGCCATAATTTTTATTCTTAGATATTGACGGGTTTTTAAGGTCTACAAAACTACTCAAATGGAACTAATTTTCCCAGAAATTTGAGTCAACAGCATTAGAAACATTAAGTGACTCATTTTGTTTAAAATTTATAGCCTGTTCTGAACAATAAAACGAACCATTTTTGTAGTTTTACGGGATATTGTGATCTTATGAAATACTGCCGGTCGATTTCCATCCTCATTTTTAGCGCTTTCATTGCCTGCAATTCGCTGGCACAGGGCAAACTCCTGTATATGAATGGTAAAGAAAAACGATTTACTACAGCCGAAGTCAGAGGTGACCAGATCGTGTACCGCCCTGAGGGTGCCTCCGGTGAAGTAACCCGGCATGCAGAAATTTACAATATCTTTTCAATAATCAGGGATAACGGTACAGAGGAGATTATTTACACCCCGGACACAATTACAGGTGATGATCCACCAGCTGAAGAAGTGAGAGATTATATCATGGGAGAACAACATGCCATGGCTGTTTATAAAAAACCTTTAAATACAGTAGGTGGCGTAGCCTCAGGCGTTGCAGGCAGCATTGTTGGTTTTTATGGCCTCCCGGTTCCACTGGTGTATGCCACAATTGTTGGCCGATTTAATCCGAAACTACCTAAAAGTGAGCGTTCGAATGTTCATTCTGAAGCTTTTCTGGCCGGTTATGAAAAAAAATCAAGGAACATAAAAATCAAACAGAGCATGATTGGAGGTGGAATAGGTTTCGCTGTTGGAATTACTGCTCTTATACTTATTCTTGGCAACGACTAAATTAAATGACCTTTTTTACCATTCGCAATTATTTGTTGCGTGCTGCAGTGTGTTGCTGGGATTCGAGACTGTAATAATTGCAGATTCTGCTACCAATTTCGCATCGATCTCACTTGTTTTTTTCGCTACCTTATTCATTTACAACGCTTCACGACTAACAATCGATATTAAGCCAGGTGAACAGCAGCGATTGACCGGTGTCACGATTTCAGGACGAAAATTGCATCTGTCACTGGCAGCGTTTTCCATTTTTGCATCCTTTATTTTTCTCACTCAACTTCATATTCATCAACTTTTGGTTTTTGCATTAACTGCAATTTTTTCAATTGCCTACATGATGCCATTGAAAATCAGAGACAAGCGAATTCCGGGCTTACGTAATAATTTGATTATCAAAAACATACTTCTTTCGGTAATCTGGACTTTGGCGACCTGTTTGTTACCGCTTTCGGAGAATTCCAATCAAATTTTCAGCGAACCTATGCTTTGGATGATGGCCCGGCGCTTCTTTTTCATTTATGCGCTCACAACCATCTTTGATCTCAAAGATCTGGAATCCGATAAATTGGAAGGCTTAAAAACCATAGCCAGAAGTGCGGGAATCTCCGGAACACGGATGATTAGTCTGTTAGCACTTTCCTTTTTTACCGTTCTAATCTTTCTGGATCCCACCTTCACTAATTATGCATATAAAGCCGCCCTTCTTACTTCCGCATTTATCACTGCACTAATAATAATAAAGGCTCATCCGGACGAAAACAGAAGAGCATTTGTTTTTGTTGTCGATGGGGCGATGGCCATTCAGGGATTACTGGTAATTGGATTCCATTTCGCCTGATATTTGTTATTGTTTCCTGAAAATATCTTGTTTTTATTTGCATTTTAATAATTAAGCTATGCCATATCAATTTAATGAAGATTTTGCCCTGAAAATGGATCAGGAAGATATCCTGAAAGATTTTCGGAATGAGTTTCTTTTCCCACAACACCAAGGAAAAAATACAATCTATTTTTGTGGCAATTCTCTTGGTCTGCAGCCAAAAAATTCCCGCAAATATATACTTGAAGAACTCGATGACTGGAATGAATTTGGTGTTGAAGGGCATATGCATGCACGTCATCCATGGTTTCCTTACCATGAATTCTTAAGAACCAGTACAGCAGCACTTACAGGTGCACTTGCACATGAGGTTGTTGTAATGAATTCTTTGACGACGAATCTGCACTTATTGATGGTTTCTTTTTACCGTCCCGATTCTAAACGTTACAAAATTATTTTTGAAAAAGGCCCCTTTTCTTCTGATCGCTATGCACTGGCTTCTCAGGCAGCTTTTCATGCAGGAAGCTCTAAACTATTTGATCCATCAAAAGCACTAATAGAACTCGAACCTCGTCCGGGTGAAAGTTTTCATCGAACTGAAGATATAATTGCCACCATTCAGGAACATCGTGATGAGCTTGCATTGGTAATGATTGGTGGCGTGAATTATTACACCGGCCAGCTATTCGATATGAAAGCAATTACTGATGCAGGGCATGCTGCAGGAGCAATGGTTGGATTCGATCTGGCACATGCAACCGGCAATGTGGAATTAAAGCTTCATGATTGGGGTGTCGATTTTGCTGCATGGTGTTCTTACAAATATTTGAATGCAGGTCCCGGTGCCGTTGGAGGTGTGTTTGTCCACGACAAACATGCTGCCAATGAATCTCTGCCCAGGTTCTCTGGATGGTGGGGAAATGATCCGGACACCAGATTTACCATGCCCGAAAAATTTATTCCCCGCAAAGGTGCCGACGGTTGGCAATTGAGTAATGCACCTGTCTTTTCAATGGCTGCTTTACGTGCATCCATGGATTTATTCGAAAAAGCTGGAATGGATAAATTAATTTCCAAGAGTAAAAAGTTAACCGGTTATCTCGAATATATAATTCATCAGATCAATGAAAAATGCAAAGATCTGAACACAATTAAAATAATTACTCCTGCCGACAGAGGTTGTCAGTTATCTTTAGTAATAGAAAAAAACGGAAAAGAATTGCATCAATACATTTCCAATCATGGAGTAATTTCCGACTGGAGACATCCTGATGTAATCAGAGTTGCTCCGGTTCCAATGTACAACAGCTTTGAAGATGTTTATCGCTTTGGTATATTATTGGAACAAGCCATAAAAGAAACCACTACACAAGTTAAATAAGAATCATGAATCCATCTGAAAAAAATGTCCTTTTAATTGGTGCAGGACTTGTAGGCTCTTTACTTTCAAACTACCTTACAAAACACGGTTACAAAGTTGAAATTTTCGAACGTCGTCCGGATATGCGGAAAGACAAAATTTCTGCCGGCCGTTCTATTAATCTGGCGCTTTCTGAAAGAGGATGGCGTGGGCTCAATGGTGTTGGGCTCAGTGATGCAGTTCGCAAGGTTGCCATTCCGATGGCTGGCAGAATGATTCATCACCAGGATGGGAATATCAATTATCAGGCTTATGGTAAAGAAGGGCAAGCCATTTATTCAGTGTCACGTGGCGGATTAAATTGTGTATTGATGGATGAATCTGAAAAAAGTGGTGCCACAATACACTACAATGAAAGATGTACACATGTCGACCTCGATAAAAACATTGCATCCTTTGAGAACATTGTAACCGGTCGTAAACAAACCTTAACTGCTGATCTTATCATCAGTTCCGATGGCGCATATTCAGCCGGCAGATTAAGCTTACTATTCACCGACCGTTTCAATTACTCACAATCTTATCTGGAGCATGGTTACAAAGAATTAACCATCCCTCCTGCTGCTGACGGAACGCATCAACTCGATAAAAATGCGTTGCATATCTGGCCACGAGGTGGCTATATGCTGATAGCACTTCCAAATATGGATGGAAGTTTCACCTGCACTTTATTCTTTCCATTTGAAGGAAGCCCTTCGTTCACTGAATTAAATTCCAAAGAAAAAGTTTCTGCGTTTTTCAAAGAAGTATTTGCGGATGCTTATTCACTGATGCCTACTTTGAAAGACGATTTCTTCAACAATCCAACAGGTTCTTTGATGACAGTAAAATGTTTTCCATGGACATGGAAAAATCAGGTAGCATTAATCGGAGATGCAGCACATGCCATTGTTCCTTTTTACGGGCAAGGCATGAATTGCGGATTTGAAGATTGTGTAGAGTTGAATGATCTCATTGTAAAACACAATCACGACTGGAGTAAAATAATGCCGGAATATCAATTGCAGCGCAAACCAAACTGTGATGCTATAGCGGATCTTGCAGTTGCAAACTTTTATGAAATGAGGGATTTAGTAGGTCACCCGGATTTTCTGCTGAGAAAGAAAATTGAAGCGCGAATTTTTGATAAACATCCTGAAAAGTGGGTGCCACTTTATACAATGGTTACATTTAATGAATTTCCATATAGTGAAGCTTTGAGTCGAGGCAAAAAGCAGGATCAGATTATGGATCAGGTAATGGCGTTACCAAACATTGAAAAAGTTTGGGATTCGCCGGAAGTTGAATCAAAAATTCTGAGCATGCTCTCTTAAAAAAGGATTGAATCTTTTTTCAGCTGCAATAGTGGTAGGATTACCATGTCCTGAGTATACAACAACATCATCTCCCAAAGGAATTAATTCTTTAACGATTGATTCTATTAAAGTATCATAATTCCCACCGGGAAGATCGGTGCGTCCGATACTCCTTTCAAACAGCACATCTCCGGAAATTACAAACTGATCGGCCTTTGAAAAAAACGAAACACTTCCGGGACTGTGTCCGGGAGTGAATAAAATTTGCAATTCAGAAGCACCGAATTTAATGAGTTGGCCCGGCTTTAAATAAGCAGCTGGTTGAGGTGATGGATTCAATGCGATCTGATACATTTTACTAACCTGATCTGAAGAAGCCAATACCGGAATTTCTCCTTCGTGAATTTCCAAACCCAATTGATAACGGGTGGCAACAAACCTGTTTCCTAAAATATGATCGATATGACAATGTGTATTCAATAGTCGCACAGGCCTGAGATGATGTCCATCAATGTAGTGAGCCAATTCAACCTCCTCATCCTGCATCATACAACCCGGATCAATAATTACACATTCACCTGTTGAATCAGATAAAACATAGGTATTTTCTTCAAAGGAATTGAAACAGAATGACTTAACCGTAATCATGATGCAGAGATTTTATTCTGCAAAGATAAGGTGATATTTTCCTAAAGGTTATTAAGTGAAAAGATACTTTGGGGTAGGTATAAAAAAATAACAGGGAGTATATCTCAAAACTAACCCCCCGTTAGATATTGAGACCCTCCCTGTTTTAGTTCGAGTTAATTTTTTCTTAATCAGTCACCACCCGACTCTACGATTACTACTCCACC
Organism: Bacteroidia bacterium; assembly: GCA_016788065.1. GTDB lineage: Bacteria > Bacteroidota > Bacteroidia > AKYH767-A > OLB10 > JADKJB01. Next base: position 109,840 of record JAEUTI010000081.1, on the reverse strand, counting down.
ACCTGTTACGGCAAAGTCACCGGAGTTGTAAATTTCAACAGCTCTGTCATACTGAGAGCCATAAGCATCTCTTAGTTCTTCAGTTGTTGCGTCGTGTGTTGCATTACATCCTAACGATATCAGGATGGCAATTAATAGATCTACCATTGTTTTGCGTTTGTAAAATTAGTGTGAGACATATGTTTATCAGGTATCATTTTTTGAGTGCCAGTAACACCTGATTTCGAAGTATTTATACCAGATTAAAATATTATAGTTACATTTACAGGGCTAAAAACGTTCCGAAAGCGCTATGTCTATTAAAATTTTGCAAGAAATCTCTTCATTAGTAACAGATTTCACTAAAAACAATCGATATCTGGAGATAAAAACTTCGGAAGCCGGAGGCATGAAATACCTCAAACTGATCGAGGGATTAGGTAAGAAAACCTGGAAGAATGACCAGGAAGCGATAAATGATATCTATGGTAAGCCATTGGGAGACAAGACTTTCGACATGTTAAAGTCGAGAGCAAAAGACCGTTTGGTGAACATGATATTTCAACTTGATACGGAGAAAAAATTTAAAAGTTCTTATGACAAGGCCTATTATTCTACGTGTAAGAATTTGCTTACAGGTGCTATTCTTTTGCTTCAAAACAAGCAGTATTCCGGAAAAGAGTACCTTAAACTTGCACTTTCTTCGGCTAAAGAATATTATTTTACTGACTTGTCGGTGATAGCTTTAAGGATGTTGCGGTACCAAAGCAGCTTTTCAGGCTCTAAAAAACAATTTTACAAGTTTGATCAGGAGTTAAAACATGCACTCAAACAACTTGAAGCTGAATTACTTGCGGAAGAGCTAAATCAGCTCATCATCCTGGAAGTGGTGAGATCAATGGCAAACAAAGATGAATTGGCTTCTATTACCAAACAATACTACAAACAATTACAAGAAACTGTAAATGAGTACGATACATACACAACCAGAATAAATATGTATCGGGTTGGACTTCGTTATTATGAAAGCGTAGATGATTTTAAAAGTGCCATATCACTTGCTGAATCGTGTGAGCAATATTTGAAATCGAACCCCCATCTAATTCAAAAAGTCAGATTGGGTGAAATGAACCTGCACAAACTGAATGGTTGTTTGCACTTACGCGACTATGAAAACGGTAGTAAATATGCTGCTGAATGTATGGTTCTCTTTAATTCGGGAACACTCAACTGGCTGATCTTCCTGGAATATTATTTTCTATTGAGTTTACATACCCGGAACTATGAAAAAGCTGCAGAAATATACAATCAGGTTATAAATCACCCCAGCTACACTTCCTACCCGGGTCAGAACCAGGAAAAGTGGAAAATTTTTGAATCGTTTTTAAGTTATGCGTTGCCGGTAAATTCCAAGTTCCACAAAAAATTTAATGTCTTTAGGTTTATTAATGAAGTACCGTTATTTACCAAAGATAAAGCAGGTTATAACCTTTCAATTATAGTTGCGCAAACAATTATTCTCATAAATCTTGGAGACTATGAAAAGTTGCTTGATAAAGCTGAATCATTAAAACTATATGCATCGCGATATATTCGTAAGGATAAAAATCCCCGTAGTTATTACTTCATAAAAATGCTACTGGTAATGATTCAATATGATTTTGATCCCAAGAAAACAGCACAAATTTCTCTAAAGTTTTTTGCAAAACTAAAAGAGTCACACCTTGGTGAACAAAGTGAACTCGAAACGCTTGAGGTAATTCCTTATGATCTGCTTTGGCCTGAAATTCTTGAAAAACTGGAATTAAACAGAATTAAAAAACTGGAAGAGCAAAATTCTTAGCTAAAAATTGTTTCCCATTTTATGTTCCATTTAATATATTTGTATCAATAACCAATTAAAAGAATTCCTTTCTATGTTATCTATTCGTCCGGCCACTGCAAACGACATTTTGCGTATAACAGACATCTATAATGATGCCATTTTAAACACCACTGCAACTTTCGATACAGAAACAAAAACTGTTGAAGAAAGAATGCAATGGTTTCTTAACCATGATGAAAAACATCCTGTCATAGTTGCCGAAATAGATTCTAAGGTAATTGGATTTGCTTCATTATCGAAATGGAGCGATCGTTGCGCTTATGACGGAACTGCTGAAGTATCGGTGTATATCGATAGAAATCACCGGGGAAAAGGTGTAGGAAAAAGAATGGTTGAAGTAATAGCACTCGAAGGGGAACGAGCAGGATTAACCAATCTCATTTCTCGAATAACAGAAGGAAACCTGAGCAGCATTCACATCCATGAACAACTTGGCTTTGAGCATATCGGAGTCATGAAAAAAGCAGGTAAAAAATTTGACAGGTTTCTGGATGTTCATTTGATGCAAAAACTGATCAACAATTGATTCTTGTTGTTAATGCCGGTGGTTATATCTGAAGGATTCCATTCTTATAATTAACATTTTCGAAAGGATTATTTGATGCCAGCAACGGACCATCCAGGTCAACCCATTTCGCGAGCGACGACAATTGAGCTGCGGCCATAATCCCACACGACGTTTCAGACATACTTCCAATCAACACCAACTTTTGAAGCAACTTTGCTTTTCTTACCATAGCCAATCCGGGTGAGATTCCACCACATTTCATCAACTTCACATTGATTCCGTGGTAAAAATCTTTTACAGCATCTATGTCTTCAATGGTCTGCACAGCTTCATCGGCAATAATCGGGAGAGGCGATTTTTGAAATAACCATTGCTGACCCTGCTTATCAGATTTAGGCAATGGTTGCTCCACAAAAACAATATTTCGTTCAGCCAGCCAGTGGATCATATCGAGTGCAAAATCGGGATCTTTCCAACCCTGATTCACATCCACACAAAGTTTGGTATTAGTGCAATCAAGAATAGTTTCTATAATTTGCTTGTCGTGTTCACCACCAAGTTTAACTTTGATCATATTAAAGCCGGAAGCCTCCTTCACCTTCTCACGAATCACATCGGGAGCACCCATGCCAATTGTAAATGTACACGGGGGTAACGGATTATTTTTCAGGCCCAGCAACTCCCACACCGGAATTTGCCTGTATGCTGCAAACCAATTATGAAGCGCAATGTCAATACATGCTTTAGCAGCATAATTTCCGGATTTGTGTTGATGCAAATATTCCAGACAGGTATTCAGATCATTAGTAAACTTAAAATCCTTAAAAAAGGAGTTTATAAAATCATTTACTGATTCTTTATTTTCAGCAAGGTATGGAGGCAGGCTCGCCTCACCAACAGCAGTGATGTTTTCACATGTAAAGTGCAATAGAACAATATCGGTTCCGTCACGGGTTCCGTGAGCTATGGCAAATGGAGTTTTAAATTTCAGAAAATAATGCTGCAACCGGTAATTAAAATCCATTCAACGCTGTTATTTCCATCTGATAGTTGAAAGCATGTGTTCGATATCGCGACGAAGAAATCTGATCACAGGTGCCAATGAATCGGGCTGTGGTGCCACATTAAAATAAAGCGCACCTCTGATAAAATGCTTTGTGCTATCGGTAGCATAAAACTGCACCGATGATGCAGCATTACCTCCGATATCGTAAATGATTCCATACACTCCGGTATTGGTTTCTACAATAGCTTCATTGATTGCATCAGCCTTTACAGTGTGTTTATAAGCTAATGTTCGTGAATTTTCAGTCAGTACCTGCAAATCATTTTGAACCGGTACATAACTTAAAAATATCTCACCATTAAGGGTTGGAAAATTGAGATAATTCCAGCAGGGTTCTTTTACGGAATCCTTATAATTCATCATTACTGAATAATCAGGAATTTCAAATTCAAATGGGCAATTTTGAGGAGCATGAATCCGATATTTTTTTTCTGGGAGATCAATCCTGAAGTAACCTTTAGGCTTTGGGGTGTATGTTGACTCATCACAACCAGAGAATGAAATCGACGAAAGCGCAATCAGTAACATCAAAGGGAATTTGACTGAAAAGGGATTTAAATTCCAATGTCCTGAAAAGTGATTTTGCATAGTTTAAATTTTTATTGATCAGGTTTTCTTTCTGGTCAGCCGGCTAACAAAGTTAAAGTTAATTCTATAAACAAAGGAAAATAAATAAAAAAGGCGGGACCTGATTAGGATCCCGCCGGCAATCATGATGTATTTTTCAATATGGCAAATCGTCGCCACTTGTATTTTCAGAAGAAGGAGTACTGTTATTGTTTGAAATATTCACTGTGGATTCATCACTTACAGAAGGACGTTGTGCATTACTTCCTGATGAATTATGTTCATCTGGTTTTCTGTTTGAAGACAACATCGTCATGGTGTCAGCAACAATTTCGGTTGTATATTTTTTATTGCCATCCTTATCATCCCACGAACGTGTTCTGATTTTTCCTTCAACATAAACCAAGGCTCCTTTGCGTAAATATTTTTCAGCACTTTCTGCTAAACCGCGCCACATAACAATGTTGTGCCATTCGGTTTGATCAACGCGTTGACCATCTTTGGTTTTGTAAATTTCAGATGTTGCTAATGGAAATTTTGCAACTGCAATTCCTCCTTCGAGGTGGCGGATTTCGGGATCTTTACCGACATTTCCGACTAAGATAACTTTGTTAATTCCTGACATGCGCTTATGATAATGCTATGAGTCTTGATCGTAGGCTTAATACTACAAATATACTAAAATAGGCACTTGTATTCAGGTCATCATAAAAAAAATCAAGATTTTTTTACATCTCCATAACCAATCGATTCTTCCTGAAAAAAATGCTCTATAATTTTTGGAATCGGATAATTTTCAATGCTTTGTGAGTTAACCTTTACAAACTTCTTCCAAACTGAAGATGTGGGTGATTTTTGGATAGTTACACTATAAAAAGTAGTGTGCAGGTGTTGATGCGATAACTTATGCGCTTTAAAACTTCTAACTTTCTCTATATGAACCGTTTGAGCTCCAAATAAATCCTTCCATCCGGCAGATTTGACCAACAATTCAGGGGCAATGGCCGATTTGGTTTCAATCATTGGCAGATCGAATAAATTTTTCCAGATATCATTTCCATTTCGATGATTAAGATAAAAGCTGTCTTTGTATCTGATCATCAAATAGTTGAAATATCTGGCTGTGACTTTAACCCGATTTTCCTTAATTGGAAAGCTACTAACCATACCTTTATTATATGCTTCACAATGCATCCTTAAAGGACAATTTTCACAATCGGGTTGTGCAGGCTTGCAAACAACCGCTCCAAGCTCCATAATTGCCTGATTATGAGTTGCCGGATCGCTTTTATCGAGTAATTTTTGTGCTAATAAGGCAAACTCCTTCTTACCTGCTGTACTATCAATAGGTGTTGAAATTGCAAACAACCGGGCTAAAACGCGATAAACATTTCCATCTACAACTGCATGTGGAAGGTTGTAGGCAAATGAGGCAATAGCGGCGGCAGTATAATCTCCAATGCCTTTCAAAGACTTGATAGACTCGTAAGAATTTGGGAAAACACCATGATAATCAGCTACAATTGACTTAGCTGCGCTATGCAGATTACGGGCTCTGGAATAGTAGCCTAATCCCTGCCAGAGCTTCATTACTTCTTGCTCGGGGGCCTTGGCAAGATGTCTAACTGTCGGATAATCAGCAACAAACCTATTATAATAGGGTAACCCTTGTTCGACCCTGGTTTGTTGCAAAATAATTTCGGAGAGCCAGATTTTATAGGGATCATTAATTTTTCGCCAGGGAAGTGGCCGATGATGTTTCTGATACCATACTTTTAATACCTTTGAAATGTCCATATGAGATAATGGGCTCAAAATTAATTAATAATAATTTTTATTTTCAAGTTAATAACTTATCTTTGCACCCCCAATAAATAAAAACAATATAACACTCATAATGATATGACCAAAGCTGAACTCGTTGCAGAAGTAGCAACAAAAACCGGCGTTGAGAAGGTGGCTGTTCAACAGACCATCGAAGCCATGATGAAAGTAATTAAGACTTCTCTTCAAAACAATCAGAATGTTTACCTGAGAGGATTTGGAAGTTTTATCGTAAAGAAACGTGCTAAGAAAACCGGCCGTATCATTACCAAAAACACCACGATCATCATTCCGGAACATTACATACCGGCTTTCAAACCAGCTAAGACCTTTACTGAAAAAGTAAAGACTTCGGTTAAGAAGTAATTTGCCATTATGGATGGGGGATCGAAACTCCGGGTAGGTCTGGTGACAGGCGCTATTGCATTGGCAGCAGGGATTTATCTGTTACCAAAGACACCAAAAGGAGCGGAAGAACCAAAAGTTGACTCTAAAGAAATGGCCGGCAAAACGGCCTTTTCGATTGAGCAATTTTTAGAATCTTCTAAGACCCGGGCAGGATGGAATGAGGGAGCTCAAAGTGAAATTTGGGAGACCGCATTAAAGAAAGGAAGTACCGATCTGGCACTTTATGATTCAATTGCCAAAACCTGGGATGCATCGGGTGTTCCCGGAGCAGCAGGTTGGTACTATAATCAGAAGGCTTTAAAAAATCAGAGTGAAACCGATTGGCTCAATGCCGCTTACAGGTACTTTGATGCATTTAAATCAGGTAAGGATTCTTTAGAAGCTTCCTACTTTCTGTCATCCGCTATTACCAGCTACAACAAAGTACTGGAATTGAACCCATCCAACCTGAATGCCAAGACAGATTTGGGTATTCTTTATGCCGAAGGAACAGCAGAACCCATGAAAGGTATTACGCTGCTTCGCGAAGTGGTGACCGCCGATCCGAAACATGAAAACGCCCAGTTAAACCTGGGGTTTTTATCCATGAAATCGGGGCAATTCGACAAAGCCATGGAACGATTTAATAAGGTTCTCGAAATAAATCCTGCCCGCATCGACATGCACGTGTATATCGGAGAGGCTTATGTCAGAACCGGAAATAATGACAAGGCTATTGAAAGTTTTGAAATTTTCAAGAGTCTTTCGAACGACCAGCAGATGATTAAAGATGTAGATGCCTATATCGCTTCACTCAAAGAAGCTAAAGGCTCCACACAAAAGTGATCAGCTCCCAACTTGAACTAAATAAATTATTAACCAATAAAAATATTCGCATATGCCAAGCGGTAAGAAGAGAAAAAGACATAAAATGGCTACGCACAAGCGTAAAAAGAGACTTAGAAAAAACAGGCATAAGAAAAAATAATGCCGTTGAACGGTCCTGATCGGAAACCGGCCAGAAAATAATTAATGAGAGCACCTGCAGCTTTTGCGGGGCTTTCATTGCTGTTTTATTACCAGGTTTATTATCTATTCCCTTTAAGCGGCCCTTTCCACCTGGCCTCCCGTTCTCTTCTGTTTTTGGTATAGGGATATTTTAAAAAAATATACTGTTGAACAGTGAACTTATTATTGACTCAACTGCTGACGAAGTTCAGATAGCTCTTCTTGAAGAAAAGCGACTGGTTGAGTTTAACAGTGAAAAGAAAGACAACAATTTTTCTGTTGGCGATATATATCTGGGACGCATTCGAAAAATAATGCCCGGACTGAATGCTGCTTTCGTAGATATTGGCTATGAGAAGGATGCCTTTTTGCATTATCTTGATCTTGGCCCTCAGTTTCTTTCCCTGGTAAAATTCATGAAGAATACGGGCTCGGGGAGCCAGCAAGATGGTATGCTGACCAATTTTGAGCTTGAGAAAGACATCGATAAAGGCGGTAAAGTATCATCAGCATTAGCTGCTAATCAATGGATTCCGGTGCAAATTGCCAAAGAACCCATCTCTACCAAAGGACCCAGAATTTCAAGCGATATAAGTCTTGCCGGCCGCTACGTGGTTATGGTTCCCTTTTCAAATGTGGTCAGTGTTTCCCAGAAAATTAAGAGTTCTGAAGAAAGAAATCGCCTGAAGCGATTGGCTCAGAGTATAAAACCAAAAAATTTCGGTCTAATTATCAGAACCGTTGCCGAGGGTAAAAAAGTAGCTGAAATTGATAAAGATATTCAGGATCTGATTTCTAAATGGAATCAGTTTTATGAATTACTGAAATCATCAAAACCACCTATGAAACTACTGGGTGAAATGGATCGCACTAGCACCATTTTGCGTGACATGCTTAACCCCGGTTTCAACAGTATTTATGTGAATGATCAGGTTTTTTATGAGGAAGTCAGAAGCTACATCCGCAGTATTGCACCTGAACAAGAAGAAATAGTAAAACTTTATAAAGGTAAAGTACCCATTTTTGACCATCTGGGAGTCGATAAACAGATCAAATCGGTTTTTGGTAAGACTGTTAATCTCCAGAATGGTGCATACCTGATAATCGAACATACCGAGGCATTGCATGTAATTGATGTCAATAGCGGAGGTCGTTCCAAAGCAGGAGCCGATCAGGAAAAGAATGCCCTTCAGGTAAACCTGATGGCAGCCAAAGAAATCGCCCGTCAGCTTCGGTTAAGGGATATGGGTGGAATAATAGTAATCGACTTTATTGACCTTCATACCGCTGCCAACAAAAAGGAATTATTTGATGTGCTGAGGGCCGAAATGAAGAGAGATCGTGCCAAACATACCATTTTGCCACCCAGCAAATTCGGCTTGGTACAAATCACCCGTCAAAGAGTACGCCCGGAGACGAAAATTACCACCGCAGAAAAATGCCCCGCATGTGATGGTACGGGTGAGATCAAAGCCAGCATATTGCTGATTGATGATATAAAAAATAATGCCCGGTATATTCTGACCGAGCAAAATGAAAAATCAGTGCTCATTAAAGTGCACCCTTACATCGCAGCATATCTTACCAAAGGCATTTTTTCGATGCGCTGGAAATGGAGCCGTGAATTCCGTAAAAAGGTTAAAATTGAAGCTGTTTCCTCCTATCATCTGATGGAATTCCATTTTTACAATCAGTCAGGGGAAGAAATTAAAATTTAACTGTTGAAATTCATGTGAATTTGACAGGCATTTTTACAGCCTCATCATAATTTCCTTACTTTTGCTTCTGGAAGAGAATTTACAGGATCTTTTTTTCGTTTCTTCCCTGTAATTTCCCCAAAATCCATTATGGCTGAGAAAAAGAAACAAACGAAATTCACCACATTTATCAGAATATTCTGGATATTGGTAGTAACCCCATTGCTGGCATTGGTAGCACTTGTTGCTGCAACAGCTTCCGGAATGTTTGGTGAACTGCCAACCTTTGAAGATCTCGAAAATCCCAATAGTGCGCTGGCATCTGAAGTCTTTTCCTCAGATGGTGTTTTACTCGGTAAATACTACTATCAGAACAGAACCAATGTACATTACAAAGACCTTTCGCCAAATCTGGTGAATGCACTAAAGGCAACAGAGGATATTCGCTTTGAAGAACATTCAGGAATTGATATCAGAGGATTGCTGAGAGTACTTTTCAAAACTGTTATCCTGCGTCAGAGTGGTTCAGGTGGAGGAAGTACCATTACACAGCAGCTGGCAAAAAATTTATTTCCCAGGGAACAGATTTCAGGTGTAAAAATTGTATTTCAAAAAATCAAAGAGTGGATTATTGCCGTCAGACTTGAAAGAAACTATACGAAAGAAGAAATTCTGGCGATGTATCTTAACACCGTTGAATTTGGAAGTAACAGTTTCGGAATTAAAAGTGCATCTCAAACATTTTTCAATAAGAGTCCCGATAAACTTACTATTCAGGAATCCGCAGTTCTTGTTGGCTTGCTTAAAGCACCAACTTATTATAGCCCTGTTTTAAATCCTGAAAATTCTTTGAGAAGAAGAAATACTGTATTGTATCAGATGCGTCGGTATGACATGCTGAATGAGGTTGCATTTGATTCATTAAAGGCGCTTCCCATCAAATTAAAATATCAGGCTGAAACTCACAACCAGGGAAGAGCAACCTACTTCAGAGAATTCCTGAGATTATATCTTGCGAAATGGTGCAATGAGCATCGCAAAAACGATGGAACAAAATATAATATTTATCGCGATGGTTTAAAAATTTATACCACCATTGATTCCAGAATGCAACAGTATGCAGAGGAAGCAGTCAAAGAGCATCTCACCGGCTTACAAAAAACGTTCTTCGATCACTGGAAAGGGAAAACTGCCTGGGCACAATTTCCTGAAATTATCACCAACGGCATGAAACAATCGCCACGTTACAAGGAGCTGATTGAAAATGATGTTGACGAAGATTCTATCAAAACTGTTTTCGAAACAAAAATACCAATGACTGTTTTCACCTGGAAAGGTGAAGTTGATACCATGATGAGTCCACTCGACTCCATCAAGTATTACAAAATGTTTTTAAGAACCGGAATGATGTCGATGGATCCTCATACCGGACACATTAAAGCCTGGGTTGGCGGAAACGATTACAGACACTTTAAATACGATCATGTTAAAGAAGGGAAACGTCAGGTTGGTTCAACATTTAAGCCCTTTATATACACGCTGGCGATGCAGGAGGGCTATTCTCCCTGCTATAAGGTGCCCAATGCCAGAGTAACGATTATTGGTGAAGATGGAAAGCCATGGTCGCCGGAAAATTCTGATGGTAAATATGGTGGCATGTTATCGTTGAAAGAAGCATTAGCGGAATCGATAAACAGTGTAACTGCTTTTCTGATGAAAGAATTCGGACCAAAGGCTGTTGTTGAAATAGCCCGAAAAATGGGAATCACATCCCCTATTGATCCATTTCCAGCAATCTGCTTAGGAACTCCGGATATTTCAGTTTACGAAATGGTTGGAGCTTATGCCACTTTTGCAAATAAAGGAGTATGGACTGAACCTGTTTTTCTTTCACGAATCGAAGATAAGGGCGGTATTGTGTTGCAGGAATTTGTGCCAAAAAAAGTGGAAGCTCTGAGTGAAGAAACTGCTTATGTTACTTTAAGTCTGCTGAAAGGAGTTGTGGAGTTCGGAACGGGTATGCGTTTGCGCTTCAAATATGGCCTTGCAAATCCCATTGCCGGAAAAACTGGCACCACTCAAAACAACTCTGATGGATGGTTTATGGGTATCACACCAGATCTTGTCTCCGGTGTTTGGGTAGGTTGCGAAGATCGCGCCATTCACTTCCGGACGACGCACTTAGGTCAGGGAGCAAATACCGCTTTGCCAATCTGGGGACTGTACATGAAGAAAATTTATGATGACAAAACAATAGGTTTATCTCAGGCAGATTTCGAAAAACCTGAAGGCAAACTTACCATAGAACTCGATTGTTCAAAATACAATGAGAAGAAAGAGAGTGATGGGAACAATATTAATTTCGGATTCTAAAAAAGATTTAAAAAATAATCAGTTATGATCAACAAGGTAGTTACTTCCGCAGATGAAGCTATAAAAGATATTCAGGATGGGATGACCATTTTGCTTGGCGGATTCGGATTATGCGGCATTCCGGAAAACTGTATTGCTGCACTTGTCAAAAAAGGTGTGAAAGATCTCACTTGTGTATCGAACAATGCTGGTGTTGATGATTTCGGCCTGGGTTTACTTCTACAAAAGCGTCAAATCAAAAAAATGATTTCATCCTACGTTGGAGAAAACGCAGAATTCGAAAGACAAATGTTGAGTGGCGAATTGGAAGTCGACTTAATTCCTCAAGGAACATTGGCGACACGTTGCCTGGCAGCCGGCTATGGCATGCCGGCAATTTTCACTCCTGCAGGAGTAGGAACAGAAATTGCAGCCGGTAAAGAAGTAAGAAAATTCAACTTCAATGGTGAAGAAAAAGATTATCTGATGGAAATGGCATTCGAAGCCAACTTCGCAATTGTTAAGGCATGGAAAGGTGATTCTGAAGGTAACTTAATTTATCGCCATACAGCAAGAAACTTTAATCCGATGATGGCGATGGCCGGAAGGATTACGATTGCAGAAGTTGAAGAGTTGGTTCCATTAGGTGAACTGGATCCCGATCAAATTCACACACCAGGAATTTATGTACACCGGATATTCCAGGGGAAAGATTATGAGAAAAGGATTGAGCAGAGAACTGTACTGATTTGATGATTTGATGATTTGGTGATTTGGTGATTCTGGCCCTATGCAGGGTGATAACTCTGTCGATGGGTGGTAATTTGAATGGTCCCCGCAAGGACCTGTAGGTCTGATGCGGAGTGGCGGTTTGGTAATTTGGTGAATGGGGGAATCGGCAAAAGGTAGAATGCGTTTCAACATACAAAATCGGTGTCTGATTGAAATTTTGAAGAGATGATTTGAAATGATAAAAAAATAGTTAATTTTGTATAAATGAATTATTTTCAAACTTTTAAATTCTCTTTTCAACATGCAAACAAACAAGCAGAATCAGATTGTTGACCTGACATTTTCGTTCTCATTAAAGTTAATCAAATATTGTGCAGTATTAAATTTAGAAAGAAAATATCAGATTAGCAATCAACTCTTTAAATCAGGAACCTCTACAGGCGCAAATGTAAGAGAAGCCCAAAACGCTGAGAGTCTGACTGATTTTATTCATAAAATCAAAATCGCAGCAAAAGAAGCAGATGAAACCGAATATTGGCTACAATTATGTAAAAAATCAGAAGGATATATTGATCCGGGTGAGTTATGTTCAGAAATTAATTCCATTCAAAAAATATTGTCCAAAATAATTTCAACTTGCAAGAAAAAGTGATATATTCATGAACATTCAACAAATGTAAACTAGTATCATTTATTGAAATCAAATCGGTATTTGCAAAAGATTTAAATCCATCTCAAATTCTTCATTATCAAACCATCAAATCACCAAATTACCAAATCAAAAAAATGTTAGACAAAAACGGAATTGCAAAACGAATTGCCCGTGAGGTTAAAGACGGGATGTATGTAAATCTTGGAATTGGAATTCCAACTTTGGTTGCTAACTATATTCCTGAGGGAATCAACGTGGTTTTGCAATCGGAGAATGGCATATTGGGAATGGGTCCTTTTCCTAAAGCCGGCACTGAAGATGCGGACCTCATTAATGCTGGCAAGCAAACCGTAACCTTACTGCCTGGCTCAGCTATATTCGACTCGGCAATGAGTTTTGGTATGATTCGTTCACAGAAAGTTGCTTTAACCATACTTGGTGCCATGGAAGTGAGCGAAACCGGAGATATTGCCAACTGGAAAATCCCTGGCAAAATGGTAAAGGGAATGGGAGGTGCGATGGACCTGGTTGCTTCTGCTAAAAATATAATTGTTGCTATGCAACATGTGAATAAAGCAGGAGAATCGAAATTATTACCAAAATGCACCTTACCTCTGACCGGAGTTAAATGCGTTAAAAAAATAGTCACGGAACTTGCAGTAATTGAAATCACCAATGAAGGATTTTTACTATTGGAAACTGCACCGGGCGTATCGGTTGATCAAGTGAAAAATGCAACTGCTGGCAAACTTATCATCTCTGACAATGTAACAGAAATGGTAATTTAATTTCGACTCAATATATACTTTATACTAATTTTCAAATTCTGAGCAATGGATCTTTCAATCATTATTCCCATCTACAATGAAGAAGGAAATATCGATAAACTTTTCAGTCGGTTGAATCAGGTTATTCAGAAATTGAACCTGAAAGAAGTCGAATACATTTTTATCAATGATGGCAGTAAGGATCGTTCATTGGAGCTTATTAAAACTCTCGCAAAACGGGAATCATCTGTTAAGTATATTAATCTGAGTCGCAATTTCGGGCATCAGATTGCAGTTTCCGCCGGCCTCGATAACTCCAAAGGTGATGCAGTGGTAATTATTGATGCCGATCTTCAGGATCCACCGGAATTAATTGAAAACTTGTATAGAAAGCTACGTGAAGGAAATGAAGTTGTGTATGCTAAAAGGCGATCGCGTCAAGGCGAAGGTGCTATGAAGAAATTCACAGCAAAACTTTTCTATCGCATTCTACGGAATGTTACAGCAATAAATATTCCCGTTGATACCGGAGATTTCCGTATTATAGATCGCAAAATCGTGGATGTATTGAAGAATATGCCGGAACAACAAAAATTTCTGCGCGGACAAATCAGCTGGATCGGATTTAATCAGACTTTTGTTGAATATGACCGTGACGAAAGATATGCAGGAAAGACAGGCTATACATACAAAAAAATGGCACGTCTTGCATTGGATGGAATTACTTCTTTTTCAAACTTCCCTTTAAAATTTGCAACCATTGCAGGATTTGTGGTTTCCGGAATTTCCTTTTTTATGATTCTGTATGCACTTTATTCCCGATTCATTTCCAAAGATTATGAACCCGGCTGGACATCCTTAATGCTGGCTGTGCTTTTTATTGGGGGAATCCAATTAATAGGCATTGGAATTATAGGAGAGTATATCAGCCGTATGAGTGCTAATATAAGAAACAGACCATTGTATATAATTCAGGAAAAAACAACCTGATTCATATAACAAAATCACAAACATAATATCACCAGGGATTTTCCAAATCAGTACCTGAATAGGTATGATTTCTGGTCACATAATAAGTGTCGGGGTGTTTTTTTAACTGCAGTGAATTCCCTTTAAACAATCTCGACAACATTGCGATTGGGAATAACATTCCATAAAAAATTACTCCCATCACCACCTTCGACATTACGAATCCCATGATATGAGAAATTTTCAACCACGTCCATGTGATCCATCCCGCAAGGAATTGCGAAAATAATGCAACTGCAATAAGACCAAGTGCTATTGGGACAAGCACCTCAACTTTAAAAATCAGATATATTACCAACAAGCCGAGGCAAATAGCCAGAATGGTTTCCTGGTTTTTTTCTTTAGTATATTTCATGATTTAAAAGAGTGTATAGATGAATGGTGCAAGTGCTGATCCGCCACCAATGACAATCAGTATACCAAGCAATAACAAGACAACTATGATGGGTGCCAACCAGAATTTTTTTCTTGCACCCAGGAATTTGAACAAGTCTTTAAGGAAGTCCATTGTATTATTTTAATCGAGTTTAAATTCTGTTTTCCAATTATCAATTTCTTTCCATGCAGGTTGTTCTGTTTTTACAAACAAACAGTTATTAACTACCAGAAAGTCCATTTCAGTACGCATGAAGCAACGGTATGCATCCTCAGGAGTACAAACAATAGGTTCCCCTCTCACATTGAAGCTGGTATTTACCAACATTCCAAATCCGGT
Organism: Bacteroidia bacterium; assembly: GCA_016788065.1. Classification (GTDB taxonomy): domain Bacteria; phylum Bacteroidota; class Bacteroidia; order AKYH767-A; family OLB10; genus JADKJB01. The sequence continues at coordinate 94,672 of JAEUTI010000081.1, read as the reverse complement.
TTTATCTCTGAATTTTTCGAGGAGACTGTAATATTTTGGATTAGTTTCTTTGTGTACACTTTGGATACGGGCAGAAAAATCGAGGTGAGTAATAGCCTGCACATCGGAGCGTGGAACATAAAGACGATCCATCAAAGGCATTTCATAATAGTTTGCCGGAATTGGTTTTCTGCGATCTTCTTTAACATCGGCAACCAGCAACATATAAGGTGAAATACCTTTATGATCGAAATATTTTTCACATTCTTCCGCAATTACTGAAGGTGCGAAAGGTCTGAAAGATTCGCGGTATTTAATTTTAAGATTCAATTTCTTCTGCATTTCAGGATTTCGGGGATCGCCCAAAATACTTCTTCCACCAAGAGCGCGGGGACCAAATTCCATTCGGCCCTGAAACCATCCAACCACATTTCCTTCTGCAAGTTCGGCAGCGGTGCGGGTGGTCAATTCATCAAAATTATCGAACAGGTGAAAAGGTGCTTTATATTTTCTGGCCATCAGATCTACCTCGAGATCGGAATGTAATGGCCCAAGGTAGGAACCTTTCATAGCATCAAGTCCGGTTGCCACCGTGCGATCTTTTCCATAGTGAATATGGTAAGCAGCTAATGCAGCACCCAAAGCACCACCGGCGTCACCTGCGGCTGGCTGAATGAAAATATCCTTGAAAATATATTTCCGTAATAATTTTCCGTTGGCAACACAATTCAAGGCAACACCACCAGCCATACAAAGATTATCGGAGCCGGTAAGTTCCTTAGCATGTTCTGCCATTTTAATAACTATCTCTTCCGTAATAATCTGAATGGCATATCCTAAATCGCAATGGTGTTGCTCCAGATCAGATTCCGACTCACGGGTACTGAATCCAAACAGCGATTGCCATTTAGAATCGTGCACCATTTTAAGACCTGTAGCATAATCAAAATAATCCTGATTCAACCAAACAGAACCATCTGCTTTAATATCGATCAAATGTTCTTTGATAGTTTTTACATAACCTGCGACTTTTTCTGACCGAGGATTTCCGTAAGGAGCAAGTCCCATCAATTTATATTCACCAGAATTTACTTTGAATCCGAGGAAATAAGTAAATGCAGAATAAAGTAAACCTAAGGAGTGTGGGAAATCGAGTTCTTTCAGAATTTTTATTTCTTTCCCATTTCCGTAACAAATAGAAGCTGTTGCCCACTCTCCTACTCCATCAAGAGTAAGTATGGCAGCTTCCTTGAAGGGAGAAGGATAAAAGGCACTGGCAGCATGCGAAAGGTGGTGTTCAGGAAAGAGGAACTTGAGTTTAGATTTTTCAAACGGTCCGATTTTTTCAAGCTCTGCATAAATCTCTCTTTTCAGAAACATTTTTTCCTTGAGCCAAACCGGCATAGCCATCATAAACGATTTGATACCTTTTGGGGCAAAACCATAATACGTTTCGAGCAATCGTTCAAACTTCAGCAGAGGTTTATCATAAAACACAAAGGCATCAACCTGATCGAGGCTTAATCCACTATATTCCAGACAAAATTTCACCGCATTAACCGGAAATGCCGGATCATGCTTAATACGGGTGAAGCGTTCCTCCTGTGCGGCGGCAATAATTTCGCCATCCTGAATAATAGCCGCAGCGGAATCGTGATAATAAGCAGAAATACCTAAAATGTTCATATAAAGTCAATTTCAATTTGCAAATGTACCAAAACCAATGGGATATCCAAACTTCTAATATTTGAAAATGCACATATTTTGAATGGTGCTACAAGCAAGAAAATATCCATTTAAAAAAGGAAGAGCCAATAAATTTACAAGGCCCTTAAAATTCATCGAATTTCATATACAATTAATAATCAAACTGGTGAGTGAATTGATCGGGAAATTAGCGCTTTGAAAACACCGAATTATTTGTCATTTTCTACCAAATAAATAGCATCAATCACCATCATACTATCGAGTGAGATGCCCAACTTTGTAGCCTTTGGGATTAGGTCCTTTTTCTGCCATTCTAAATCCTTTTTCATTTTGTCAACGTAATAATCAATACCTGAATGGGATGTAAATCCCTTATCAGACACCGTTATTCTTTGTAAAAAGGAGCTATCACACAGCGAAAAAACTGTTTTTCCTATTTGTTCAGCTTTTAATTTCCTCCCCTCATCATTTATATGAGCCAGATCTACAAAAATATCATTCCTCTTACCAGTTAAAATTGAATCCAAGTCAACAAACGAGACATCTGTTTGAAACCTGCTATAAATTTCTCTGGTAAGACTATTGCATTGAATAATATTAGGAACCCCTTCTCTCATAGCAATATTTGGATCTGTCGAATGAGGAATTGTGGCAAAAATAACTTTCATGTTGTTATCATGGGCAGTTCTAACAATGTTCGTAATATTTCGTTCAAAAGGGATCAGTTCCTTCTTATTTCGGAAATCACTTTTTTCAGGATACTTACCAGTCTCAATCGAACCCGCAAGAGTCATCCAAACTGGCGATTTATCAAACATAAATTTAAAATATCTATAAATCGCTGAAGTCCTGATTATGTACCTATCAGGAATAACCGGGTGATTGAAGGTTGTAAATCTGTGAGAATAGTCTCCTCGAAATTCTCCTTCTTCATAATTCCTAACTTTAGCTTCGTTCCAACCATGATGAATTACTAAAATATCAGGTGAAAAATCTAATATATTTAACATGAAATTAGCCAATGAATGGGCAGTTGTCCAATACGCATGACCAAAGTTATAAACTTCAAATCTATAACCACTAACAACATTGTTTTGGTTTAAATAGTTTTCCAAAAACTTTGGATAACCATCGGCAGTAGTAGATTCACCAATACATGCAATGCGTATTACTTTTGCGGGCTTGTAATAAAAAAAATCATCTCCACAAAAACCAAAATTATTAAAAGGGTGTGATGCTTTTAATGCAAGATTCCCTTCAAGTTTAGTGTTGGGTTTTCCAAGAAAATGAATATAAGGAGAGCCTCCGTATGCTTGATTTTCAGTATACGTGACATTACTTTTGAAGTTCATATCATTTATAAAAGTTTCCCCGGCTGCCAGCTTAGCTACTCCGCGAAATGCAAACTCTGACCAAATAAGCATAAGAACTGAAAAAATCATCATCAATAATCCCATGGAAACTCTCTTCTTAAATAACAAAAGAAGAATACCAAAAATGACAAACACTGCTGCAGTATAATTGAGTCCCTGAATGTCGAAAACATGAAGTTCTCCAAAAGAGAAAAGTATTCCAAACAGATACGGTGAAAACAAAACACCAGTCAAAACAGATCCAAATGCAATAAACTTTGTGAGTGCTCCTTTAAATTGAAAACTCTCTTCTTGTATTTCCTTTTTCATTTAAATTCCTTTAGAAAATAACTAATTAGATTGAAATAAGCATGCGCCATTATCAAGCCACGAATATAAATATATTCTCAAAAAGGAAAATGAAAAACCGAAACTTTATAAAATGCAAATGTTATCCAAAAATTGAAAAATAGGAATCAGCGTATATACAAAATCTATTTTTTAGTAATCTAGCTACTATAATCAAGTAACCATATTAAATTCCTATAGAAAATGCTAAACTGGGTAAACTACTTTTCAAGTGGCAAATTTGGAGGCATGCTCCAAAGAATCAAACTCACAGAATGTCAATTAATAAAACATGAATTTTAGATATAATAGGCAGAAATAAATTGTTAAAAGGCTACCAAAAAACCAATAAATTTCTCGAAATGGTTAAAAACACTGTGATTAAGCATTACATGGATCAATGATATACATTATCTCATTGATATACAGCATATTAAAATTTAAAATATTCTATCCATAAGTCATATATTTGACATTGTATAATAAAGGAACTTTCATTGGCACTTTGTAAATATTCAACATTCCGAAAAAATGACAATCACTTCACCTTTCAGTCCTTTTCGTTATGAAAGAATCCCTCTTTTAATACTAACATTGTTTCTGATAATAGGATTCGTTTCATATCGAGATTATGGAATCGCATGGGATGAACAGGCGCAAATGGTAGATATTGGCAAGGCTACATATGAATTTATAATAAATAAAACACCAAACATTTACATCAATAATCCAGAGAAATATCATGGTCCCGCTTTTGAAGTAGTAGTATATTCTTTACAAAGTCTTTTTGGAAAAACTTCAAACCCGGACAATTATTACTTCCGGCATTTAATATCATATATATTGTACTGGTTGGGGGGGCTCTCTCTATTTTTGTTGCTACGAAAAATTTATAAGAGCTACTTTATAATCTCAATCGGTTTGCTATGGTACTTTTTAATGCCTCGCTTTTTTGCCGAATCATTTTTTAACTCAAAAGACATAGCTTTTTATGTATTAACCACTTTTAGTCTGCATAGTTTATATAATCTTATCAAGGCACCTGGATATAAAAATGCATTTATTCATGCATTAGTTTGCGGCTTTGCAATAGGTATCCGAATTACCGGCATTTTGATTCCATTAATTTCAATATCAATTCTGGGACTCACGGCTCTATCTAATATTTTTCGGGGAAAAAGTTATAAGAAGTTGGTGATGACAATCCTCCAGTTTACACCTTTAACCATTGCATTCATCATTATATTTTGGCCGATTTTGTGGCTAGATCCCGTTCATCACTTTCTAGGTGCATTCCAGGAAATGAAACTATTTCCATGGGATTCAACAGTTCGATATCAGGGGAATTTCATTTCATCTTTAGAGCTTCCATGGCATTACAGTATTACCTGGATGTTAATTACAATTCCTGAACTGATACTAATTTTCTTTGCTTTGGCTATTTTGTACCTTATTAAAAAGGTTATAAAACTAAAGCAAGAATTTATCCATAAATATCCCTTGGAATTTTTTTCAATATCTTTGTTAATTTTAACTCTTGGGTCTGTTATTTACAATCATTCTGTGCTATATGATGGATGGCGGCATTTATTTTTCTTGTTTGCACCTATTTTATTTATTTCAATCAGTGGCTTGCAATTTCTAATTCAACAAATATCAGGTTATTCGCAACTCTATAAACTCTTAACAAAATCAATAATTTTAATCTTTACATTTCAAATCGGTTATGTGGCTTTCACATTGCATCCCTACCAAAATGTATACTTTAACACTGCCAGCGGGATAAACAATGAATCAAAAAGATTTGAATATGAACTTGATTACTGGGGGTTATCTTTCAGAGAAGCGACTGAAAAACTTTTGGAACAGGATACAAGCTACAAAATCAAAATTCACTTTCCAAACAATGCAGGTCATCACAATTTATCAATTTTAAATGAAACTCAAAGGAACCGTATCATAGAAACTTCTTTCGAGGAGGCGGACTATTTTATCACAAATTACAGATGGGGCGACCGAGAATTTACCGAGCTTAACAAAATTGATTCTATTATGGCTGGAAATATACCAATTTCAGGAACTTTCAAGTTAAAATAAATTATAACTATAAAATTAATTAATACGTGAACGGATACAACCTTAAGCTATCAACTATTTCCATTTGGTTAATCTTTACAATTTGCCTGACAATTGATTTTGATTTAAAGAATTGGGAGCATGAAGATCGTGTTATTGAACATGACGTAAAATCGTATTATGGATATCTACCAGCCTACTTTATATATAATGATATTGGTGTATCAAAAAGTAGCTATACTAATTCTTCGAATGAAGGTTTGTTCTGGACCTTACCAACAACAGATGGCAAGAATGTGTTTAAAATGAGTATGGGGCTTTCAATACTTTACAGCCCATTTTTCGGAATAGCTCATTTATATGCCCGAAATTCAGAATATTTACCAGATGGATTTTCCGAACCCTATAAATTATTTTTGATAATTAGTACGCTTTTCTACTTAATATTAGGTCTTGAGTTTTCAAGAAAAATTCTTTATCACTTCAAATTTTCAGAACCTGTGGTTGCAATTACAATATTACTTGTTGGCCTAGGAACAAACCTGCTTTGTTATTCCTCCCAATCAGCACCTATGCCTCACGTGTACAACTTTTGTTTATTTTCCATATTTATTTATTATACTTTGAAATGGAATGAGAACCCGAAATTGATTCGACTGATAATTCCGGCATTAACTTTCGGATTAATAACACTGGTCAGGCCATCCAATGCAGTTATCATTCTTTTTTTCATAATATATTGCTGGCAAACAATTAAGAACCTCTTTACCGGCAAAAAAATAATTATGCCAATCTTGATATTTGGCATTCTATCAATCATAATGTTATTACCCCAGTTATTCTATTGGAAAAGTGTAACTGGAAAATACGTTTATTATTCCTATAATGACGAGTCTTTCTTTTTTCTACAACCAAAGTTAATTGATGGCTTATTCAGCTTCCGAAAAGGGTGGCTGGTGTATACTCCAATTATGATCTTTTCAATTGCCGGTTTATTTCTGATGAAAAATGAATCCCGTCAACTTCGAAATTCGATTATCATTTTTATGTTGATAAACTTGTATGTTATATTTTCCTGGTGGTGCTGGTGGTATGGCGGAACATTTGGACAAAGAGCACTGATAGAAAGTTACAGCTTATTAATTATTCCCTTTGCTTTTACCGTAAAGTATATTTTGGAAAGAAACTACATATTCAATATAGCTTTCTATGCAGTGTGTGTATTTTTCATTTGGTTAAATATTGTCCAAACTTACCAATTTGAATATCATTACATACACTGGGATGGCATGAACAAAAAGTTATACCTTAAACAATTTGGCAAAAATTACCAAATCAAAGAATTTGAAGAGCTGGTTTCCTGGCCTGACTACGAAAAAGCTAAACTGGGAGACCGTTGATTATTCAATCCTCTCAAATACTTCAGCCTTCAAATCATCAATGAATATTACGTCATTTGCTTTGCTGACAAAATACAATTTCATCTTATCATTGTCAACTCTGATTACAGGTGTAAAATAATAAAAAGTTACTTCTTGCCAAGATCCTGTTGGAATTAATGAAGAGTCAACCCAAAGCTTTTTAACTCCGTATTCTTTGCCATGATTTTCAAATCTCACATACAATTCACCCGCTGAATAAGAACTTTTTAGAAATACTTTGGCAGAAAATTTAATCTTTAAGTGATCACGGGAACTGATCTCTCTGTATTTTTGTTTAATAGAAGGAGTATATTGCTCAGCATGGCTTAATACATAAGAAAATTTTCCATTGGCTTTTTGTTCAGAACTATTTCCTCCGCCATTTTCGAAATCCAGCAGCAACTCTTTGGTTTTTTTATAACTCGTTATCTCAATTGTGTCGCTATTTACCTTATCCCGGTCAACCATCAACAGATCGGTAAAATTGGCAGGTGTTTGAGTCTTCAAAAGAGTGGCTTTATATGCTTTCCATGTCATTCTAGATGGATGAATAATATCTTTACTGTATTGCCATGTCTGAAACATATTAAAAATAACAATTAAACATATTAAGCCGGTAACAATCTGATAAAATAGAGCTTTTATATTTTCAGCTATGAAATTTATCATGGTGGCCAACGGTAAAGCTAAAATAACGTAGGATTGAACTAATGCTCTTGAGCTGAAACTCTCTGCATACCACCAACATGACCAACTTGATACTATATATAAGTTACAAACAAAAAACACTAATACATTCCACCTTAATTTACTTCGCTGAAGAAATAACAGTACAATACCAATAAGGGCGAGTATCATCAAAGGCGTGTAAATTAACCATCCCTTTCTGAAACTGAATAAAACTTCAAGAATGAAAGGGTGAGAAAACTCAAAACCTTCGCCAGGATTACTGTAATAACTATTAAAAATAAAATCTCCTGTAATGATTTTCCAGTAAACCATTTGTGGAATGAAGATGCTTAAAAATACAAACGTCAGTAAAAGAAACCTATTAATATCTTTTGTTAATATTTCAAAACGCTTTTTTAGATCGACAATTGATTCAATATTCCATAATATCGGAATTAATAAGCTCACCATTTCACTTGGCCTTGCCAGTATAATTAACCCGCAATTTAGCGCAATTAAAACCAGGTATTTAAAACTAAATTGCTGTTGCCATTTAATTGTAAGCCATATCAAAATGGCGTATGCAGTGAACAAATAATTATGTGACATAGCATTTTGCCCGTCAAAGCCGGTATGGAACATATAATTTGTCCCAAAATAAATGGCCAACAGTGTGAGTGCTACAATTCGATCGTTAAAGTATTCTGATAGTATTTTTCTTAAGAAATAGAATCCCAAAAAACTATAAAAAATCCCACCATAAAGAATTGCGACTTGATAAGGTCCTGAAAATCCGTCCATGGGAAATCCGGTAATCCATGCAATAAAATGACCAATAAGAAAAAAAGGCAGGTAAAAAACTGCCATTCCCATGGTGTACCTCATCACCCATGTACCAGTTTCCGCTTGATAAGCCTGATAAAGTGTAGAGCTACTATTATATTCCTCTACAATATGCTTTAATATTGAAACATCCTGCAAACCCCAATTGTCATAAATAAAAATCATGGGAAGATACATGTAGTACCCGAATACATCCCAAGATAAAATATTACCCGGAAAACGGATTAAATTAAAAATAACAATCATAGTCACAATAAGCAGTAATGCATTGTGTGACCATTTGCGAGTACTTCCGGAAGCTATAGAACTACTCATGTTTGTAAAGTTAAAACTCTTTCCGTATCATTTTGACTCCCATAGATATTGTGGGAATTCCATTTCCGGCTACTCTCGCAGTATCCGGTAAAATATCGTCAGCAATCACAGTATAATTGGTTGCCGACATTCTTAAATGATAAAAAGGATAATTACTACGTACATCAAAAGATCCATCTTTCTGAGTAATTGTATGGTAACTATGTGTCCAATCTTTGTTCCAGGCAAGAATTACCGCCCCTTCAACAGGGTTCTCATCTTGATCAACTATTTTGCCTGTTACACTAAACTTGGTGTTCATGGAATAATTGTAATAATTAGGCAAACAAACACATTCACCTTTGCTCTTAGAATAATTAAAATTCAGGAATTCATTAATAACGGGTTTTGCGGTACCTGATACAGTTTCATTACTGTTCTTCAAAAGTGTTTCACCTTCCCGTGTATAAATGCCCATAAAGCTAGCATGAAATTCTGCCCATCTAACATCCTTAAATTGCCACCAGGAAAACCCTATGGCACCGCAACTAACGCTTTGCTTTATTGCATTTTTTGCGAACTCCTGTTGCAAGTCGTAACTGACTGAATCATTATCGGCGGGGATTGCAGTCTCGCCTATTATCCATGGTTTATTCACATATTTCTGATACCATAAAATTTCATTCCTTACCTGTTCAGGTTCATGTTCATAAGGATGAAATGAAATGAAATCGACATTAACGATATTCGGATCCCAGGCAAAAACTTCTCTGATCCCAACCAAACCGATTGTGACAAGATGGTTTGGAGCGTAATTCCGTATTATATTTTTCCACCTGTTCGTGACTTTATAGACCGCTTGTTTAGGCCTAAGAGTCAGGTCAAAGTACAACGGCTCATTAAATAAATCATACGCTAATATACAAGTATCTGCCCTAAAATAATATGCAAGTTCTTTGAGGTGCTTTTCAGTTGTATTCACATCAGGCAGCATTTTATTAAGGAAAATTATTTTCAAACCAGATTTTTCTGCAATTTTAAAAAGCTCCTCAAGCGCCTCGAAATATCTTTGTTGATTATTATTCTTCATAAGATACAAAAACTCTTCCTTTCCATCAGGTGTTCGGGCCGGGAATTTTAATTCACCGGTTTGATAATCATGAACCTTCATCTCCCCTATCCCAACGACTCTGACAGTATTGAATCCGGACTGTTTAATTAGATCCATATCAGCCTGTAAGTGTTTTAAAGCAGAATCACGATTCGAGTAACTGTCAGACTCCACATCAACATAATCATGAGATGGTGAAACCCATAATTTAGAACCATCAATATTTAAGGCAACAATATAATTGAGTGCGATTGGAAAGAAAACCTCATCATTGTGAAAAAATTTATTATCCTTTAAAATCACAAAATTATGGTCATCCAGCGGCACACCATAGTTTTTTGAAACTTCATAATGCAAATAAAAATACCCTCCTGCACATAATACAACGAAAATCACCAGGAATTTTAATGGCAAATAAAACTTTCTGTTCATTACAAAATCGTTATAAAAAAATATCCCTGTTATGGAATTAACTATTTAAAAACTATATTTAAGTCATCCAAATAGAAAACTTCCTTTTCTTTATTCCAGATAAATATTTTCAGAATACCTGAATTGTCGAGGTAAGAGCCATCGAGTGGGAAGACTTTAGTGAATGTACTCCATTCATTTTCCTTCCCATAAATATTATCTCCTGACCAATGAATAGATTTACCATCAGGTCCGTCAATTGCAAGAACTATTGAAGCATTTTGAATCTTCTTATCGCTAAAAAGTGAACACTCAACCTTAACTTCCTTAACAAGTTTAAAGTCAGGAATATCACTCAAATTTTTCGAAAATGTAACACTATACTCAATGCTGTCATTCAACATTGCACTATATGTACCGGATTTTGCCTTAAAGTCGGTTACAGTTTGAATATTCTTCAAATCAGATGCATGCTCAAAATCAAAAGTAAAAGCAATTGAATCCTTCATTTTTGTTTCAACCTGTTCTGAAATTTCCGGCTTTGTCATTCGGTACCGTACAGTCAAAAACACAGCCAAACTAATAATCACCAAAGTTATAAATACCTTAAGGCCAATTGATTTGTTCATTTTTAACTCAAATTTTAGTCAAACAAATATCGAATTTATATGCCTGAAAAAATACTATATTTGCAAAATAATCAAAATCGACATTTATTTTATTGAATACCAACACTTTGCAATATGATTCTTTCGATCATAGTCCCCTGCTATAATGAAGAGAATACAATTCACCGTATTCTCGATAAAATTAATGCAGTAAAATTGCCGGAGAATCTTTCAAAAGAAGTAATTCTGGTCAACGACTGTTCTAAAGATGGGACAAAACAAGCACTGGAAAATTACATTGCTACTCATCCTGAAGTTCAATATCGTCTTTATCATCACGAAATCAACAAAGGCAAAGGTGCTGCCCTACATACCGGCATTCAGAAAGCTACCGGTGATTTTGTTATAATTCAGGATGCCGATCTGGAATATGATCCAAATGAATATAACATCCTGCTCAAACCGGTATTGGATGGCTTTGCTGATGTTGTTTATGGCTCCAGATTTATTGGCGGAAAACCTCACCGAATCCTTTTCTTTTGGCATACTCTAGGAAACAGATTCCTCACTTCCTTGTCGAATATGTTCACCAATCTGAATTTAACCGACATGGAAACATGCTACAAACTTTTCAAGAGAGAAATCATTCAAAGTTTAACCTTAAAAGAAAACCGTTTTGGATTCGAACCCGAAGTAACAGCCAAAATTTCAAGAATCCCCAAAATCAGGATTTATGAGGTGGGAATCTCGTATTACGGAAGAACTTATGAAGAAGGTAAAAAAATAAATTGGAAAGATGGCTTCCGTGCAATCTATTGCATTCTTAGATACGGGTTGTTTAAATGATGAATTTACAGAAACAATTTATCTTTAAAGAAATTGATTCTGAAGGTTTCGAAACATTAAAAGTGATTTCGGATGCTTATCACTTCAACGACTGGACCTATCAGACAGTAAAACCCTTTTGTTCCGGTAAAATACTTGAAATAGGTTCCGGAATCGGCAATATTTCGACACGATTTATAGATGATGGCTTTAACATCACTCTATCAGATATAAGAGATAACTACCGAAAATTTTTGCATGAGCAATTCCCCACCCATGCAACTCCCGAATCAGTTTTAAATCTCGATTTGGTTCATCCCGATTTTGAAAATGTTTACAGCCATTTAAAAGGCACATTCGACACTGTTTTTGCATTGAATGTTGTTGAGCATATTGAAAACGATAATCATGCTATTCAAAACTGTTCTTACCTTTTAAAACCAGGCGGAACATTAATCATACTGGTTCCCGCATTTCAGTCGCTCTACAATAATTTCGATAAAGAACTTTTTCATTATCGCCGTTACAGAAGAAATACACTTTCACAATTATTTACCTTCAATAAACTGGAAGTTAAGAAGGCATTTTACTTCAATGCCGGCGGAATTCCGGGTTGGTTTGTTTCCGGATTTATTCAGAAAAATAAAACAATACCGGCTTCTCAAATGAAAATTTATGATGCTCTGGTTCCTGTTTTTAAAATAATCGACAAATTGCTTTTCAGACGCATTGGCTTATCGGTCATTTGCGTCGGTAAAAAACCGCTTTAATATTTTTTAACAAATAAATTTTTACTCAAATCTCACATATGTAGTGCCCTGTTTGCTGTTGCTGCCAGACAAGCTTCTTTAAACGACTCCGTATAAGTTGGATGTGCATGACTCATTCGGGAAATATCTTCCGCAGAAGCCCTGAATTCCATTGCTACAACTGCCTCACCGATTAAGTCTGCTGCCCTTGGCCCTATCATGTGAACACCTAAAATTTCATCGGTGTTTTTGTCTGCCAATACTTTTATAAACCCATCCGTATCCATACTGGCACGTGCTCTTCCACTTGCTTTGAATGGGAAATTTCCGGTTTTGTATTCCCTTTTTGCTGCTTTCAATTCCTCTTCGGTATAACCAACCGCAGCAACTTCAGGCCAGGTATAAACTACACCCGGAATAAGCAGGTAATTGATATGCGGTTTTTGTCCCGCCAATACTTCTGCAACAAAAATACCCTCTTCCTCTGCCTTATGTGCCAACATTGGCCCTTTGATAACATCACCAATAGCATATATCCCCGCAACGTTAGTCTGCAGGTGTTCATCAACCAGTATTTTTCCACGCTCATCTGCTTTTACTCCTGCTGCCTCGAGCCCCAGATTCATGGTATACGGTGTGCGGCCAACACTGAGCAGACAATAATCGCCTTCCAATGTTATATCTTTTTCTGATTTGAGATTCTTCGCAGTAACCTGCACCTTATTTCCTGTTGCTTTTGCACCACTAACCGCATGACCTAAGTAAAATTCGAATCCTAGCTTCTTTAGTGATTTTTCAAGTTCTTTACCCAATGCCCGATCCATAGTTCCAATTATAGCATCAGTATATTCTATTACCGAAACTTTGGATCCCAACCGTGCATAAACTGATCCAAGCTCGAGACCAATCACACCACCTCCAATAATAATCAGGTGTTTTGGAATCTCTTTCAAATTCAAAGCTTCCGTAGAAGTAATAATGCGTTTCTTATCTACTTCAACCCCTTTTAAAGAAGCAGGTTTGGATCCTGTTGCAATAATGATTTTGGGAGCGCTAAGTGTCACGGCTGCTTTCCCTTCATTACTAACTTCAACAGTAGTACTATTCACAAAAGTGCCATGTCCATAAAAAACGGAAATTTTATTTTTCTTCATCAGAAAATTGATCCCATCAACTGTTTGCTTCACAACACCGTCTTTTCGGAGAATCATTTGCGGAAGATTGGGTAATACTTTCTCCACGTCAATTCCATGTGTCTTAAAATTATGAACCGCATTATGATAATGTTCTGATGAATCGAGCAACGCTTTAGATGGTATACATCCAACATTCAGACAAGTACCTCCAAGCGAACCATACTTCTCCACCAATGCCGTTTTCATACCTAATTGCGCACAACGTATAGCGGCAACATATCCTCCGGGACCTGATCCAATTATTATAACATCAAATTTTTCCATTTTGTATACTTAACTTACTTTAAAATTTTTTCTACATACTTAAGCATTAAACACCAAACTTCATTCCGAAGTATGAAGTTTACTTCCTTTTCGATACAAACATAAATATGACCATCCCAATAGTACCACATATGGCAATAATTCCAAGTACATCACCCGTACGGGAGTGCAGAGTGATTTCTGAATTTGCATTTATGGTTGCCGCAATAGCATCTTTCTGCCACCAGGAAGTAGCCTGAAGAATATCGCCACGCTGATTAATGAAACATGATATTCCGGTATTTGCAGAGCGGGCAATACTTCTGCGACTTTCAATGGCACGCAATCTGGCATATTGTAAATGTTGTCTGTAACCCGGAGTATCACTCCACCATCCATCATTCGTGATAATAAAGATCAATGATGCATTCTGACGAATATACTTTGCGAGATAATCGCCATAAATGGATTCATAGCAAACCACAGGCGCAATACCTAAACCATTCTCATCTTTAAAAACGGTAGGCACTTCCTGTACACCCAGACTTCCCGACATCCCGCCAAGGTCAATTGCAAAAGCATCGAGATGTTTAAATATTGCAGGGAAAGGCATTTTTTCTACTCCGGGAACTAACTTCGACTTATGATGTATTTGCGTGTTCCCACTTTTGTCAAGGAAAAGTGCTGTATTGAAGGAATCATAATATCCGGGTGAATCGGTGAACTTTCTGGCTGTGGCAGAACGTTGCGTGCTATCTTCATAAAATCGGTTCGAAGCTAAACCGATGACCCATTTCAAATTGGAATATTTATTGAGAAAATCTTTAAGCATTACTGTTTGAGGGTGTCTTCCGATTTCTTCTTCCCAAATTCCATCCGGCAGTGCGGTCTCAGGTGCAACAACATAATCGGTGCTATCGGTGCATACTGATTTTGCCAACTCCAGAATTCTGTCGAGTTGTTGTTGCGAAGACATACCAGAAAATTTTTCATTGTAGGGATCCACATTCGGCTGAATCACTGCAATATTTACCGGATCTATTTTTTCTTCGTAGGTATGATAACGGATTACCGAATAAGTAATTGGTACCAGCAGAATTATCGCCACCAGTAATAGCTTCTTACCCCTTTTATATTCTTCAATATCAAATAATCTCCCTGCCAAGATCTGGTAAAGCAAAATATTAATTACAAAAATCCAGATGGTACCACCAAGCACTCCTGTAAATTCATACCATTGAATTAACTGAACCCATGAAGCAAAACCATTTCCAAAAGTCAGCCAGGGCCATGACAAATCCCAGTCCATGTGTACATGTTCAAAGGCGACCCAAAACACAATGAGCGAAAAATAGCCATAGCCAATTCCAAGCTTTCGTTTTACTTTGTGAAAGGCAATGAATATTAATGCCATAAACAGTGCATTGCAGACAATTGCGGCAATAGCACCAAATAAGCTGGCGTATTTTACCCACCAGGTTGTGAGTATATTAAAAGTTAAAAAGGAGAAATAGGCTGCAAAAAACAAAAAACGTTTTCCGTATACCTCCGGATTACGTGAAAATACATCTTCAGCAAGCAAAATAGGAATCAGGGCTACGAATAACAGCGGTGCGAATCCACCGGCAGGCCATGCTATAGAAAGCAAGAGACCTGATAGCAGTGAAGCTGTTAAAATTCCGGATCGGGTCCGCAATACCTGCATAAATCAACTTTTGCAGGCAAAAATAGTGACTTTAACAGAGAAAACAGCAATTATCGCATCAAATACATTTTACCCCAGCCTTTGGTAAAGAATTTGTCAGCTTCGGTTTCACGCTTCTCAATGGCACTGCCTTTTAATAACGAAAGCACCCGATACAAATAAACACCATTTGCAAGCTGATCACCAAATTCATCTTTACCATCCCAGGCATATTCCGAAATATTCTTACCGATTCGAATTTGTCCCAGTTCCTGAGTAGTTATTTCCCGAATCACTTTACCGGTAACAGTCATAATCTGAATTTTGAAATATTCAGGTATTTCAGATCCTGTTAAAGTGAAAACAAAACGCGTTGAAGTTGAGAATGGATTCGGATAATTAACGAAATTAGTAATCGATGCCTTATTGATAACCTCAAAGGTGATTTTGTAATTATTTACTCCTGATAAATTTCCCGAGACATCGGTAGCCTGAACCCATAACTCATAAATTCCATCTTTGGTGAGTGTTGGATTGTAATCGATTTTAAAGATATTATCTGGCAAATTTGCTGGGCACCACTTCAAATTATTGGTTCCGGTTCCTGCACAAGCAAGAGGTTCAAAACTTAAATTCGATTGTACGCCATCAGGATCTTTCAAAAATACCTGCCAGTCACTGGTATCATTCAGTGCTAAATTTTTATTCTCATCTTTCAGTCGGATCAGGATATTTGGTTTACCTGAAACAATATCTCCATTCATGATGTGAATTCCATCGAATGTAACATCCAAAATAGGATTGGTAATATCGCGATCGACATTAAACTTAATCTCTGCAAGGTTATTGAAATGATATTGCTCAAGCTGATCGTTACGTGGATTGGCTTCAATCCAGAGTGAATTCAAACCGGGTAAACCGCCAGTACTGAATGTAACACTTCCAATTAAAGTGTCGCCTGGAGCTAATGGTTTATATCTTGGAGAACTTAAATCGTGACGAGCTCTTACCACATCATAAACATAAAAATCTACCAGCACGGAATCGGCATTTACATTTCCGATATTTTCGATAGCCATTTTCATGGTCACATCTTCCCCTTCTGAAAGCGTATCCTTATTCAGCTCAAAGAAACGTGCCGGATTGAGAGCAAGTTCAGGAATTTCATCATAATAAATCTGCCAACGTTTCAATTGCGGCGGAGTATAACGAAGTTCATCCTGCAGATAAGCTCTCAGTCTCAATTTCGGATAAATGGTCGCATCGATTGTGTTAATATTGAGATCCATTGTTGAAACCGGAATGCCGGTAAATCCGGTAATAGGTTCTTCCAATCCGCTGGAGCGGATTCCAATGATATCGACATAAGCAGAATCCTGCTCAGGAATTGTTTCCAAAGGCGCTTGCTCCCAATGGAACGATGTCCATGATGTTGCCGGTCCGATTGGCACAGAATTCACAAAACCTTTAGTCCAGTTACCACCTAAATCGGCTGCTAATGTTATATAAGTTCTGGAACTGTCACCAATTGATTCCATAGTAGTACTGTTGTCTCCCTTTTTTGTAAAGAAGATGTAGGGTTGATTATTGCCGAGATCACCGATACTGTCGCTTCCATGAGAAGAAAACCAATTTCGGGAATCTACAGTCCACGAATTCCAAGATGGAAATTTAACGTTGAAAACAGAGTATGCGATGACATAATTTCCATTTGGAATTGCAGTCAACATATTGTCCATGGCGATACGGTCATCTAAAGAATCCACTCTGAAGATAAAATAATACTCAGGACGAGAGCGGCATGTTCCGGTTCCGGTAACTGGATTATATTGATTATGATTTCCGAAATTATACTGATCGGTTGACCAGGGTTTCAAAGTTATACTATCGAGAACTACAATATGCATGGAAGCAGCACCGCCACACATCTGATAATCGATAACTACGTTATTGATTTCATAAGATGGATTCAGGAAGCTGTTCGGTGACTGGAAATTCCTCACAAAAACTGAAGAAGTATTCGTTACAAATGTGAATGTGGAATCATAACTATTCACATAATCCACATTGGTGAAGGCATCTTTCTTGAATTGAGAATAATGTGCCTGTGACCATCCTGTAAGTGCAGGTTTATGAATAAATGAACTTTCTTTCCACGTAGGGTGAATGGTATCGCCGGGCATAGAATCGCGGCTTACTCTCCAGTAGTAAACCAAATCAGGTTGCAATGTAAATGGTAGCGCCCATTTAACTACCCCTCCCACACTTGTGATTGTAGTTTGTTGAAGGAATGGGCTACTGAATGTATCAACGGTGTCAATTTGAAAATCGTAAGGGGTTGCTGCTGCAAAAGGATTTACTGTTGAAGCTTTCAATTCAATAGAATCATCAGGCACTATTGCAAATTCTGCAGGGTAAACGGGAAGAATATCAGATGATTGAATCAACAGCGGCACATCATTGGCGGCATTGTTTGCTTCATTACATTCATCGATAGTACTGAAATAATCTACATACACTTCAAAAGTATTAGGTCCAAGTCCACGACCGGCATCCACAGGAAGTCTGATAGAAATGGTATCCATAAAAGCCACATAGTTTACAATGGTATCTTTCTCATAATTCACTCCCCCATTCGGGAATTTGCGTGTTACATGAATTACAAAAGGATCATTGATAGCACGACCCAGATTTTTCACAACAACATTTACATCGAAAGAATCGATATCAGTTGTAATCACTTCCGGAGTGAAGAAAACACTGGCGTTGGAAATCTGATAATCGGGCTTTGCTGATGAATTTAAAATTAATGCAGGATCACCTGAAAGGGTCATTCCATTTAAAACCGACTTATACATATAGTACACGCTGGCATTGGAATTAAAATCGGGGTTACCCAGAATAGAATCAATTACATTGAGCATGGTTCTTCCAACCCTGCCACCATAATTATTCAGTGCAACTTCTTTATAAAAGTGCCCGCTGTAGATCTCCAGATTATCCAAATAACCTACACCAGGCTGAGCCACAAATGCAAGGGCTCCTTTTTCAGGAAGTAGTATAAAGTCTTCAACAATTCTTCTGGTAGGATCATGAATATCACCTACAAAACAGGAATTGGCAAGCATTAACGGATATTTATTTTTATTGTTATAATTCTGCGGTAAATCGGTACTGATATCGAATGATGATCCGGAAGCATGAGCCACAAATGTCATCATAGTTACACCGCTGTCGATTAACGACTGCAGGTATTGAGAAAGATTTACCTGAATAGGATCAGTACTTGTTTTCAGGAAGGTATAAACATCGGCACCCATGAGGGTATCTTCTGCAATTACTTCAAAACGGCGTAAAATCTCTTTGATTTGATCCTGCTGAAACGAATTTGTTCCACCACCAAAATGCAAAATTCTTTTCATCCATTCTTCGGGACAACTTTGCAATTGAATTTCGTGAGCGGTAATCTTATCCAGATAAGCCTGAACATCAGCTTCCGTGCTGGCTGAAATTCTTCCTACAGCAACCATTGGTCTGGGGAAAGGTTGTACATTGTCGGAAACCAATAAATAATCGGATGGCGGATAACCATACGAAGGCACCAGATTGGCATTCCAGTTATTACTGATATTCGTAACGTTATTGGAACCGGTTAAGCGTGTTCTGATTGGTGATACCGATTTGCCGATTAATAACAAATGTTGTGGCTTCACAACAAATGTGTCGTTTGCAAATTTTACGAAATTGCGAATTGAAAGCGGATGTTTGTTAATACCATAAGCAAACTGACTATAGAGCTCATCGATATCAACGAGAACAGGAGTAAATCCGGTTGATGCCCGGTAATTTTTGTAGTCGTTGGCCTTATTCCATAATTTTGCATTGGTTACAATCAGATAATCACCTTGAGAGGTGTACTGATAATTTACGAATCTGGCATAGCGGGCCGGATCTGTAGAGACCGGTGCAATACGCATTTGAGCAGTTGCAGTTGTATGAACGGAATCCGTTATAAAGCAGAACTTATCAGCATTATAAGTTGGGATGAGTGCCTGACGAGATGTACCAGTTCCAACCATTGGAATTTGCTTCAGGGTATCACCTGAAAGCATGTACAATTTAGGATTGGTAAGATTCAGATTGGTAATGCTGATGTAAGATTTTCCCGGTGAAATATTTCCCGGAATAGTCATTTTTCGGAAGTTTCCGTTTTCTCCACCAAAACTAAAAGTATGCGGATAGGTAACACTAATATTTGAAACCAGCGTCCGGTTTGTTACTCCCGTTCCCGGAGTGAAAATAAAATTTGCAGTTCCGTTTTGAATAGTTGAATTTGCATTTAACGGGAAATTAAATTTGGTTACTGCATAAGCATAGAAATTATTTGATACTGAAGTACCATTAACATCCAATGTGATCGAATGCTGATATCCATCATTATTACCACCCATTAAAACAGCATTTGCTCTTGCCAAAGGCGCTGAAGGATCCTGACTGACATTCGGAACCGGTAGTGGAAAGGTTTGTGCGGTGGTGGAAATAGGTCCGGAAAACCAGCCTTCTCCTTCATCGTAATCGGAATCAATTACCTCAGCTAGTTTATAGGTATTATATTCATTCCTGTAGTCACGGTAAGCTTCACTGATAAAGTAAGCTAATGCAGTATAACCAATAAAATTTACGTCGGTTTCCTGAACCATTCTTCGGTTAACCGCCAGAGGATTAAAATTCAGAGTCAGGAAGTAGGAAGCAGTATCAGTAAATAAACTGAAGGCTTTATTTAACTGATGATTAGGATCGTTGTATAATCGGGCATCAAAGCTTCCATCATTTTTCTTACCATAAAACTCAATGTAGTCGGTAGCATCAAATGAGCCATCAGCTTCACCTTCTACCCATATGAATTGTTCACTTCCCTGATAAAACAGCTGCAATTGTTTCGGATTAAAAGGCAAAGGAAATGCAGCAGCCTGTAAATCGGCATAAGTGATACGATAAACGCCATCGCGCCAAACGCTCACTTTAAAATATTGCTGATTCGAATACTGCTGATTCGAAGAAAAATTAATCCATTCATTACAATATTGCTGCCCTTTAGCTATGGAAGACCATAAAAAAGCAAGCAACATCAGGGGGTAAAGTTTTTTCATTTTTTCTGTTTAAATAAGGCTATTTTTAAAGAAAAAATATTAGAGTATAATGTTTCACCAACACTTCCAATATTGGTTAAGGCATAATCAATCGAAACATTTTTAATTTTCACACCAATTCCCATATTGGGCTGGAAAGTTTTCTTTTCAGAACCATCAATTTCTTTGATGTCCTGAATATTATTCACTCCACCTCTGAGGAAAATAAAATCGTTGTATCCGAATTCAACACCAAATTTCGGATCGATACTTACAGGGTCACTTTTTACAAGTACATTTCTCTTTCCATCGAATGTAACATCCAAATCAAGTGCAGGTTCAACAGAAAACTTTTCTGTTATGGATGCTTTGTAAGAAGCTCCTAAAATTAATTTTGGCAGCGTAACCTCAACACCATTTTCAGGCACTTCGTTTCCTGTTTGAATAAACACATCTTCAAATTTTTCGGTATTGAAATTCCAGGCATTAAAAGTTGAAGTGATATCGCGAGCCATTGCTCCGAATTTCCATTTGTTCATTTGATATTGAATACCGGCATCGAGACCAAAGCCCCAGGCTGAAGCAAAATCACCAACCTTACGGTGAATCACTTTCGCATTGGCTCCATATCGAAGTCCTTCAATATTGGTTTTCTTAGCATAAGAAAACATGAAGGCATAATCTCCTGCGGAAAACGATTTTAACCTGTCGTAGTCGATGTTTCCATCGGAATCGATGAGCTCGGTTGAATCGATGATGTCATCAATAGCAAAACGGATTACAGAAAATCCAATGGTTCTGGTTGCATCGATGGGAGCTGCAAGTGCGGCATAATCGTATTTTCCAATTCCGGCAAAATATTCAGCATGCATCAATCCCAGTTGCAGATCGCCGGTCCCCAGGGTTAAACCTGCGGGATTCCAATATCCTGAAGTAATGTCATTCACAGAAGATACCTGTGCTCCGCCCATGCCTAAGGCCCGGGCTCCAACTCCAATAGAGAGGAACTCATTACTGTATTTAGGTGCATTCTGCGCTCCGGCACTCATAGTAACCAATAAGGCAGCGGCGGCGAGTGTGATTCTTTTGTTCATAGGTCAATTAGGTTGTGTATGCCTCACAAACGATTGGCAATAGAAAATAGTGTATGATTCCGACCGTTATACTCTTAAACATCCGGAATAGTTTTAATGTTCAAAAGTAATAACGGAAAATGAGGTTAGTCACCCTCGAAAGTATTAATTTTCAATCATTTTATCAACAAATTATACAATTAAATCTACAGAGATTTTAAATCCCTATTTTTGCACCATTCACCACTATGAAAGCTTCATTTACCCAACATATTCCAAACCTGCTAACCTGCATGAATCTTGCATGCGGATGCGTGGCACTGGTTTTTGTGTTCCAGGGAAACATTCCGGTCTTTGCATCGCTGGTGGCAGCCTCCCTGGTATTCGATTTTCTGGATGGCTTCACTGCCCGTGCTTTTAAGGCCTACTCCCCTATGGGAAAAGAACTCGATTCACTTGCCGATATGGTAACATTCGGGCTGTTACCGGGTGCAATTATGTACCATTTGTTTATTTCCAGTGTCCCAATGGTCCTTTATCAGGATGAGATGTGGATGAAAATTTTGAGTTTTTTACCCTTTCTGATTACCATTTTTTCGGCATTAAGGCTGGCAAAATTTAATATTGATACCCGGCAGACAGACTCTTTCATTGGAATGCCAACTCCGGCTGTCACTATTTTTGTGATCGGACTAGCCCTGATTTTGCACGACGACCGGTTCTCACTCACGCCTACTATCCTCAACTCCTTTGTAATTGCGGGCTTGAGCATGATTCTGTCATTTTTACTGGTCTCGGAAATACCCTTATTTGCACTCAAATTCAAAAGCTTTTCATGGCAAAAAAATCAGGTGCAATACACCTTTTTGGTACTCACCATTATAAGTCTGGTAACATTACAATTTGCCGGTATTCCGGTAGTGATCATTTTATACTTAATTTTGTCGCTGATTAACCCACCCAACAAAACGGTCAAAAACACCGAAAACAACTGATTATCAACACTATGAAATTCGCCGCCAGTATTACTATCATGCCTTTAAAGGCTCTTCTTGATCCACAAGGAAAAGCAGTTACCAATTCGATGAAGAATTTGCAATTGCCTGAAATTGAAAATGTGAGAATTGGAAAGCACATTACTTTGGAAATTACTGCCGGCAATAAAGAGGAAGCCCGTGAAAAGGTTGATCTTGCGTGCAAAAAATTACTGGCAAATCCGATAATGGAGGGTTATGAATTTGAATTGACAGAGGCAAAATAATCCTCTTTCAATTACTTTCTTAATTCAAAATTCTGACCCAGATATACTTTTCGTACCTGTTCATCTTCGGCCAGATCCTGGGCAGTACCTTCTTTTAAAATCCGTCCTTCAAAAAGCAGATAGGCGCGTTCTGTTATGTTCAATGTTTCATGCACATTGTGATCGGTAATCAGAATTCCGATATTTTTCTCTTTCAGTTTTGCAACAATACCCTGGATATCTTCAACCGCAATCGGGTCAACTCCTGCAAATGGTTCATCGAGCAAAATAAAACTCGGATTTACGGCGAGGGCACGCGCAATTTCGGTCCGGCGGCGCTCACCACCAGACAATAAATCGCCTCTGCTTTTACGAATTTTCTGTAAACCGAATTCATCTAAAAGCGACTCCACTTTGGCTCTTTGTTCATCCCGTGACATTTTCGTCATCTCCAAAACAGCCTTGATATTGTCTTCAACACTCAACTTTCGGAATACGGAAGCCTCCTGAGCCAGATAACCGATACCCATCTGAGCCCTGCGATACATGGGCTCTTCAGTGATCTCTTTGTCATCGAGGTAAATATGGCCTTCATTCGGACGAATTAGTCCAACCGTCATATAAAAAGTAGTGGTTTTACCGGCACCATTCGGTCCCAGCAAACCAACTATTTCACCTTGCTCCACATAAATGGAAACATGGTCGACCACAGTTCGGCTTTTATACCTTTTTACCAGATTATCGGCTCGGAGTATCAATGCAATTGAATTATATAAAGTTGGTCAAAGATAACTATTTCCACCAATCAGAAAGTAAGCTGTAAACTACCTCTGATACCAAACTTGGAAATATCAGGATTATCGAGATAAGTGAGGCGATACATGAAATCGAAACGGAGGATTTTGAAAATGTTTTCTACTCCGAATCCGGCTTCGACATAGGGCTTCTTCGATAACGTGCTGAATGCATTCTGGTTTACCAGAAGCGATTTATTTTCATCCGACATGCTGCCATAAACACCACGCAGACTGGCAACTTCACGCCATTTCAGTTTTCGCATCAATGGAATTTTATCCAGGAAGAATCCTTCAAAATGGTGTACTACAAAAAGAGAGGCATACTGATCACTGATGAATTCGTAATAGTTCATCATATTGAAGGATGCATAATCATAAAAATAGGATTCATTGCCCTGGTGCACATTAAGCAATGGGTATGGAACTTCACCCCATGTTTTTCCTGCTTCAATAGCATAATAAGTATAACCAAACGGAGGTACTTTTATGATGTCATCTACTTTCCCAACCAATTTATGATAGGTAAAATCGCTTTCAAGGACACCTTTCATCCCACCGGTATACAGCACTTGCGTAACAGGATATTCACTGCCAAGTGAAACACGTCCAGTTTTGCCTTCTACAAATTTTTCGCGATAAGCAAATCGCATAAAAACAGAAATTTCAGATGTATTGATACTATTTCTCACTTTAGTCCGCTCATCATTGCTAAAATAACTGTAGTCGAGTTTACCAAGTGGGATCAATATTCCATGTTCAAATGCAATGCGGTGCGAATATCCCGAAAGCCATTCTTTTTCATAGTACACTTTGTAACTTTCAAGTTGCGTAAGTTTATCAGCAGGATTTCTTCTGAACAGCGACGAAAGAATATTATCATCCTGAAAAGCATTTTCACTTTGCCCTAGTTGCACAACATCATTTTTATAGCGTGCACCAATGGCTTCGCGCGGTTTTGTTTTCAGGAAATATCTGAATCCGCCCATGTACTTGAACTCTTCATCTTTGGTACCATAAGCCACGTAACCTTCAAACCTTAAACGGTCGCTGAATTTTGGTCCGGTTCTTCCTCCAAGACGAAAACGATAACCTTCAACAGAATTGAAAGAAGCTAAAGTGAAGTAGGGCCCAATTTCAAACTTTCCAATTTCATAATGACCCGTAAAAAATAAAGTAACAATATCGACATAGGTCCGGAATGCGGGCAAAGTTTTAATCGTATCTACCATGTGATAAATCTGCTTCTCACGATCGGTTAACGAATCATGTCGCGCTTCACGCCAGAATGCATCATCCTGTTTGACGGAGGTCTCAAGCACTTTTATTTTTTCTGTTCCTTCAAATATGGTATCCGGCAGAGTTGTATTTAATTTGAAGTCTTTGTACGAAGATGTTTTCCTTCCAATAAAACCCAAACCATCTTTTCTTGCGGCGAAATCAACTACCAGCATTTCTTTCACCATCATCCACTGAACATCATCTACTCTGGAATATTCTTTTACAACAGCGAGATCTTCCACAAAGTTGATGTTGGCATCTTCAACTACGCGCATATCAATTTTACGAATAGCAAAAGTGGTATCATGCACCCAACATTCTCCGGTAAAAGTGAGCTCTTGTTTACGACGTGGTTTAAACTTTAATTTATAACACCATTGGTTATCGAGAAATGCTGAATCGGTGAGATAATACTTATAATAAACCTGTCCAACATTTGATATGGGACTTACGAAACTCTTTCCAAAAATATCGATATAATTATCATAGATGTCGATATTCTGATACATATCACCTAAAAATTGTGTGATAGATTCATTTTCCAATCCGGAAATTTTGCTGGCCTTAATTACTTCGCGTGTAGCTTTCGGATTGTTTTTGAAATAAATATCAGAGAGTGATTCTGTAATAAAGAAAGGTAAAAATGGTTTTCCGTTTGTCACTGAGCTATCCATATTATCAAAGATAAATGCGAATGGCTTGATCAGTTTTTTATCTTTAAAATCCTGTGGAATATCGGTAAGATCGAACTCCATTTTATTGTACACTTCGTACGCATAAGTATCAAGACGCTTTTTATCGTTTTTGTCTTTATTATCGATTACTTTCCGTAATAAAATGTTGGCAGGATTTTCACCGGCTTTGATAACTACTTCTTTCAGATCAACCTTATTTACTTTAAGTAAAAAATTTACAGTTTGTGATTTCCCTTTTACCACTTTTAAAGTAATGGGATTATAACCTACATAGGATGCTGAAAGCGAATCGGAAGGTTTATCGGTTTCAATCACGAAACTCCCGTTCATATCAGTAACAGTGCCTATCGACGTTCCTTTGAATGCCACATTCGCGAATGGAATTGCTTCTCCGGTAAGTGCATCGGTTACTTTACCTGAGACACGGGTTTGTTGCGCTGAAAGAATATTAAAACCACCATAAAAAGTGATTAAAAAAAATGGCAACAGTAAAAACCGTAACATTTTAAACATACAGGAGGTGTAAGTGTAAATCAACGAAATTATCAGGATTTTGTTTCAAGTTGTTCCCAGAATTCAACCGCTCTTCGAAGGTGAGGGATCACAATAGTGCCACCCACAATGTTGGCAATTGCAAAGACTTCAAAAATCTCTTCTTTGGAAACTCCGTTTTCATAGCATTTTTGCACATGATATTTTACACAATCATCGCACCGAAGCACCATGGATGCTACCAGTCCCAGCATTTCCTTGGTCTTAACATTTAGTGCTCCTTCCTGATAGGTGTTGGTATCGAGATTAAAAAGGCGCTTCAAAACCAGATTGTCGGCATCCATTATCCGCTCATTCATCCTGGAGCGGTAGTCGTTAAATTCCTTAACTGCTTTATCCATACCTCACAAAAGTATGTAAAGAAATCTTTTGTTGGGGATTCGCTGGGCGGGAAGGTTAAATTTTGCATCAGCCACAGCAAAAAATTTCATCGCCACCGACCAAGTAAGTATGTTTGCATCATGGTTTCGCTGAAGAAAATCCGTGGCTACGAGAATTTACACATTCTGCTATGGCTTTTAAAAGACACTTGCTGGGTTATGCTTTGGGAAATTCCCGGTTTAATAATGATTATTCCCACCATAGGAGTGGCATTTCATATTACCTGGCTCAGAAGGCATGTGCGGGTGGATTTATTTCATAATTTAGCTGTATGCAGCTGGATATCAGCTAATTCTATTTGGATGATTGGCGAATTTTTCTTTGATGACAAACTGCGAATTCCTGCCATGGTATTGTTTGTTACCGGACTTATTACGGTTGCCTATTATTACCTTTCCAAAAGCAGGCATCCGGAAACTGATCAGGACTGAGATCTGGCTTCTTTTTCTTTGTTGCGAAGCACCATTGCTGAAACTCCAATACCGATTTCATAAAGTATAAACAGCGGAATCGCTACCAGAATCTGGCTGGAAATATCGGGTGAAGGCGTAATCAGAGCGGCAATAATAAGAATTATTACCATTGCATGCCGACGGTAAGTTCTTAAAAAAGAAGGTGTTACGATTCCTATTTTGGATAGAAAATAAATCACGACCGGTAATTCGAAAACCACTCCGGATGAAAGTGTTAACATGGTTACCGTGGAAATAAACGAGCTTAAAGTAATTTGATTGGCTACCATGGAACTAATCTGGTAACTTCCCAGAAAATTGATACTTAGGGGACTAATAATATAATATCCAAACAACACACCTGATAGAAACAGAAGTGAGCTGAAAAATACGATGCCCCGGGAGTAATTCAGTTCCTTTTTGGAAAGGGCGGGTTTAATGAATCGCCATAATTCCCAAATCAGGTAAGGGAATCCAAGAATAAATCCGGCAATGAACGATGTATATATATGTGTAGTAAACTGACCTGAGATATCGATATTGATCAGTATAAACGGAACTTCCCGTATACACATATCCACGTTAAATCGTTCAGATAATTGACACAGAACACGATAGGTAAGAAAATCGGGGTTTTTAGCCCCTAAAATAATTTGATCGAACAAAATTTCGGTATTCAGGAAAGCAACCAATGCCAGTACCACAATAGCGATTGCTGATCTAACCAAATGCCAGCGCAAAGCCTCGAGGTGATCGAGAAAATGCATTTCTGTGTTGGGATCTTTGGATTTGAGCAAACTCATAGTGGGTAGAAAGTACTTTACCGGCCGACAAAATTACCACCTTAGTCGATACAATAATCGTGGCCGGGCGATTAAATCGAAAACTGCAACCGAAGGAAGCTGCACAATATTTTAATACATCAAATAATACCTTCGCGCAGAAGATCGTGTAAATGGATAAATCCCTGATACTTATCCCCTTCTACAACAACCAAAGATGTAATATTAAATTGCTTCATTATTTGAAGAGCATCCACGGCCATCATATCCGGTTGAGCGGTTTTAGGGTTTACCGACATCATGTCTGCAGCTTTAACAGCTTGCAAGTCAGTGCTTTTACCGAACATTCGCCGCAAATCACCATCAGTAATTATTCCCAAGAGTTTTTCATTTTCAACTACAGCAGTCACTCCCAGTCTCTTAGAAGAAATTTCCATGATCACATTACTCATAGAATCAGTGGGTGATACGGTTGGTTTTTGGTTATTTGGAAAGATATCTGCAACTTTCAGATACAGTCTTTTCCCCAAAGCTCCACCGGGATGAAAACGGGCAAAGTCGCTGCTGGTGAACCCTTTACAATCGAGTAAACATACTGCCAGTGCATCCCCCATGGCTAATTGAGCGGTAGTAGAGCTGGTTGGAGCCAGATTATTGGGACATGCCTCACGGGAGACAGAAGTATTCAGGAAGTAATTCGAATTGGTAGCTAAGAACGATTGCGGATCACCGGCTATGGCAATCAGCTTGTTACCGCCATTTTTGAGCAGCGGAACCAACACTTTAATTTCCGGGGTATTTCCACTTTTGGAGATGACGATCACCACATCATGTTGTTGAATGATGCCCAAATCGCCATGAATGGCATCGGCAGCATGCATGAAAACAGCCGGAGTGCCTGTAGAATTGAGGGTTGCAACAATTTTCTGTGCAATAATGGCACTTTTACCAATCCCGGTAATTATTACCCTTCCTTCAGAAAAATGTATTAATTTTACACTCTCAATAAAATCCCCGTTTATAAATGTTTTTAGCGTCTTGACTGACTCTGCTTCGATGTCGATGGTTCTTAAGGCCATTTCGACTATTTCCTGATCTGATTTCAAATTAAAAAAAATTAACTTTGAATTAATTCGTTAGAATTGTATAAATTTATAGTGCAAAAATAATAATAATAAAGAGAGAGTTGAATGAGTATGCTTGTAGAGGAAAGTGCGTTATTAACCAGTTTACAGAAATTTTTCGGTTACGAATCATTTAAAGGAGACCAGGAAGCCATTATTAAGAATGTGCTTGAAGGTAATGATACCTTCGTGATTATGCCAACCGGCGGTGGTAAATCGATGTGTTACCAGTTGCCTGCATTGTTGAGCGAAGGTACAGCAATTGTAATATCCCCGCTTATCGCCCTGATGAAAAATCAGGTTGATGCCATTAGAGGATTTGGCTCAGATGAAGGAATTGCGCATTTTCTGAATTCATCCTTAACTAAAGCAGAAACCCTGCAGGTGAAAAAGGATATAATGAAGAAGAAAACGAAGCTGTTATATGTAGCTCCGGAATCGCTCACCAAAGAAGAAAATGTTGCTTTCTTAAAAGAGATTAAAATCTCCTTTTTTGCGATTGATGAAGCACATTGTATTTCAGAATGGGGTCACGACTTCCGTCCTGAGTACCGTCGCCTCCGTCCAATTATTGAACAGATAGGTAAATTACCAATCATTGCATTAACAGCAACTGCAACTGAAAAAGTGCAGATGGATATTCAGAAAAACCTGAATATGCTAAATGCAAAAATATTTAAGTCATCCTTTAACCGTCCGAATCTATATTATGAAGTTCGTCCGAAGGTTGATGTGATGAAAGAGATCATCAAATATGTAAAAAACAATTCCGGCAAATCGGGAATCATTTACTGTTTGAGTCGTAAGAAAGTTGAAGAAGTTGCTTCTACCTTAACAGTAAACGGAATTAAAGCACTTCCATACCATGCCGGATTAGATGCAACTGCACGCGCCCGTCACCAGGATATGTTTTTGATGGAAAAATCGGATGTTATTGTCGCGACCATTGCTTTTGGAATGGGCATCGATAAGCCGGATGTGCGTTTCGTAATTCACCACGATATTCCTAAAAGTCTAGAAGGTTATTATCAGGAAACAGGCCGCTCGGGGCGGGATGGCCGCGAAGGTAAATGTGTAGCATTCTACAGTTATAAAGATATTGAAAAGCTGGAGAAGTTCATGAAGGGCAAGCCTGTTGCAGAACAGGAAATTGGCAAGCAGTTACTTGTCGAGACCGTTGCTTACGCGGAAACTTCAGTATGTCGCCGACGTGTGTTACTACACTATTTCGGCGAGCGTTACGAAGAGGAAAACTGTCACAGCTGCGATAACTGCCTTCATCCTAAAACACAGATCGAAGCACAGGATGAAGTACAGTTACTTTTGGATACCGTTATTGCCGTAAAAGAAAAATTTGCTGCTGAACATGTAGTGAATGTACTTACCGGTAAAGAAGATCAGACTGTCAAATCATACGGACACAACAAACTCGAGGTATTTGGTGAAGGTGCTGAAAAAGATATTAAATTCTGGACAGCCGTTATTCGTCAGACTTTACTTGCGAATTTACTTTCCAAAGACATCGATAACTACGGACTTTTAAAAATTACTCCTGAAGGAAAAGAATATCTGAATAACCCAACATCATTCATGATCACTCAGGATCATGATTATGATGATGCTGAAAGTGATGATGATGATGAACCATCAGGTTCTGGAGGTGGAAGTGCTGCTGATGCCGAGCTTTTTGCAATGCTCAAAGACTTATGTAAAAAAGTTGCCAAGCAGAAAAACGTGCCACCTTTCGTAGTCTTCCAGGAAACATCTCTTGAAGAAATGGCAATTCAGTATCCGATTACCATGGATGAGTTGAAAAACATCAGTGGTGTTGGACCGGGTAAAGCACAGAAATTTGGTAAACCGTTCATTGAACTCATCTCTAAATATGTTGAGGAAAATGAGATCGACCGTCCAATGGATTTGGTTGTTAAATCGGTTGTCAATAAAAGCGGACTTAAAGTTTATATCATTCAAAATATCGATCGCAAACTTTCACTCGACGATATTGCAGATGCCAAAGGAATAACCTTAACGGAGCTCATCAATGAAATTGAGAGTATCGTTTCATCAGGAACTAAAATCGATATCAATTACTACCTCAATGAAGTAATCGATGAAGAACGTCAGGATGAAGTATATGATTATTTCCGAACTGCAGAAACCGACTCCATAGAGGATGCGATGCGGGAACTGAGGGAAGAAGAATACTCCGAAGACGAAATCCGGATGATGCGGATTAAGTTTATGAGCGAAATGGCTAATTAAACAAAAGAGGCGCACTGCATAGTGCGCCTCTTTTGTTTAAATGATAGATTATAGATGATAAATGATAGATGGGGAGCTTGAAAAATTAAGGATTAAGGATTAAGGATTAAAAATTTTAGGTTCTAGCTTTATAATATTTCACTTTTCAATTTTTGTTAGTCAATCTTAAATAAATCATTTTTAAGATGAAAAGAGATTTTCTTGAGCAAACATATTTATAGGTAAAAACATAATTCTTAAAAATTAAAAGTGAAAAACACTGAACTCTGAATAGAAAACTAATGCCGTTATTAATTTTTTGATTATGTGTTTATCACTTTTAATTCCGCAACAAACAATTTTTAAGAAAGATTTCAATTGCTGAGCAGAAACACTTAAATTAAGAATCATCAAATCACTAACCGTGAAGCAGAGCTGAAGCATGCTTAACGGCACCCATTCGGCTTTTCTCAGGGCAGCGCCCATTCGACTGCGTTCAGGGCACACTTCGACTACGCTCAGGGCGGCGCCCATTAGACTACGCTCTGGGCAGCGCTTTCAACTTTCAACCAATGTGCAGTCACATCTTTTTGTCCACACACCCCACTTGTCACTTGTCCCCCCTCGACTTCGCTCTGGGCAGCGCTTGTCACTCAAGTGCAGTCACCCAATTGTTACTGAGGAACAAAAATCAGCACACTAGCACATTAAAGAATCAGCAAATCACCCCAACTGCTTCACAGCCAAATACGCCATGAGTCCCATTCCTGTTTCTAGAGATTTTTCTTCTATGTCGAATGTTGGTGTATGAACCGATGAAGTAATGCCTTTCGACTCATTGCGTGTTCCGAGGCGGTAAAAACATGCATCTGCCTGTTGTGAGTAAAAGGCAAAATCTTCCGCTGCCATCCAAATATCAAGATCTAAAACGTTTTCTTTTCCTAAGTATTCTTCAGCACCTTTTCTGGCAGCTGCAGTTAATGCGGGATTATTCACCAATGCCGGATAACCTCTTCTGATTTCAAAATCCACTGTTCCACCCATTCCTTCCACAACAGAGGTGGCCAATTTTAAAATTCGGGAGTGTGCTTCAGTTCGCCATTTTTCATCGAGAGTGCGAAATGTTCCTTCCAGATAAACTTCATTTGGAATTACATTGGTTGCACCATTTGCAATTACTTTTCCAAATGATAATACACTTGGCATGGTAGGGTTTGCATGTCGACTTACAATTTGTTGCAATGCAACAATCATGTGACTCGCTATTAAAACCGGATCAATATTCAGATGAGGCATGGCACCATGACCGCCTTTACCTTTAACCGTAACATAAATTTCATCGGTAGATGCCATGTAAATACCGGAGCGAAATCCAACTTTACCAGCATCAATCAAAGGCATCACATGTTGTCCAATAATTTCTGAAGGTGCAGGATTTTGTAACACACCTTCTTTTATCATTAGCGATGCTCCACCTGGCAACTTTTCTTCACCGGGCTGAAAAATCAGTTTGATGGTTCCTTCAAATTCATTTTTCAGCTCATTTAAAATTCTTGCAGCTCCTAAAAGTGAAGCTGTGTGTGCATCATGTCCACATGCATGCATCACTCCAATGTTCTGAGATTTATAAGGAACTTCATTTGCTTCAATAATTGGCAAAGCATCCATATCGGCACGCAAAGCAACCGTTTTTTTATCAGCATTGCGTCCCTTAATCAGTGCTACAATTCCAGTTCCTGCTAACTTCTGTTTATCAGCAATACCAATCGCATCGAGTTGGTTCCAGACAAACTCTGCAGTTTTAAATTCTTTAAATGAAAGTTCCGGATTCTGATGTAAATGCCGACGTAACCCGATTACATCATTCAGATATCCGGCGGCAAGTGATTTTATTTTTTGATGCATAATGAGAGTTGAAATAGTAACTATTAAAAATCGAGTCCCAATGAAAGGTAGAATATAGGTTCACGAACAACACCATCTTCATACCCCCAGCCCCAATCTGATCGGATGAAGTATCCAAACAACCTGCTTCTGATACCTCCACCAAAACCTGCAACAATAGGATCAACTTGCCTGTCGAGAATTACTGTTACAGGATTACCATTCAGCACTTCAGTGTTGAATGAATTATCATTGGCATAGGGACTCTTGCCGGTCCATGCAGTACCAACATCTAAGAATCCAACAATCTGGAAATTACGAATGAAATCGGATCTGATAGGTTTGTTCAGCAAATATTGAAACACCGGGAACCGCAATTCATTATTGATGAGAGCAAAGCTGTTTCCATTACGAATGTTCTGTATAAAGCCCCTCATGTTGGTTGCGATTGCCTGAAATCCATAATTCTGAGTCTGATCAATTGGTATGGAGTAATCAAAAATATCGGTTGGAATGATAGCATTATCCTGAGAACCGAGGTAATAAACTAATTTCTGATCACCGAATGAAGTTGAAGCAGCAAATCTGGAAGCCAGTATTAACTGACGATGAAGTTTCAAATAATATCTTGCATCTACACCAACAACACCAAGCCAGGTTTTTTCTTTGTCAATCTGACGGAATGTTTCTGCAAATAATTTATAACGCAACCCATTCCATAAATTCAAACCTTTATTGAGTGTGTTATCATAGACATATTCAACTTTAGCACTTCCCCAATAATTATTCACCGTAGGCTCACTCAAAGTGGCGATGTCAGTCGATAGTGTTGTAATACGATCAGTCCGAAATGATAGCGATCCACGTAAGGAAGCTAAGTCATTAAATGGAAAACGAAGTTGTCCCTTACCTTCATGCGTATGAACTTTCAAATATGAAAACCCTGAAATATATTCTCGTGCCTGCCGGTAAAAACTAATAGATTTATCGACTCGTTTTTTCAGATTATCATAACTGACAAAATATTCATTGGAATTCAAATCACCAGAAAGACGGAAGCCCCCGGTAATTTTATAATCGTTCATCAGATCATTCACGCCAATGCGAATCAAAACATTTAAGCCTGGATCAAAATAAAATGCATCGCCGGTGAATGCCTGATAAGTTGAATTCTGCAGACTGTTATCGAGTTGTGTAATGAAATAATCGGTACTGAAGGCAATATCATAATTGCGTTGTTTTGGCAACATGAATGAATCGGGATTGGCTACTGAAACCGATTTGCCTGTTGGAACTAAAGAAGTATCAGCGGCTGCAGCCGGATCGGGTACTGTCTCTTTTTTAGGTTCCTTCTTAGGTTTGGGTTTCATGAATTCACTCTGAAACACGTAATTGTCGATGTCAATTTTGGTTGAATCAGCAGGCGTTCCTGCAGCTGGTGAACCGGGTGCTACCACTGCTGCTTTTGGCTGAGAAGGATTTCGTTTGTCTTTAAGATATGATTTCGCACTTAGCTGACGCAATTGTGTATTTGCAGGAGAAAATGCCTGATCATTCGTTATAGCCGGCATTGGTGCTACCTGCAATCTGTATTTCCCATCGGCAAAATGCATCGATGCATATTTGTTTCTCCGGAAACTGATATCGTGATCATCAATATTTCTTGAAAAATCAGACTGCGGAAAATTTTGCACCGTATACCGGTAATGTTCTGTGGTATCAATAAACGAAATCACGCTGTCGATACCAGCCACATAACGGTTATAAATTCCATTGGCATCACTCAGGTAAAATAATCTTCCTGAATCGAGTGGCAACGGATGAATTTCATTTGCCAGTGGTGTAGATGTAATACGCTTTAAAACTTTGGAACGAGGCGAAAAATCCATTTGGAAAATATCGAAATTAGTAGCTGTAGAAAGCGACCGATCGTTATCAACGCCCAAGGTATCATTTGTTCTGGCAGAAGAAAAATAAATATATTTTCCATCAGCAGAAAAGACAGGATCCATATCATCATAAAGATCTTCGGTTAAATTCTGCGATGTTTTACTTCTCACATTAAAGACAAAAATATCGGATTGTCCATTTTGAATTCCCGACAACACAATATCCTGACCATTGGGGGCATAGCTGAAGTCGAGAACTTTATCGAAATAAAAGAACTTATTTTTTTCTGCTTTCCTTTTTCCGGGCTTGTGGTAATCCATCCATATCTTCCCTTTCTTCTCTTTCATCACCGTAAGGTACTGACCGGAAGGGTGCCATGCTACCAATGGAAAACTCAGGTCTGCCTTTTGCTGATTGGATTTGTAGCCACCTTTAGCAACACGTTTCGATTTACCCTTTTTCAGGTCGGCGATAAAGACTTTATACTTACCCATATCGTTAGTGACATAGGATGCAAGGTTCCCATCGGGACTGACTCTTAAATTGCTGTAAATGCGACCCGATTTAGGCTTTCCAACCACCATTTCGCCTGAGGGTAAGTTGCGGCCTTTCTCATCATTCTGATAATATTTCTGATTATACAATAGCCAATTAGAAGTGAGTCGCTTCAAGTTCACACCAAGCACATAGTTAAACCCGCTTTCAATGCTGCGGTTTATTCGGGTCATGTAGAGCAAATTTGCAATAGAAGTGGTACCGTATGTTTGGGCTATGTAATGCCACATAGAGTGTCCTGCAAATTCACTTTCTCCTTCCAGTAACCGGTTAAAACGGGTATATTTTCCGGAAAGGATTCCATCCCGCATCTGATTATCCTGTTCAACACCCCAACCTTTGGCGACATACGAAATCAGTCCTTGTTCAAACCAGGGTGGAATAGTAAGCAGCACGGCAGTCTGTAACCGGTCTTTAATATTACCGCCATACAACAGCTGATGAAAAAGCACCTGAGCAACTCCGGCTCTGATTTGCTGGCGAAGGTGTTCGTGATCACCATCAAAATAAATGAGGACCTTATTCCCCAGAACCCGGGTCAGACCACCGGTATTTCCCATCATTTCATCGCCTTCCAGACCAATATTGGTTTGTTTCAGATCAGAATAGCGGTTAAAAATCATAAACTGCAACCGCCCATTTGTCCGGTAATCAAAGAGTTTCTCAACCTCCTCAATTTCACCATCCGCTGTGCGCCCGACAAATTCGGCCAAATCCTTGCCGCCGACATAAAAATAGGTGTCGAAGTTCTTAAAACGGTAGAAAGTCCAGTAAAAATCATTGTACTGAACCCTGTTTTTGCCAAAATCCATCTGGTAACCCTGATAGAATTGTGCTGATAACTCTGTTGGTATTATCATGAAAAGGGCTGTCAGAACAGCTATAAATATCCTGGATATTTGCAGTATCAATGATTTACAATTTGTCATATTCCAATTTACAACGTAAATAAAAGACGGTTGGATATGCGAATTTAATGATTTTTTGCCATCAAAGGGATTCCGGTGGCAGAATCTGAAGAATACTACAATTCTATGGTACAACCAGGCAACAAAGTATCTGTCTGAGCGTACAAGTTTATAACCAAAACCCAAAAAAGCGGATGAAACCCTTTAAAACACTTCTATTCACATTTTTGATCCCCGTTTTGGGGGTTAGTCAGGATTGCAGCCAGGTTTACCGGTTCAATATTAGCGACAAGGCGTCCTACTCTACTTCCTGTGGAACTCAGGAAGGCAGCGACTGGACTGTGAACAAAAACTCGTGCAACTTTTATTCGCCTATCTTAAATACCGGTGAAAGTCCCGAAAAACAGCCCCGCCGAATCGATATCCGGATGCGGTTAACGAATAGTGGTACTCTTGACGAGAAGGACTTCGCCTGGATATTCTATTATGTTGATGGAAAAATTACCTCCACCAAAACGCTACGTGGCGATCAGGTGGAAGGAGTTATCAATTACAAAGATTCTATTGAAGTGCCATCAAACAGCAATTTCAAGCTGCGTATTGCTTTGGTTTGTGATGAAGCTGATGAGTATTGGAGAATCTCCAACGGTGACCTCACCGCTTGTGTCCGCGCCTTTGATGGTGAAGCTTCTCAATCGCAGGAGCCGGTTATGGCAGATAAAATTACAGTTCTGAAAGAAAGAAATGTAGTGCGTTTAATGTGGACAGCACCCGGTAATCCGGATGGCAATTATTTTATGATTGAACGGTCTAAAAACGGTTCGCAATTTGAATTTGCAGGCTATGTTAAAGATAACAGAAATAGCACAACTTCCAAATATTCGTTTATCGACAATGGTACTTTTAAACCGGAGACTTGGTACCGCATT
This sequence comes from Bacteroidia bacterium, assembly GCA_016788065.1. Taxonomy (GTDB): domain Bacteria; phylum Bacteroidota; class Bacteroidia; order AKYH767-A; family OLB10; genus JADKJB01. The sequence continues at coordinate 57,243 of JAEUTI010000081.1, read as the reverse complement.
TCTCATGTCGATTTGAGCGGAAAAAGCAGTCCCTTTGGCAAGCCGGTATCTGTTACCTTTTAAGCAACATCAGGCGGCAATTCCTGCGGATGGAAATGATTGAAAATTAACTGTGCTTTCGATTTACCTACCACCTCTTCCAATTCACTAAGAGTTGCTTCACGAACTCTTTTCAGGGAGCGAAAATGACGCAATACATCGGTTGCTGTTGTAGATCCAACACCTTTTATTTCTGAAAGACCCGTTGCCGTAATCGATTTACTTCTGCGATTTCTATGATGTGTAATTCCGAAGCGATGCACCTCATCCCGTGCTTGCTGAATAATTCGTAGCGTCTCTCCTTTTTTATCCAGATAAATCGGAACAGAATCTTCCGGAAAATAAATTTCTTCCAGCTTCTTGGCAATTCCAATCACAGTTACTTTTCCATAAACTCCCACTTTCTTCAAACTGGTCACAGCAGCCGACAGTTGGCCTTTGCCACCATCAATAACGATTAATTGCGGTAACTCCAGATTTTCTTCCATTACCCGGGAATATCTTCGTTCAATCACCTCCTCCATAGAAGCAAAATCGTTGGGACCTTCAACTGTTTTGATGTTAAAGTGGCGGTATTCACTTTTAGCAGGTTTGCCATCTCTGAAAACCGACATAGCAGCAACTGGAAAGGCTCCCTGAATATTTGAGTTATCGAAGCATTCAATAAGTCTCGGCTGTTCCTTCATCCGCAAATCAGTTTTCATCTGATTCATCAGCCTGTCAATTCGATGTTCCGGATCGAGCTTATCCATTTTGGTTTCCTGTTCCCGGATGTAATAGAAAAGATTTTTCAGACTCAAACTTATCAAATGTTTCTTATCACCAATTTTCGGAACCACAAATGTCACTCCCTCAAGCTCTAATTCCAGTTCTGTATTTACCAGCACTTCGCGGGCATCGCTGTGATAGCGATTTCTAAGTTCAATGATTGCCAGTTCCAGGAGCTCGGCATCTGTTTCGTCGAGTTTCTTACGCATCTCCAAAGTGTGTGTCTGAATAATGGCACCATTTATAATTTTCAAAAAATTAACATAAGCAACTTTTTCTTTATTGATGATAGAAAACACATCCACATTGTGAATTGATGAACTTACAACAACCGATTTACTACGATACTGTTCAAGCATCTGAATTTTTTCTTTTATGAGTTGAGCTTGCTCATACTCATAACCGGAAGCATATTGTTGCATCAGCTCTTCGAGGTAACCGAGCACAGTATTAATATTTCCTTTTAAAATTTCCCGAATTTGTTTGATTGATGCCAGATAATCGCTTTCAGACTGATGTGATTCGCAGGGTCCCAGACAATTTCCAACATGATATTCGAGACAAACCCGAAATTTACCGGCAGCGATATTTTCCTCTGAAAGCAACAAATTACAATTTCGCAATTTGAATAAAGCTCCAACCAGTTCCAGTAAGGTGTAAACCATTTTAACATTGGTGTACGGACCAAAATACTGGGAGCCATCTTTAATAAACTTGCGGGTGGTAAAGACTCTGGGAAATCTTTCTTTCTTTATACATATCCAAGGAAATGTTTTATCATCTTTTAATAAAACATTGTATCGTGGCTGATGCTTCTTAATTAAATTATTCTCAAGCAACAATGCATCCTGTTCTGTTTCAACTACCAGATAGCGGATATCTTCAATTTGTTTAACAAGAATAGTGGTCTTGCCACTGTCGTGTACTTCTTTAGCAAAATAGCTATAAACTCTTTTCTTAAGATTTTTCGCTTTCCCTACATAAATAATCTGTGAAGCTTTATTAAAAAACTGATAGATGCCCGGAGCATCGGGCATAGTAGCAAGAATAGAATCGATATGTGCACCGAATTTACTCATAGTTGACTTCCGGTAACAGCCAGATATTCCCGTAAGGTTTTTGCGGCTGTTGCTTCACGCGAAAAATTCTGCAAATGCGCTGTTGACCCTGCGATTAAAGAATTTCTCAAATTGACATCATTTAATAAATTCGTGACGGCATCAGCTAGTCCCGAAGCATCTGCTACAGCAGCGAGTAAACCGGTTTGCTGATGAATAACAATTTCAGGAATGCCTCCGGCGGCCGTTGCCACAACAGGAACTTTGCAGGCAAAAGCATCAAGAATTGCTGTTCCCAATCCTTCTGTTTCCGATGTAATCAGCATCACATCAAGTTCAGGAAGAATATCTGGAATATCGGTTCTGAATCCGGTACAATAAACCACATCACTCAATTGCATTTCGGTAATCATGTTATCAATTTTCTCCTTTTCGGGACCATCGCCAATAATGAAAAAAGCAACATCAGTAAATTTTTGTTTTAAAATTGCAACAGTTCTGAGAAAGGTTGGATAATCTTTATGAGGAGCGAGCGCTGCAACATTAGCAACAATTTTTGTTCCAGGAGATAAAGAAAATTCACGGTGCAATATGCCGGTATTCACTTTTCCGGTAAACCGGGATGCATCAATTCCGGAATGAACGGTAACCAGCTTTGCCTGATCATTAACAGCTTCAGAAGTTATTTCACGAATTTTATCAGACACACAAAGTATTCGTGCTACAGCACTATGATTGTATTTGAATTTTGAAAGTATGTTTTTGCTGACTTTAAAATCGACCCGACGACTGACAATGATTTTTGCTTTATTGCCGAATAAAACTGCAGCATAAATAGCAAACGTATGCGCATGTGAATCGTGGGCATGGACAAGTTGGATAGAATTTCCTGCACAAAGTTTTTTAATTTTTTGAGCGAAAGAAATATCGAATGAGGAACGTTTGGGACTGGTAAAAAATGGGATATGGCTGGTTCTGCAATACTCTTCCATGGCAGAACCGGCTGTGCACAAAATGTATTGTCTGATGCCAAGTCGTTTCAATTCCGAAGTCAGATAAGCAACCTGTTGCTCACCGCCACGCCATGAGAATGCCGTTGCGACGTGCAGAACTGAAAATTCCGGAGCTTTATGTGAATTCATTTATTTTTTTGAAGCTTTAATAATTTTGAATATCGTAGAAACGAACCACGTGCTGTTTGCATGGCAATGATTAACCCGTTTTTGCCATCCAGGAAACCAGCTTTGACAATATAGGAACGCATGAAACGGGCAATTGGTTTATAGAGGACTTTTAGCATATCTGACCGTAACCCCTTTTTGTGCATTGCCAGAGCAGCAATATCTGCAAATTTAGCAACCTGTGCCTTATGTTCCTCAACGGAATAATAGCTGTAATGCAGTAAATCTCCTTTTAGCTGTTCGGTAACACTGCCTGGCACCATTTCCAGTTTGTCGTGTGGATTTACTCCTCCCCACGAGGCTTTACTGCGATCGAACAACCTTAGTTTTCTGTCGGGGTACCAACCGGAATGATATATCCACGAACCGCAATAATTGGTCAATCTGTTCATGTAATAGCCATCCGCATTCCAATTGTCTTTCACTTGTTTGATCGACTCAATTAGCTCTTCTGAAAGGGCTTCATCGGCATCCAGTGAAAGGATATGTTGATTGGCACAGCAGGTAATTGCAAAATTCTTCTGTTCAATGTATCCACCAAATGCATTTTGCACCACTTTAACGCCCATTGATTCACAAATAGAAATGGTGGCATCTGAAGAATAAGAATCAACGACCACAATCTCATCCGCAACAGCTTGCACGCTATCGATACAACGCCTGATATTGCGTTCTTCATTGAAGGTTAAAATGGCAACTGAAATCCGGATCATAATTTGAGGATCACAAAGTAAATAAAACCCAAACGACTTCCACACAATAATATGCTATTCAATCTGTTTTTATTTGCCTCTTTTCTTCGCTTCCATAGCTGAAAAGAGTTTACTTTTGCAGGAATCCAATACATTCGGTTATGATGCAACTTCACTTTCAAACTATTATTCTTCGGGATCTGCAAAAACTTAAAGATGAAATAAATAGTTATACCAATGAAGCAACCATGTGGCAGCCCTTGCCGGGAACTACCAATACTGGCGGCAACCTGGCCTTACACCTTATTGGAAACCTGCGTCATTTCATTGGCGCTGAGCTCGGAAATTCAGGATATATCCGGGAAAGAGAAGCGGAATTTAATTCCCGGAATGTACCATTGGTAACATTGAATGCCTTGCTTGAGACGTGCATTAGTGAAGTTACCCACGCCTTTTACCAATTGGATCCGGAAAGAATGAGTGCTCCATTTCCCAAGGAAATTGGTGGTCAGACTCGTGAGACAGCTTTTGCATTGTTGCACCTGACAGGCCATCTTAGTTACCATCTGGGACAAATAAATTATCATCGCAGATACTTCAACAGTCAAAATTCCTGATTTCAGGCAAATATCGTAAAGCGAAAAACTCATCATTTATCTGTATTTTTCGCAACTGAATCATGACAGAGCAACAAATAACCTCACTTTTAGAACAATTGCATCAGGGCGACCGACGGGCTCTGGCGAGATGCATTTCACTGGTCGAAAATGATTCTGAGGGCAGTGATTCCATACTTCGACAAATTCATCCCCGTAAGGAAATACCCGTAATAGGCATAACAGGACCACCGGGTGCAGGCAAGAGTACACTTGTAAGTGCGTTGGCCGGATGGATTTCCGAACATCAGAAGCTGAATGTTGCCATTCTGGCTGTGGACCCAACCTCACCGTTTACCAAAGGCTCGTTGTTGGGTGACAGACTTCGGATGACAGAACACTTTAACAATCCGGGTATTTTTATCCGATCACTTGCCACCCGGGGTGCTTTGGGAGGATTATCGGCTAAAACCATTGAAATTACGGATTTGCTCAAAGCTGCTGGCTTCGATATGATTCTGATAGAAACAGTTGGTGTTGGTCAGAGTGAAATTGAAATTGCCTCCTTGGCTGATACAACTGTGGTAGTTTTTGTTCCTGAATCGGGAGATGAAATTCAAACCATCAAATCGGGTATTATGGAGATTGCCGATCTCTTTGTAGTCAATAAATCGGATCGGGAAGGCGCCGATAAACTGGTAAGGTCGCTTCAAACCACCTTGCATGAGCGCCCTTATAGCGGATGGACCATCCCGGTACTTAAAACTGTAGCTTTCAGTGGGGTTGGGATTGAAGAACTGTCTACACAAATTAACCAACATATTCAGGTTTCAGGTAAGCAGTCGACACATAAAGAGGAGCTTTTATACCAGCGTGCACTCCGGGTGGCCTCACAGCAGTTGCTGAAAAAACAACGTTTCGAAAATTTTAAAGCCGAACTAATAGAAGCATCAGCTCTTCCCGGCTTCAACCTTTACCGCTTTATTGCAGAAAAAATCAGCTGACATCATCATGCCGGTCGTGTAACTTTTGCACTGGTAATCAACGTTAAAAGGAGGTCATTTGAATTTTGATTGCCGGTTAAAAGGTAGTCTGATCGCCTGTTCCATGAACCAAAAAATTCTACTTGTAGAAGATAACCCGTTGGATGTCAACATATTTCAGCAAATGCTGGGACATGCTCAAGCCGATATTGGGCTTATTTTGGTTGCCATGAATTTACAGGAAGCGTTGGATTCTTTGGGCCAATCAACCCCGGACATCCTTTTTCTCGATTTACATTTACCGGATAGTGATGGACTGAAGACATTTGAAGTAATTCATTCCCGTTACCCGGAGATTCCGGTGGTTATTCTTACCGGCGATGAGGATGAATCGAAAGCCATTGAGGCCATTCGAAACGGAGCACAGGACTATCTGATGAAAAAGGATATTACCCCTGCGCTTGTAGCCCGATCGATCATTTATTCAAAAGAGCGAAAAGCCATTGAGAAGCAGTTGTTGTATTCGAAAGCCAACAATGATGCCTTAATTGAAAATACCAAAGACAGTATTTGGGCTGTCGACAGCGACTTCAACTACATCACCATTAATACACGTTTCTGCGAAAGCTTTGAATTGCTAACGGGTAAACGTCCTGTCATAGGTGATAACATGCGCACTTCATTACCATCAGCATATAAAGATTGGTTTGCTGAAATTTTTAGTCGCGCATTGCATGGCGAGCAGTTTAGGGTTGAGACCACATTAAATTTCACAGATACCAGGCATGATATTGAGTTGTCGGTAAATCCCATAAAATCAATAAATGACCAAATCACCGGTGTTTCCTTTTTTGCACGAAACATCGATCAGCGCAAACGAGCTGAAAAGAGAATTCGAAAATCGGAACATGCTTACAGGTTACTCCTTGAAACCATTAATGAAGGAGTAATGTTTGTTGATAATGACGGACTGGTTCAATTTGCAAACCGCAAGTTTATTGAGACTACAGGTTTTGAAGAAACTGAACTCACGGGAAAACGATTTGGAGATTTGTTGGATAAGAATGATCCATTTCACGGCAAAAATATTGTTGGTGAATTATTGAATGACATGAATCCGGTAGAGATACATTTTAAATCGAAGTCGGGTGATGTTGTTTGGTTTAAAGTTAAAGGCACACCATTGCTGGATGATTCCGGACAAATTGGAGGAACCTTACTTACACATACAGAAATAACGGCACAGAAACAGGCAGAAGCAACTATTCGCAAGCGGGAACAGGATTATGAAAACCTGCTGGAAACGATGAATGAAGGCTTGTTATACATTCACAGAAGTGGATTAGTGAAATTTGCCAATAAAAGATTTTTAGAAATCACCGGTTTTACGACAGAAGATTTAAATGGTAAAAAAGTTCCATATCAGCTTTTCCCGGAAACATTGCTGGAGCTAATTTATGAAGAAGCGGATAATGGTAAGTCAGGAACAAATGCTGCTTGTCAGTATGAAATACAGATTCACACCCGTAATTCACAACGCAAGTGGTGTATGATTAACTGCTCTGTTACACGCGATGAAACAGGTGTGCTGACAGGAATTCTCGTTACCTATTCCGATATTACCGATCGTAAATCAACAGAAGAAAAACTTCAGCTGGCACAGCGCGAATTAAATACTTTTATCTATAAATCATCTCACGACTTAAAAGGACCTTTATCATCTATTTTGGGATTGATTCAACTTTTGGAAAAAGAAAACGAAGGAACTTCAGCTACACCATGTGTGAACATGATTCGTCGTTCTGCCGAGAAGCTCGACAGGATGTTGAATGAATTACTCAATGTGGTAAGGATTAAACGCGAGAAAATATATCCGGAACAAATTAATTTCAAAACAGAATTAGATTTTGTTTTAAATGGATTTGAATTGACATCAGGATTTGAGACTATTACCAAGAAAATAAGTGTTGATACGAACAAAGAACTTCGAACGGACAAAAAATTATTATCCTCGGTTCTTCACAACCTCATCGACAATGCTATCCGCTACAGAAAAAATTGTGAAGATGATTTCATAGAGGTGTACATCCATGATTTCATGCATGGAGTAAAAATTGAAATCACTGATAACGGAGTTGGGTTTGATGAGAAAACCCGCGGAAATATTTTTATGATGTTTAATAAAGGAAACAATAATTCCACTGGTAATGGTCTCGGATTATATGTTGTGAAGAATGCCATTGACCGGCTGGGTGGTTACATTGAAGTCTCTGCCGACTCGGACAGCTTTACCCGTTTCACTGTATTTTTACCTGATCTTTTTTCTACAGATCAATGGGCAGAGAAGCAGGAAGTTTTTAGTTAGTTATTGCAACAGGGAATTCCGAAAATCTGTCTTATTCTTACTCAACAAAATTCAGCAATTTCGACTGATCAGCTACTGATATTTTTTCTTGATATTGCATCTGCTGATACCTTTTTCGCAACGCGTAATATCTTCTTCAGAAAAAGATGCTAAAATTGCCTTTTTATATGTTTCAATAGCTTCATCAAAACGTGATTGACTTTCCATGATGAGTGCCGATCTCATCCATGCGAGATCTTTCCTGACACCCTTTACTTCCATAGCCTGATTAACGATGGCATTTGCTTCGGCATACCTTTCCTGAATAAATAGCACTTCCGCATAACCTAAATAAGCGGATGCAAGATTGGGATCAGCTTCCATGGCTTTCTGAAAACATTCAGCTGCTTCATCGGGACTGTTTAAATGATTGAACAAAATATTCCCCAATTCATTCCAGGCTTTCCCATGATCAGGAAACTTTACAGTGATGGCAGAAAATAAACCTGCAGCTTTAGCAACATCGCCATTGTGCAAAATGGCAATGGCATTAGCATACAGTTGATCGGCCTCTGTGAATCTGGAATCGAATGTCGTCATCAGCAATAATTACTACAAAATTAAGGCGAAAGTGCCGGTAATTTGATACCATTCAACTTCGCACGTGTCAAAATACCTCTTACTGCTGGTCCTCAGCACCTTTTTTTCCGCCACCGGCACTATTTTGTGGGTTAACGAACAGAAAAAGGGAGTTAAATAATGCAAAGAAGGTAACTCCTGCCTGTGTTTCAAGGGTATCTTCAGTGATCATTGAAACCATGGCAGCAATTGCAAATGAGGCATATAAAAAGTTTCTATTTCTTATGCCCGATACCAAAGGAATCAATAATGTTGCCAAAAACCACAACAAACCGGGAATACCAAAAGCGACTGCAAAGCTCAGATATTGGTTATGGGCACGCAATCGCCATTTCTCGCTCAAAGGTGAATCCATTTTTTCATATTGATTTTTGAAAGCCACAGGTAAATCGCCAGTTCCAACACCTACCACATAATTATCTTTTATAATACCGGTTGCGGCCTTCCAGAATTCAAAGCGTTGTGCTGCAGAATGTCCACTGGGATCTCCACCTGCTTGTAAATTGTGAATTTCCCAAAGCACCTGATGAACGCGGGATCGTAAACTTCCAATGGTTTGATAATCGACATTTGCAATTCCTTTTTCAATTGACTGGATCTCGGAATCACTCAATAAACCTACAGCAGCAGAGTCTTTTTTCTGACCTTTTGATGCCAGAAAACGAATCAGTGTATACTTTAATTCCTGCCCCCGGTTATCGGCTCCATCATAATCATGGTCACTCCGTTTGTTCCATTCCTGGCGCAATTCATCCTGACAAATGTTGATATATACCAAATATCCATTTTCGTATTGCCTGGCCTCAAAATCGTGTTGGTAAGGACGCCCGGATGGTGTGTTTTTTTCCAGCCTGCTGAAGTCAACGGATTCGTATCGCAACATTTTTTCATTGATACCATTCACATACCAGTACACGCTAAAAAGTATGATGATTGCAGAAGCTATAATGCCTGAACGAAGTAACAAATTTCCCGAACGGAATAACATCCATAATGGTAATAAAATAGCCCACACAATTAAAACTGCCATTCCTGTGAGGGATTCTAAAATCACAATAAACCAGATGAACCAAACAATGAGGGCAACAGAAAGTATTTTTAGTGGAAGAGTATTCGTTTTACGATGACGATACAAAAGATAAACCAATGCAAAAACAGAGAGGCAACAAAGTAACGACAATCGGATATGTGAAATGAATATAGAGATATCACGAATATCATTCACCGGCCGGTTGATGATACCTTTCAACACTGCAATACTGATGATACTGGAAACTAAGGCGCCACCAATGAGAGCGAACAGCACGCCTTCAAACTGTTTGGTTTTTAATCGAGGGGCAGTTGATAATACCAATGGTAATAACAGCAGTGGTAATTTAATTCGGAGATCTTTAAAGGCGTATGCGAAATCTGTGGTGTGAAATAAACCAAGAAGGTGTAGTCCAAAAACCGACATCAACAACCAGGCGACAGGAGCATTCTTAAATCGCTCCAGCTTTCCTTTAAAATCGCCACTCAAAAGCCATCCACCGAAAATAAAAAATTGCGACAGACTCATGCCAAATTTTGAAAGCGGCAATGAAGCTGTTAATATAAGCAGCCCTGCATAAAAAATAAAAAACGGAATATTTTGTTTTTCGGAATGCAACTGCATCGGTAAAAAAATTAAAGGAGCAGTTGTTTCCAACTGCTCCCGTTACTCATATTCTTAGGGTTATTTCTTCAAAGCTTCCGGCTTTCTGTTCATAATTGCATCAAATACCTGTTTGTTTTTCAATGCTTCAGTAGCCTTTGTAATTTCAGGATCATAATCGAATGAAGCTTCAATACGACCTTTTTGATAATAGTATCTGGAGGCAATTTCATCCTGCAAAAGTTGTTTTATTTCTTCTTTATTCTTTTGAAGATCTTCTTGTTTATCATGCATCAAAGATTTTTTTAATGCTTCGAACTGATCTTTCATACCATCATAATACTTTTCTTTGATTGCAATTTCCTTAAGCTCTTCATAAGTTTTTTCGCTCTTGGTTGTGTAATCATATTCTTTATCAGAAAGCCAGGCGACAAATTCATTATACTCCTGATCAGAGAATCGGTAACTTCTTGCAGAACTGATAGTCGGATTTTTCACGCGATACAAAGTAGCATAATCGAAAATAAGCTGTTTAGTCAATAAGCTTTGCGCGATGTTAGACAAATACTGTGTTTCTGTTGCGAAATCAGGAGAAACACCTCCGCCATCATAAACAACTCTTCCGTTTTTAGTTTTAAATTCTGACACCAGGCTATCCGGCACTTTACCTACACTGCCATCTTCATTGCGATGGGTGTAATCGAGTGCCTGAATACATCTTCCGCTTGGAATGTAATATTTAGCAGTAGTGACTTTCATTTGCGCATTGTAGCTGAGTGGTCGTGTTGTCTGCACCAAACCTTTTCCAAAAGTTCGCTGACCGATAATAATTCCGCGATCGAGATCCTGAATACTTCCTGAAACGATTTCAGATGCCGATGCAGATCCGCTGTTCACCAAAACAACCAATGGAATATCAACATCCACAGGATTATTGAGTGCTTTATAAGTTTTATCCCACTCTTTAACTTTTCCTTTCGTATTCACTACATCTACGCCTTTATTCACAAAAATATTTGTGATATTAACTGCTTCATTGAGCAATCCACCGGGATTACCGCGAAGATCAAGAACCAGAGATTTTACATTATTTTTACTCTTCAATTCCATCAAAGCATCTCTCACTTCACCACCTGCATTATCGGTGAAGCCGGTGAGACGGATATAACCAATTTCATTATCGAGCATACCAAAATAAGGAACGCTGTTAATTTTTATTTCATCACGCATGACTGTTTTTTCAATCGGCGCAGGCTCACCTTCTCTTTTCACTAAAAGCTTAACGGGAGTTTTTGGTTGTCCTTTCAGAATCTTGCTTATTTCATCATATTTTTTCCCTTTAATCGATTTGCCATCAATTTCAAGAATGACATCACCGGCACGCAGGTCGGCTTTTTGAGCCGGATATCCTTCATAAGGGTCGGTGATCACCACATTATCGCCTTTCTGACCAATGAGGGCACCAATTCCTCCATACTGACCGGTAGTCATGAACCGGTAATCTTCTACTTCCGATTCAGGAATATAATTCGTGTACGGGTCGAGTGACTCCAGCATGGAATCAATACCTTTTTTCATAAGGTCGCCGGGCTTTACCTCATCCACGTAATAAATATTCAGCTCCCGGAAGAGGGTGGCAAAAATGTCCATATTGCGGGAAATCTCGAAGTAATCGTCGGTGAAGGAAAAGGAGAAAAATCCGGCAATGGTAATAACCATAGCGATTATCCAGGTGCGGGTTCTTTTTAAGAAGTTAACTTTCATAGTATAACATTTTATTTATTTCAATTCATTAAGGTACCGGATCATGTCCGTGACCACCCCAGGGGTTGCAGGAAAGAATCCTTTTCATTGTTAGCCAACCTCCTTTAAATGGTCCATGTTTGCGAATTGCTTCCAATCCATATTCCGAGCAGGTGGGATAATACCGGCAGGAGGGCATTAACAGGGGGGAGATCGCTTTTTTATAAAAAAGAATCATCCCGGTAAGGAGTTTAGTTAACAGCCACTTCATCTGCTACCAGTAAACGTTGTAAAATTAAGATTATTTTAGATTGAAGTACTGCATATTCGGGGGATTCCTTACCTGTAAAAATAAACATCAGCTGAACTCCTTTTTGCAGAGCTGCCAGTTGAGCGGAATATGGATGGTGGTTTAACCGGTAAATCTCCCGGATTTGCCTCTTAATCCGGTTCCGGTCGACGGCCTTTTTGAAATTTCTTTTCGGAACACTTACCGCTATTCGGAGCCAATGCTCATTCTGAGGAGGTTCTATCTTATAAACAGCCTTTACGGGGAATGCATTGATGCTTTTGCCTTTGGTAAAAAGGAAACTGATATCATTTCGAAGATGAACCCTGCTGGCTTTCGGAAATTGGTTTTTACGGCTGATCATGAATGAATTGCCTTACAAAGAGAATAAAAAAACAGTAACCTGTTGAGCGGAAAAAGATTATTTATTAACCTTTTTAAGATATTGCTCAATAGCCATGGTCATGGAAGGTGCTTCCGGAATAGGAGCCATTACATCAACCTTCAGGTTTGCTTCAGTAACAGCTTGTGTCGTGGTAGCCCCAAATGCAGCAATACGGGTTGCATTTTGCTTGAACTTTGGGAAATTCTTTAACAGCGATGTAATTCCTGATGGACTGAAAAATACCAACATGTCATAATTCACATTCGCCAGATCGGAAAGGTCGGAACAGACTGTCTTATAAAGTATTGCCTTAATATGTTCTATTCCGAAAGATGTTAAAGTATCGGAAATTTCCTGCTTGTGAATGTCGGAACAAGGGAGTAAAAACTTCTCTTTTTTGTGTTTCTTCAACACATCAATAAGGTCATTGATGGTTGATTTGCCATAGAAAATTTTACGCTTCCGGTAAACGACATATTTCTGCAAATAAAAGGCAGTAGATTCAGAAATACAGAAGTACTTAAAAGTATCCAGATTCGTGATTCTCATTTCATTGCACATCCTGAAAAAGTGATCTGCAGCATGCCTGCTGGTTAAAATCACAGCCGAAAAATCGGATAGGTTGATTTTGTCCTTTCTGAAGTCCTTAGCCGGAATTCCTTCAACATGAATAAACGGTCTGAAGTCAATTTTCAGTCCGTATTTCTTCGCCAGATCGTGATAAGGCGACTTGTCGGATTCAGGTTTTGGTTGTGTAACCAGAATAGTCTTAACTTTCAACTTTGCGTTCCTGTTTTAAGCCCTGGTAAAACTTTTTAAAGAAATTAACCCTGCACCAGCTTAACAAGAATTACCAGGGGGGCAATTTCAAGGGTGCAAAAGTATAAAATTAAATAGAAATATGAAACCCTATTGAGTGTGAGCCATATCGAAAAAGCACGCACAAGTCTGTAAATGAACGCAATAATAACCAATCCAACACCTATCCAGACAACCAAAGAAGTGGATACAGTAGCCACATAGGCGATTCCAACAACAATTGGAATGAGTACAATTCCTAAAATGTTATTGATCAAAAAGATATTGAAGATGTATGTTGCCACCGGCTTATCGATACCAAACACCTCACCTAATCCTTTCAGCAGTACCATTTTAAAGGAATATGTGAATGCCACTGCCAGACAAATCAGGATAAATCTGAGTAGTCCATCCGAAATAAGCGGATTATTCCATTTGAAGAAATCGATGATCTGATAAATAAATAAGGATGCCGTGAGATAAAAAATAAAAGACATCAGAATGGAGGCTCTTTGAACAAGGATATTCTCATCCCTCACTATCTGATTTGAAATGGAGTTGCTGAAAAAAGCTCCAACCAGCTGCTTAAATATTTTGGAGTAAAAAACTCTTATCCATGTAAATGCAATTACTACTACCACCAATCCAAGTGTAAACCAATCAGGGGTACGACGATAAAAAGTGACCGGAGCAGCATTCGTTGGCTGCAATACATGGCCGGTAAACAGACTTTTATTTTCCCGGTAATAACCGGTTTCCCGCGCCAAAGCGGAGGTGCTGTCGGAATCTGAAAACCGGAATAAATCGGGTTGATTCAATACCTGGGTACTGCCAGCTGCTGTCCTCACTGTATCGGGAGTGACAACCGGAGTAATAGTAAATAAAGAATCGACTTGCGGCATATGGTACAAAGATACAATAGCATTAATTGCATTTGGAAGCTTTATTAAACTCTTATTCACGGTGCTACGTTCATTTCTTCGGATCAATTCCTGAAGGAGTATCGGTCGTACAGCAGAAAGTTTTATATTCGCCGTACAAAACCCATATCCTTGAAAATAGTAACTATCATCGCCGGGCTGACAATTCTATGGACATCCTGCACATCACCCAAGACAACTGAAACTATGACAACTAAAGATATTCACTCATTTGCACGGCCGGAAGAGGCAGTAGTAGAACACCTGAGCCTGAACCTGAATGTAGATTTCAACGCCAAAATTATTTCAGGAACCGCAACGCTTTCTATAAAAAATAAAACAGGAGCTAACCAAATACATCTCGATTCTAAAGGATTGAATATTTCGTCTGTGGTGCTCGATTCAGGAGAGCCCACCTCCTATTCTATGGCCGACGCAGTTGAATATTTAGGAAGCGACTTAACTGTTGCCATCAAGCCTGAAACAAAAAAAATAGTAATTACCTATAGTACCAGTCCCGATGCAGGTGCCTTGCAATGGCTCGACCCTGCTCAAACTAATGGTGGCACTCAGCCCTTTTTATTTACTCAGTCACAAGCTATTTTAGCCCGCACCTGGATACCGCTTCAGGATAGTCCCGGAATTAAATTCACCTATGATGCGACTATTAAAGTACCGTCAAATCTGATGGCACTAATGAGTGCAGAAAATGATACTACTCTTCATCCTGATGGAATTTATCGTTTCAATATGCCACAGGCAATACCCTCTTATTTGATGGCATTAGCGGTTGGTGATTTGCAATTCCGTTCATTGGGTCCGAATTGTGGTGTATTCGCTGAGCCCGCCATGATTGAGAAATCGGCATGGGAATTTGCCGATTTACATGCTATGATTACCAGTGCTGAATCTTTATACGGTCCATATGCATGGGGCCGCTATGATGTATTGGTACTTCCACCAAGTTTCCCCTTTGGGGGGATGGAAAATCCACGAATCACTTTTGCCACTCCAACTATTATTGCGGGCGATCGCTCTCTGGTGGCACTTATAGCACATGAACTTGCTCATAGCTGGTCGGGGAATTTAGTTACCAATGCTACCTGGAACGACTTCTGGTTGAATGAAGGATTTACGGTTTATTTTGAAACCAGAATCATGGAAAAAATTTATGGTAAAGATTATGCCGATATGCTAACACTGTTGAGTCTCGGAGAACTACGCGAGACTATTAATGCAATGGGCGACACCAGTAAAGATACGCATCTGTACCTCGATCTTGCAGGTCGCGATCCCGATGATGGGGTGAGTGATATTGCCTATGAAAAAGGAAGGTTTTTCCTCACCTCAATTGAATATGCAATCGGTCGCGAACGATGGGATGCATTCCTGAACAGTTATTTCAAAAAACACGCATGGGGTGCCATTGATACGAAAACATTTTTGGCCTATCTGGAGAGTGAATTGATTAAAGGCGACGAAAAACTTCGCAAACAAATAAATGCTGAAGGTTGGATTTATGCTCCGGGATTACCCGCTAGTTGTCCTGAAATAAAATCGACAGAACTGGAAAAAGCAGGCAATGCAGCCACCGCATATAAAAGCGGCACTCCGGCAAAAACAATCGATACCAAAGGGTGGACCACACACCATTGGATGTATTTCCTCAGAAATTTGAATGATAGTCTGGACCTTAAAAAAATGGAAGAACTGGATGCGGCCTTCGGATTTACCAATTCCGGAAATAGTGAAATTCAATGTGAATGGTATCAGCATGCCATTGCTTCCGGATATGAGAAAGCATATCCAAACATGGAGAAATTCCTGATGACCGTAGGGAGAAGGAAATTCCTGAAACCAATTTACTCGGAGCTAGCCAAAACTCAAAAAGGTTTAGAAATGGGACGCCAAATCTACCAGAAAGCACGCCCCGGCTACCATGCAGTTTCAATTCAAACCATTGATGGTATTTTGGGATTAAAAAAATAGAGGGCTTTGTGGAATTTTGATATAACTTGCCCTTCTTTGGTCATTTGCGGCTGAATCATGAAGCAATCCATCAATGTTAGTGTCTGCGAACTGGGAACCATTACGGCTTCTGCAGCCTTTTGTATTGAGCATATTGGCTACTGCTGACTTTCTTATGTAATCGCTTGTGATTAATTCAGAAAAATCTGGTCGGATGATTTGGAAATTCGGGAAGAGTTCAATATTCTTCTGCTTAATCGACCTAATCATGTATTGGGGTGGTTCAATGTATCCGTTGGTGAAGCATCAGGTAAATTAATTGATCCTAAATTGATTTTTTCAGTGGCACTAAAGTGCAATTCCCAATCCTACTCGTCCGATAGCTATCGGATTGAGGTGAGGATGCCTACAAAGTACAAATCTCTATTCATGAAGGCATAACCATATTACTCAATTACCATTTTCTTCACCAACCGCTCTTGTTCCGTCTCTACTACCACAAGGTAAACCCCATCAGCCCTACCTATCATAGACAAATCTTTCGTATAGTACCCATTTTGTATTCGCAAAGGCTCCGAATGAACAACTTTCCCTTGCATATCATATACTAACAACTTGCCTGTTTTGCCTTTTAGGTTACTGGCATTAATAAATGCTTTTTCCCATGCCGGGTGGTAGTAAACATGAAGACTGCCTATTGCCGCTGCCCCTGCCAACTCATTTTGCGATACCAACGTATCACACGGACTGCCAGCAAGAGCAGGCAATTCGTAATCGGGGTTGTTGGGGAGGCCAATATATGTTCGTTTATCGCCAAGGAAAAAACTCCATGGTTGAAAGTCACACAAGATACCTAAACTGTTAGGCTGATTGATAACAGATAAGTTCATATTGTATGTGTTGTAAATACTATCAGAATAGGGATAAGGAGTATTAATTCCGTTATAATATATGGTTGAAAGATATATTTTATTGTCCGGTGCTCTCTTTAAGCCGCCACCTGCATATTGTGGAAATGTTATTGACCACAATGTTTGTTTGCTGGAAGTTATGTTTGGCGCATTTAAATTGTATTGGAATAAAACTGTTGATGAAGGTGATGCTGTTACATACAACTTACTAGCATCAGGTGAAAATTCACAACTCCAGGTTAGGAGGTAAGGAGCCATACCTGGATCTTCTTCGATGGTAATAGGATTACTTAACAAGCCCGTGCACCTGTCAAAATCAAATAGCTCTATAACATCAGCTATGCTACTGAATACCATTTTATCACCATGACTTGAAAATTTGATATTCCCTAAATTGGTTCTGTTTTGCTCTCCGATGGATTGAACTGAGAAATTCTGAATACCATTTGGAGTTATTAAATATGAGTAAAAATCATTATTAGATGTGAACGTTGGAAAATCAGATTTTCTAAAAATCAACCACCAATCTCTGCCATTACCATGTTTAACAGCATTCATGCAATCAACCATGGCAAAGCTTTGTAGTTGCACATTTTTAACAGTAACAGCTCCAAGCCCCCCGTTCAAGCGCATGTCTATGATGCTGTATTTAAGGCCAAAATCATTTCCTGTGACTCCGATAGAAAACAAATAGTATGTACTATCATTGGCAGGATTTGGTACAATTACCAATTCCTGATACCAACCTTTCCCAAAAATTGAATCTCCATTTAGCATTATATTATGATTTTGATCAAATATAAAAGTTGAATACGCCAAAGTTGTAGAATAAGCCGACATTGTTGCAGCATAAAAGAGAAGGTCTCCACTTTCATTTGCTATGGTTGCACAACTGCCCCTTCCATCCATACCGCTACTTATTGGTGTTGCAATACCTGATGAAAAATCTATGGCAGCACTATCACCAAAGCACCAGATAGAATTCCGGTTTTGTGCTTTTGCCATTACTGAAGTAAGGCAAAATATAATTATCCACAAATATTTCATCTCAGCTATATTAAATTGCAATCTTGCACTCAAGAGTTTTCTTCTCATTTACTTTATTATTACCACATTTTTAAAGTATACATTTGTTTGGTCTTCAATAACTTTCAAAACATAAAATCCATCCTCCAATCCCCTTATGTCTATTTCATTAGTTGCAGCGCAGGACACTATTTGTCTGCCCGATGCATCAAATAATTTGACTATGGTGAGCGGTGATAAAATTCGATCAAAATAGATTTTACCTTTTGCCGGATTAGGATAGATACCCAAATTTTTACTCTTCTCAGGTTTCAAAGCTGTTTCTTCCTGTGGCTTATTTTGTACTCTTAAAGAATTCTCCTCCGTATAATATTCTCTAAATAAAATTGCTGCCGCTTCATAGGTTGCCAGACCGCCTGCTTTCCATTGTTGTCCGTAAATGGATTCCAATGCAGTTGTGTCCGAAGCATCTAATTCAATATCCATTTCAATTTTGTTGATCTGAATGTTGTTAACAATCTTTCTGTTGGTTTCTATTGCATTATCATCATCTATTGCCTCGTTTAAGCTACCCGCCTCTACCAGTTCGTTGGTGTTTATTGCCATTTGTACAGAATCAAACTTGCCTGCATTTTCTAACCTCATTTCATCATAAAATGCAGCAAATGCGGAGTCTAAAGAACTGCTGATGGTCAACATGTCCGGATTTTCGGAAAGCAATTTAAATAACGCTTCCCTTGCCAAATATCGGTAATTATCCTGATTATCGGTATATATAATGGTATCGGCAACAACAGGGCCATATACAGCATCTCTATCAATGCCTGCCACTGATAAAGTTTCAGCTATACAATCGATTGTTGAACCCGTAGCAAAAGGATCAGGTAATACAACAATAGAACTATATGGATTGGGACTGAAATCATTTCCCGATGACACATCATCACCCCTGAATGACCAATCGAAACCACCAGGTGGATCAAGATTCCCATCCACTTTAATCAACGATGTATTTGTATTGGTCTGAATCCATTTATTATCCCACGGTTCCGCTGAATTACCCTGAGGTGTAAATTTGGCATTTATGTAGTTGATAGCGCTGCTGTAATCCTTGATGATGTTATTTTTTAATTCCGAAAATTGACAATCGCCTTCGAACTGCATAGCAACCCCCATTTTTTCAACAGTATTGCCACAAATATTCAAGAAAGTAGAATTGTCGGCCACAAGCCCCCTCATAAATTTAGGATTAGAAGAAATTAAAGCATCATTTTTGATTGTATTTACTTTCACAACTGCATGGTCACAATTTTGAAGCCAAATTCCTGTATGATAATTCGACAATCCCGAGCCATCGTCCAAATGATAATTAATTTCATTCGGTACAGGTGTACTACTTCCATCATACCCTCCAATGATTATATTTTGCACATTCGCCGCATGAATACCTATCCGGTAATCGGCAATTTCATTATTTGTAATGCTAACAGCTTGACTAAAAAAGCGATTCGAAGTTGGATTTTGAACCGTAATTGCAGTCCTATAGAAACTGGGATTTATCGTGCCAACTCCCGGATCATTAAACACATTTCCATCCACAAGTATATCTCCTCTCACATTGAACAGAATCACACCAAATTTGGTTTCAGAGAACGTGTTTTCTTCATTAATAGTAATATTCTCATAATTTCTATTGCACCGGATACCCTGATAAATATTGTTAAAGGTATTAGACTGAATTGTGGTCACATGATTACCTCGGGTAAAAATTCCATTTTTTGAATTGCTGAATTGGTTTTTTAGGTATTCGGTATATGGAATAGAGAGAACATATGGCCCACCGATAATTAAATCCCGAGCGACATTGTCTGTATTTTCAAAGAAGATGCTGCTGCCACATTCCATACAATTGGCCGTACCGGTAGTGATATCCGAAAATTCATTGTTTATAATCGTTGCTTGACTGTTAATTGCTTTTATGCCGAAAATGGCATCAGAGAATGTGTTAGTGTAACTTTGTGGACTACCAGAGCCGGCACTTCCAATTTGAATATCGGTTACATTTGTTAATTGAATGTGAGCATAAGCAGGCTCTCCGATGTGTGGTTCTTTTAAAATTTCACCGCCGGTGCATTTGAAGTCAATGCCTAATATACCTTCGCTAGCAGTTAAAAGTCCATTATAATAATCGGCATCGGAAAGATCAAGTCCGATATAATTGTGATCAAAGAGAGCATACCTGATATTTAATGGTTTAGTAGTTAAACTTCCTCCCTCTACTTCTATAGCTTTAATGGCATCGTATATTTCTGTTGGGTAGCTTGATGAAGGATAAATTTCTACTCGACCTCCATCTTCAACAATTATTCCATCCCACATATCCTCACAGGAAAAGAGTCGGGATGGGAAACCATTTGCATTATAAATTTTTAACAATCCATCATCTTTTACTGTAATAGTGACCGGTCCGCTTGTTGCATCTATAAAATAGCTGCTCCCGGCGAACTCTAAAATTTCACCAGATTGAACTTCCAGTGGCTCCCTGATAATGTAAAGGCCATCGTCATATGGAGGCGTGCTTGGGACAATATCCATATTTTTGATTTCCTGTACCCCATTCATGGATGCCACCTCGGAGCAACCCAAAAAATACTTGGCATCAAAATCAATAGCGGCTGAAATCACTTCATCATTGGGATTTCCACCCCCAATCACAGGCAATGGATAATATGGATGGTTATACATACCATCCAAATCCAGTTGAATGGCAAACTTTCCTGATTTTCGTTCCTGTGGTCCTACTCGTGCTTGCGACTGTGCTCTTTGTTCATTACTAGGTGGAGTAGGATGTCCGTTAGTGTAATTTAAGGAATAATCATCGTATCCAACAACATTTAATTGATACCAAGGTGAAGCCGAAGTAGGTTGACTTGCAAGACCGCCAGGCTCTGAATTTTCAATATCACCATCTTTGATCAGGTTTTCCGGACTGTCATATTTTTTAAGGTAAACATCATCAATCCAAACAACCAAACCTCTCAATTCACTTGTTGAAACAGTACTAGATAGGTCCAGACCTATGCTAAAAGTGATGGTGTTTTTTTCATTCAATTTTAAATGATTTTTGATTGGTTGACCCGAAACAGAAGTACCGCCATACAAATCTATTACCACATGTTCCCAATCATCACCACCAAGCTGGATTGGTTCCCGCCAAATCAAATGACCATTTAATTCTACCTGCTTGTACACATCCCCCGACAGACTAATAGTAGAATATGAATCTGCATAATAACTATCCTTTATGTTAAAAATAAGTAAATGATTGGATGTTGGCGATACAATGATTGGCTTATGCACCATTTGCGAAACTTTGTAAGGTCCGGAAGCTTCCAAAGATATCAAATCAATTCCATACAATCCCGGTTTATTGGTATCAAATCTTCTGGGTTCGGTTGCAGATGGTCCGAATGTTTCACTAACTTGAATTGTTGATGGATTTGTTACTATTTCTGCATTGTTATATGAATTATTACCCGAATTGTGTGTTGCTCCACCCACAGCAGCATTGTTGCTTGGATGTGCCCTGATCATGTGCGCCGCATTTGTTCCGGGTGCGCTAACCTGTACAATAAAGTCATCACCTTGATTGATGAAAGCAATCTCTGGTGATGAACTTGAAAATCCTGGAACCGTACCATTGATACCGGAAAAAGTTAAAGTCGGCTCAACAGGCTGTGGTGTGCCACTAACAAAAGTGGTATTACCGGGAACATAATCATGGGTGTTAGGTAAAAATCCATCAAATACTTCTCCAGGTAGTTTATCATCATCCCAAACACATGCTTCAACATCATTGTCTGCAATTTTGGCATATCCGCCTGTATTATTTGGCTGAGTTGTAATCTTAGTCTCTGAAAAAGTACTATTTCCCAAAGTGAATTTAAATAGCGTGGGATTTGTGCCATTCATTTGAACCGGAAATGGTGTTGAAACAACACTTCCTTTTTGATAAAATATGGAATTCAATATGGAATAATCTCCGGCAACTTTATCAATTATATCATATCCACTTGTAGTTGCATTTGGTGATCCAGATACATAAAATAGGCATCCGTTTGAAGTTGCCGGATGATTATATACAATCAAAGCCGAACCATTTTCATTGTGCCTGTTTATGGTTTCCTGATTGAAAAAATAACCAAAGGTGCAATTATTGATTGTAGTGGTCATTTCTTCACCCTTATCATCAATAGCAGTTTTGCATTCGTCGAAATAGCAGTTTTCAATGTGAACTTCCGGAACTGGGATTAAAGTACTATTGGTGCCGGCGAGCCAAATTCCATAACCTTTTGGATTTGTATCGTGTCCGCCTGAGCCTTTCACTCTATGAATTAAACAATTATTTATATTTGCTCCCGGCGCTCCTTCTTCCATAAAAATAGTTGTGTAACAAAATTTCGAAACGTTACAATTTTCAATGGTCGCTGGCCCTTGTATTCCTGGTTTAAGTTTAATGCAGGCACTGGAAAAATTATCCTCATTGTAATCTTGAAAGCCGGTCATTCCACCGACCAATTTTATATTATTTAACCTTGATTGGCCATACATAAAAAACATATAACCCGGATTCTGCAAAACACGCGAGATCATCTCTCCCTTTACATTTTTCCTAATGATCGTACCATAAGGAGAAGTATTATTATCCTGATAAGTCAGAAGAGTACATGCAGGATTTAAACCTGAGATGTTGATATCATTTGATAACAAATCATAATTGCCGGTCAATGTTACTCCTTCTTCAATGGTTAAAGGTGGGTATCCACTCACGTCTATATCCAAATTTGGATAAGCCGGATCTGGTGCTACAATATCACCATTGACAGCTTGTCCGCCTTGACTCAGATCGCCTAAATAATATTGCAATTTTGCTGCAGACTCATATAAATGTGTTGTACATGCCGGATTAGTCCTGATATTCATCAAACAAAAATTCAGAAAATGATCCAAAGTGTCCGTAATTCCAGCACAATCCTCTGGCATATATCTTGTGACTTTCAACAAGTATTGTTTCGAAATATCTAATACAGCCGTTTTTCGTATCGTAGTTTGAAACATACTATCACAATCAAAGTTCCATCCTTCTATAAGAGCTTGTGTTTGTCCCACTTCATAATTGTTGAATACTTCTAGTTTTGCAATTGGGGCATAGACCGAATCATTCTCCGGTGAAAATAATGCAATTTTAAACAATGCTGAATCCACATCGAAGGATATCCAGAACTCCTTTTGGTTGAATTCGACATCCATACCACTGCACGAGGATGAGGTTTGAATACTTAATGGATATTGAGGTGCATCCCCAGGCTTCAGATCATAAGCAAAAGCAAAATACCCATAGCTTGACATGGCAGAGCTCGTAGTTTTGTTGGTGCTTTCGGTTACCGCTTCACCTTTATCAGTCCATTTAGTACCATTCCAAAGTGCAATGTGAACTGGTTTGACGGTCAGGTAATCGCAGTGTAAGGAATCAAATGAGAATTTGGGTGTAATAGTAGATGAACCTACATTCCGTTCTAGTTTCCAGTAACCGCAATCACTCACAAAGGTAATCGTGGTATCTTTGGTGTCGCCTAGAGCTTGTCCGGCACTATAATATTCAGCTGTAAAAGCATCTGATGTGTTCGATGGTGCAGTGATGGTCAAAGGGCGATAGGTGCTGCCTGAGCCCACATTAAAAACAAACGTAGAATTCCCTATTTTCTTCACCGGTCCACTCACAAAACTGCTATTCGAGGCTCCAGTCGCAGTAGACCCATGCTTCATGGTGAGTAGGTTGGTGCTCGTGGTGATTAGATTTCCTTGTATGAAGATCAGCGAATCATCTACACTCAAACTTGTATTTGCGGTAACCGTTCCTGAAGTTTTGTTAATTGCCAGTTTTTTGAATGGGTAATTGTAACTTCCGTGTAAGGTTTGATTATTGGTACCAGTGAAAGTTACTTTTCCGGTACTTGTGTTAAAGACGACCTTGTTGCTGTTGATGGTGATATTTCCGCTAAAAGCATTGTCACCCACATAAGCAACTTGCATATCTTGTCCACCCGATGAACTGAATGTTGCATCAGCCAGATAGGTATCCGGAGCAGTGGATGCGAGGCGAACTCTACCCCCACTTCCGGCATTGTCCCAGGTCACATTTCCTGCATAGACATTCGATCCGTAGCTGTGGAAATTTGTTGCAGAACCAGTTCTGTTGAATGTTGTATTGCCATTGTAAGTACTGGTTTTTGTAAGTATTCCAGGTGCATTGATAGTTAAGTTCCCGTTAAAAACACAACCTTCTAATGACACCACTCCGGTGCCAGACAAAGTCAGAGTTTGAGCTGTGCTACCTAATTGTATAAATTTGGTAAGAGTCAGATAACTGCTACTGAAAGTGCCAACTGAAATTGTTTTCCCACTTGCAAGTATACTTACTCCTCCACTTGCACCGAATTCAACACCTCCGGAGCTTGCATTGACGGTGACATGATTATTGAAGTAGCTAGTATCGGTTGCAGCCAGTCTTATTTCTTTGCTGGAATAATTATACAAAATTACCGGTCCATCATAAATGTCTTCACCGCTTGAACCCATATTGAAGTAGACGGCTCCATTATTAGTAATTGTTAAACTATCTTCAAAATGATTCCCATAGGTACTGCTAGATGTTGCAGCTCCGGTAGAAGTCAAAAAAACCGGCTTTTTGTAAAACCCTGAATTCATGTGAAAATACCCGCACGTAGCTTCGATGCGTGCATCTAAAGTAGCTCCACCAAAATGGCACAAAGAGCCTGTGGGTTTTAATAACCCATTTTTTACCAATCCACCATTGAAATAGGCAGTGCCCGTAATTTCAAAAGTATAACCTCCTAAATCGACAGTATCACCATTTATCGTTAAATTAGTGATCTTCTGATTTTGAGTTAAAATAAGATTGTTAGGAGCATTACTATTTATAACTATATTATCACTAGAGTCGGCGACTATTCCCCCTACCCAGTTTCCAGCATTGTTCCAATCGGTGCTTGTATTTCCTGACCAAGTTTTTGTTGCAGACACTGCGTAATCTACTAAAATCAGGTTTGTTGTTAAGAAAATAAGTAAAACTTTTAATATGGTTTTCATGTGTAAAATGTGTTTGTAGGTCAAAAATCATAGATGGTTGTTGTTATTTACAATGGCAGTTGCGTTAATTCCCGACAAATTCATACCAATCACCCCAGGCGCCGCTGCCGTTTTTAAGTCGGGTCTTAACATGGTAAATATTTAAAGGTGTTAGGCTACCAAGTCCCAGGTTAATGTTTACACCAGCTCTGGAATAGGAAAGCCCGGTTGGTAGCCCTGATGTTTGATCATAAACAAATGTGTGCTCAAATACTTCCGTAGGATTTGCAATGGATCCAATCTGTAATTCGATTTCTGAAATATTGGTTGAGTCAGGAATAACAAGACTAAAAATTCCAGTGTTATTACTTATAGATAAATTTGCATCTAAAGGCGTTTGTGCTTTCCCTTCCAATGAAAGAAAGGTTAAAAATACAACCAATACCTGATTGAAAGTTGTTTTAGCAAAGTTCCGTTTACACGTAGCACAATACATGTCCTTTCCAGACGGAATGTATAATTTTTTCATGATGAGAAAATTAAAGAGTAAATATTTATATTTAAAGAGTCAAATTCAAATCGTTTAAATAAGAAACACTTATTAGTTGTGTATGTTTTAATAAATGAATCCCAAACGCTTCTCTTCAAGGATTCCGGGCAGATTCCTGTCAAGTTCATTTTTCTTCAAGGAAAATTAATCATATTCAGTGAAGCAATGTAAACATAAGTTAAAAATTGATATAATCTACAAACTTTTGAAAATATTTATTTTTTTACGAAAATTTTCATGTAAGCAAATCCTTAAAACCATTATGAACACTGAGTACTTGTCAATTTAACGCTAGGGTTTACCCTTGTTTTTTGACATTTTGTCACAAGGGTTTTCCCTTGTAGAACAGACCTAACAATGTAACCATAAATCTGATCGTTAGTGCCAA
The DNA here is from genome assembly GCA_016788065.1 of Bacteroidia bacterium. Taxonomy (GTDB): domain Bacteria; phylum Bacteroidota; class Bacteroidia; order AKYH767-A; family OLB10; genus JADKJB01. The sequence goes on along the minus strand of JAEUTI010000081.1, from coordinate 31,183 downwards.
AAACAAAATAATAACAATATTTTTTAATGATGTACATAGGGAATTTTATGAGACTTATTAAATTCAGTCGAACAATTACCCTATTGATGATACCAATTTTTGCTTCACCTAATTGAACCTTGTATGGTAAGGAAAGAAAAGAAACAATTTAAGATGGATTTAAAGGCCGAAAACGATTCACCAAACCCTAAAACTGCTGCAGATGCATTGAATGTTGTTGAATGTAAATGGTGCAAAATATATTGCCTGATCATGGCGCAACAAATAGAACCATAGAAAAAGTATTTCCCCAGACAATTCTTCTGCCCGGAAATCGTATAACTCGCAATAAATAACCTTGAAAAAAAAAGGGTACAGACGGTCTAGAATTGGGTTAAATCATTTTAAGACATATTCCCTTTTGTTTTGTGAATCTCCGTTTAGTATTGCAATTGCATCTACACAATCCAGATTTACGAATTTTTTATGACTTTTATTTGGAATTATAATCACTTTACGTAAATTAACGCTCTGATTCGCCTTCTTAAAAGTCAGAGCCTTCAAAATGAAGTTTATAAAGTTATTTTTGCTCATTTTCATTTTCGTCCAGACCCAAGTTTTAAGTCAGGATGTCCATTTTACCCAGTTTTACACGGCACCTTTAACTATAAACCCCTCTTTAACAGGCGATTACACCGGAGATTACCGGTTTATGAATACATTCCGGAGTCAGTGGCGCAAATTTGATCCCGGGTATTTATCAAATTCGGCGGGGTATGATCAGCAGTTCTATGTGCTAAATGAAAAGATGAGTGGTGGATTGAATGTGGTGTATGATAAGTCAGGTGTGAATGCCTTTCAGATTGCAAAAATTAACCTTTCAGCAGCATGGCATAAATTGGTAGGCAAAAGTGTTTTTCATATTGGTGTGCAGGGAGGATATGTGATGAAATCATTTGATGTATCCAAACTTACATTCCCGGATCAGTTCAACCTGAATACTGGTTATTTCGATACCAATGTGGCAAGTGCTGAGGCCGATCGCAACGATAAAGTATCTTATTTAGATGTGAATGCCGGCATTGGCTGGAACCGAAAATTTGGTAAACACACTCCGAAAATAGGATTTGCCATGTTTCACCTGAATCGTCCCGATGAAAATTTCTTTGGCCCCGAAAATAAACTGCCTAACCGTTATGTGGTAACGGTGTCTGATAAATGGGAAAAGAATGATCGCACCATAATTACTCCGCAGATTCTTTTTATGGAGCAATCGAAAGCAAACGATTTTATGGCAGGTGTATTAATTACCCGCAAATCGAAAGAAGTAACCAATAAAATTTCTTCCGTAAGCTACGGTGCCTTCGTGAGGAATTCGGTAAAAAGTCAGACCGATGCCATTGCACTTGTTACCGGTTTCCGATACGATTTATTCGACTTCGGATTCAGTTACGACATTAATATTTCGGAAGCACAAACTGTAACCCGCAACCGGGGAGCATTTGAAATTTCAATCATTTATACAGCACTCAATTCACGTGCAGTAAAAGTTAAAATACCCTGTGAACGCTATTAATAAAAGCATACTGATAATTTGTTCGGTTCTTCTGGCATTTCATTCAGGAGGATTCGCTCAGGATGATGATCCGGTAAAATCTATGCGGGCCGGACAACTTCGTGCTTTTGGTAAAAGTGCTTTTAAACAAGGCGACTACAGTTCTGCAGCCATGTACTTTGAAAGTTATCGCGATAAGCGTCCTAAGAATTACAAAATAGTTTATCAGCTTGCGGAAAGTTACCGTTTGTCGAAAGATTACCGCGAGGCAGAAAAAATGTATCTGAAAGCTTATCAGCTTAATCCCAAAAAGAATGCTTTAGCACTTTTTCATTATGCCACCATGCTCAAGAACATTGGCAACTTTGCGAAGTCCGATGAATACTACGCGAAGTTTAAAAAAGAGTATAAAGGCAAAGACAAAAGCGCTTATCTGAAAATGATTGGTAATAATACCAAGGCAACTGCTTTTGTTTCAGAAATGATGGACAAACCACTGAATGTAAAAATAGATCATCTCGACTCTACCATCAATACCCATCATGTTGAAGCCGGTCCGGTATTTATCAACGACAGCACGATGATTTATTCATCTTTAAAAACCGATCAGAAATATTTTTACATGAATACGGAAGATTCCTCATCTAATGAACCTTTCCGGAAATTATATACGGCAACCAAAGAAAATGATAAATGGATCACTAAAGGTTTACTCGACGGTCCTTTCAATGCCGAAGGTGTTCACAATTCGAATGTAGCATTTTCAAAAGATGGTCAGCGTATTTATTTCTCAAGATGTAAAAGAAACAGAAAGAACAAAAACATATGTGCACTATACGTTAGTAATTTAAATGAAGGAACCTGGAGTGAACCGGTTTCATTGGGAGATGATGTAAATCTTTCGGGTTTCACCAGCACACAACCAACAGTTGCAACGGAAGCTAAGAAAAACAGGGAGATCATCTACTTTGTATCTGATCGTGAAAATGGCCGTGGCGGAATGGATATCTGGTATACTTATTATGATTCCAAACTAAAACTATACAAACCACCGTCGAATGCAGGATCAAAAATAAATACTGCAGGTGATGAAATGACCCCTTACTATGATTATGTTTCGGGAACTTTATTTTTTAGTTCAGATGGATTTCAGGGGTTGGGAGGTTTGGATATTTTCAAAACAAGCGGTGAGATGAAACGCTGGTCGATTCCACAAAATTTAGGAGCACCGGTCAATTCTTCTTATGATGATCTTTATTATTCGCAGAGTAAAAATAACGGCGAATTTGCCATGATGGTTTCTAACCGCGAGGTAAAGACTTCTCTCAATGTTACCAAAGGTTGCTGCGATGATATCTTCAGCATACATTGGCTGGATGCAATCATGCTGGAAGTAAAGGGATCGCTGTATGAAACTTCTGACACCGCTTTAACTTCGGAAGGAATTCCTGTAAAGGGAGCTAAAGTTTTTCTGGAAATGAAAAATCCGGAAGACACTACCTATATTCCAATAAATGGTATTTTCACAGATCTAGATGGTAAATACAAAATGGTAGTTTTACCTGATCGCGAATACCGATTGACTACCAAAAAAGAGGGTTACCTGAGTTCTGTTCGTGAGTTCAGCACAATAGACCGCAAGAAGAATGAAGAAATAGAAATGAACATTGGAGTTAAAGAAGCTCCTTTTGATGCAATCGGTTTGAAGAACATTTATTATGAATACGGGAAGGCCACACTGACACAAGCGGCTATGAATTCCATTGATACAACTTTACTTATCATCATGCAAAACAATCCTGATCTGGTTATTGAAATTTCTTCGCACACCGATCATGTTGGTACTGATGCCGCCAATGAAATATTGTCACAGGAAAGAGCGCAGAGCGTAGTTGATTATCTCGTTAAGAAAGGTATTGAAGTTACCCATTTGAATGCGCGTGGATACGGCGAATCTCAACCTATTGCACCGAATCAATTTGCAGATGGAACTGACAATCCGGAAGGGCGACAATTAAACCGCAGAACGGAATTTCGGATAATAGGAAAGATGCGCCCGGATGGCAAAATTCAGGAACCGGGAATATTCTGATTTTTTTTACCAAAGATAGAACCGGCTATTCAGATAATTCAATGCCATCCTGTTGTACTGATCGGGAGTAAAACCGCATTCACAATCACTGGAGTAATATGACATGGTATTTCCAATCATTGGAACATACCATTCATTATTGGCATCCTTAATATAAGGCGATAAATTACAATCAGGTGCAGGAGTATTTCCAAGGCCAGGATCGGCAGGGGTATCACAAACCAGATCTCCGGTAGTTGCGCAATTGGTGCCATTGGCTAATTCAGACCCAAATTGTGTTTCGAATGTGTGATACAATCCGAAAAAATGGCCCATCTCATGGATTATGGATGAAAGACTTGATTTAGAGAGTGCAATAAAATCGGGACCACCCGGAAAATACGCATAGCCACCAACCGGATTTCCGGGAGTTCTTTCCACCTTTCGGGCATAAAATATATTAATGGTATTAGGCACACTGTAGAGGGAAATCACTTCCTCTTCATCAGCTGATTGCAAAAAATCATTGTATTTATAATTGGGAATATAATTCACATTGCAAACCTGAAATGAAATGCAAATTGGGGCAAATGCCTGATTCAGCGCAGTTACGGAATTTGTAATATCGACAGTTGTAATGCCGTAATTTCCAAGACTATCCGCAAAAACATGAGCAGTAATGGAAAGTGTTTTACCAAAACATTTGGTGGGAGCAAACATTGATTTCTGATTTCCAAATGAAGGTTTTGCCTTTTCCTTTGCAACCTGCTCAGGTGTTACAATCGTCCCGCATTTGGCAGGTTGTGCTATAACCTGAACATTCACAAATAAAGCAAATGTGGTTGAGAACATAATAAAAGAAGACAATAATCGCATAACGATCCGGTTTGGGGATTCAAAAACAAAGGTTCTCACAAATATATCATTTTTGAGACAGATGCGCTAATTTCATAAAAAGTTGCATAAAATCCTAAATGGCTATAATTTATTCGATTTTAGCTGCTGTTTCAAAAAATATTCCTATAATTACAGGAACTATTAATCTATTGTTCCAGACCCTTTCCAACAGCAATATGAATAACCTGAAAAACTGCAGATGGGCAATAATTACTTTGCTGCTTTTTTTGTTTTCACAAGCCGGTAATGCACAAATTTCTGCAAGTCAGACCACAGGATGCGCACCGCTTATCAACGTTGTTTTCAGTTCGCCTCCCGGAGCAACCAACATAAATTGGGATTTCGGAGATGGCACCGGATCAAATCTGGCATCACCCATTCACACGTTCATACTTCCTGGATCTTACACAGTTTTATTTACAGCATTAATTTCGGGTAATCCTGTTAATTATTCGCTCCCTATTACTGTTTATGGTAAACCAAATGTCTATTTTGGTGCAACACCGCCCTTGTCAGGATGCGTTCCTTTACTCGTTAATTTCAAAGATTCCTCTTCTGCACAAGGAGGCACCTCTATAGTTCAAAGAGAATGGGCCTATGGCGATGGAGGAACCTTATCAGGAAACAATCCAAATCCTTCTTATACCTATTCTATTGGCGGCGCATTTACTCCTACGCTGAAAGTAACCGATGCAAATGGGTGCGATTCATCTTATTCGCGTTCTCAATACATCAATGTCTCCGTTAAGCCTAATGTTGTATTGAGTACGAATCCTACTCCACCTGCTGCCTGCCTGCCTCCCTTGGTAGTTTCTTTTTCTGCAGGTCTGTCAACAAGTAATTCCACAACCGGCAGCGGCCTCACATACTTATGGAATCTTGGCGGTGGAAATACTTCAACTGCAATTAATCCACCTCTGAATACATATACCACAAATGGTGTTTATCCGATTACACTTACGGTAACCGACAATAACAATTGCTCCGCAACCACAACAACCAATGTGGTAATTAGTGCTCCGGTGGCTTCCTTCTTTGCTGTCGGCGCCGTTAATGATACCGTTTGCCCTTCTGTAACTTTCCGTAATAATTCCACAGGCGTAAATCCCTTTTACACTTATGGCGACGGATCAGCAGGAATTGATTCTGTACACTACTATCAAACACCAGGAGTATATCAGGTGACTTTGCAGGTACAATCCGGAACGTGCGTTGATGATACAACAATTACTATTGTGGTAGAAAATATTGTTGCTGACTTTACCACGAACCCTTCTTATTCATGCAACTGGCCGACTACAATTCAGTTCACTAATCAATCGGTGAATGGAAGTACTTACAATTGGCTATTCGGTGATTCACTTACTTCAACGGGAATAAATCCTTCGCATACCTATCAGAATGCAGATACCAATCAGTATACCATTTACTATGATCATGTTTATTTGCAAACACAACTGATTGCAACGAGTGTTCATGGTTGCAAGGATACTATAGTTCGAACCGATTCCATCTTTAAACCAACTGCACGCTTCATGCCTGATATTTCGCATGGTTGTGCTCCTCTTACTGTAGCATTTTCAGATAGCAGCATTTCTAATGAACCTATTGTAAATTATTACTGGACCTTTGGTGATGGCGCTATAAACAATGGAACTGCAACATCACCCAACCATACTTATACAACACCCGGAATTTATTATGCGCGATTGGTGATTACAAACAGTGCAGGGTGTAAAGACACCTCCTACCTGATTCCAATTTATGTGGGCGAACCATCCACACCTGCATTTTCCGTGGTGCCAAATAATGTGTGCGTTGATACACCTGTTCAATTCACCGACCTTACCCCCGCAGCCGATTCAGCGCAATACTGGCATTACAGCACCGATGGGGGAATCATGTCGCATTGCTACACGAGTCCGGATCCGGTGTGGTCATTTAATACAGTTACAGGACCACAGTCTGTAACCCTTACAACAGTTTATAATGGATGCGAAGGAACCACCACCATTGCGAATGCAATAACTGTAAAAGGACCATTGGCACATATTTCGACAACTGGTAATTGCAGCACGCCATTTACTTATTCTATTATTGGCACCATTGAAGATGCTGATTACTGGACCTGGGATTTTGGAGATGGAACCATTATTAATAATTCAACAGCACCAAATATTAACCATACTTATACAGCAGTTGGCGATTATCTCGTAACCATCACTGCATACAATAACACATCGGGCTGCGATCCTTACGTTGATACAGCTTTAGTAAATGTAAGAGCACTCAATGCTGCCTTTTCAGCAGACCAACGAGTGTGTGCAAATTCGGTTACCAACTTTGATGCTGGTTCATCAACAAGTGTTGGAGGAAGCTGCTACAACAGCTACACCTGGTACTGGGGAGATAACATGCCTCCTCACGCTACCACAGCACCGGTCGATACGCACACTTATCAGATGGGTGGTAACTTCCAGATTAAACTTGTTGTTCGCGATATAAATGGATGTGTCGACAGTGTGAAAAGAAATATTTCAGTTTATGATATTGAATCCTATTTTAAACCCAATAAATTATACGGCTGTTTGCCATTAACGGTGAACTTTACGGATAGTTCTTATTCTGACACCACCATCACGCAATGGCAATGGAATTTTGGAGATGGCACAACATCAAACTTGCAGAATCCATCTCATACATTTACTCAAACAGGTGTATTGTATTGGCAGGTACAACTCGTGGTTACCAATGCTTTGGGATGTAAAGATTCTATGATGGTTACTATAAGACCTTCTATTCCGGATGCCAATTTCTTCTTGCAATCCTCCAATAATATTTGCGTGGGTGATTCAGTTAAATTTCTTGCAAGTGCATTTGGCGATGTTACCTATAACTGGAATTTTGGTAATGGAACCACCTCGACCAATAGTAATCCGTCGGCTATTTACAATCAGCCGGGGTTCTTCAATGTTTCACTAACTATCACCGATTCTATTGGTTGCACCGCTACATTGGCTCAACCGAGTCTCGTTTATGTCCAATCATATCCGCTGGCAGGTTTTGTCACAACCGCCGATACCGTTTTCAATAAGTGTTATCCTTTATTGGTATCAATTACAGATACATCTATCGTAAATATATTTGGAAGCAGAACATGGGATCTCGGAAATGGTGTAGCCACAGTAGGAAATCCAACCGTTGGAACAATTTATCAAACACCGGGAACATATACCATTTCACTTATTGAAACAACCACGAATGGGTGCAGCGACACTGTTTCAAGAAGCATTACTGTTGAAGGCCCGGTTGGGAATTTCAATATATTGAATGATACAATTTGTAAAGGACAAAGCATAACCTTCTCCATTAAAGACACCTCTGATGTATTAGGCTATTTATGGGACTTTGGAGATGGAACTACATCGCCCGGAATTTCTCCAATTACTCACACTTACAATATTAATCCGCCATCCGGAACCACCAATGTAAGTTTAGTGTTGTGGTCTCCTGACTCAGCTTGTACTGCTGTTGCCACCAATCCCATATACATCTTCCCTGTCATCGCTGAATTTAGTATTGGAGGAACCGACTCTTTATTTTGTTTGAATGAACAAATTTCCTTTACAAATACATCCACCAATGCAACTTCCAACAACTGGAATTTTGGTGATGGAACTTCATACAACGGACTAACGCCTCCTGCACATACGTACTCCACACCCGGATCTTACACTGTTACCTTGGCAATATCAAATTCCAGCACTGGATGTAACGATACGATTTCTAAATCACTTATCATTTTACCATTGCCGGAAGCAATCGCAGCAGGTGGTGATACTTGTCAGGGCAACCCGGTTCAGCTTTCCAGCTCAGGGGGTATTGCTTATAGCTGGTCCCCATCAACAGGATTAAATAATGATACCATTCAAAATCCGATTGCCACACCAAATGTATCAACCAATTATACAGTTACTGTAACAGATGCAAATGGTTGTACTGATAATGCAATTGCCAGTGTAATTATTTATCTGCCTCCACCATCAGTTCAATTTGATACTGCTATGGTAATTGGTCAGACCTATCAATTGAATGTAGATCAAGGACCAGGATACAGTTACAGCTGGACGCCTGCAACAGGTTTAAGTTGTACCGATTGTCCGAATCCAGTTGCTCAACCTTTAGTTAATACCGTTTACTCCGTTACAATCACAGATGGTGTTGGATGTTTTGAAGTAACATCAACCTATGAATTTGAAATTAAACCGATAACTACCATTGATGTTCCAACTGCCTTTACTCCAAATGGCGATGGCGAAAATGATGTTATTTATGTGGATGGATTTGGAATAAAAAAATTAATTGAATTTAAAATTTACAATCGTTTTGGACAATTGGTTTTCGAAACTGCTGATATAAATCAGGGCTGGGATGGCTATTATCGTGGAGAATTGCAACCTATTGAAACCTATGTTTATTTTACAAGTGTAGAAACATGGTTGGACGGGGAAATCCTAACCAAGAAAGGCTCATTTAACATTCTCCGTTAAAGGTCTAAATATCGCCGGGAAATTGTAAGGTGAATTTTGTCTGATACACTAGTCATCATCATTATCCAATTCAACCAATGCTTCCTGTTCCAGTTCCTTACGCAGAGTCCGGTTGTTAATAGATACTAAAATAGCAGGGAGCAATAACAGATTTGTAACCATTGCCACCAGCAAAGTTGTAGATAAAAGTATTCCCATAGCAACGGTACCTCCAAAATCTGAGACTGCAAATATTGCAAATCCCGAAAACAAAATAATAGCTGTATAAACCATTCCGATTCCGGTTTCTTTGATGGTGATAGAAATAGCATCAATTACCGACTTCCCTGCTTTAAGTTCATGACGATAGCGGGTAAGGAAATAAATAGTTCCATCCGACGAAATACCAAATGCAATGCTGAATATCAGGATAGTCGATGGCTTGAATCTGATGTCAAGAAATCCCATAATACCCGCTGTAATTATCAAAGGAATTAAACAGGGCAATTTAGACAGCAGAATAATTCTCAAAGAACGGAATAGCGCAAGTCCTACAATGGTGATCAGGAGAATTTCTATCAGCAGACTCTCCAGCAGATTTCGCAACAGGTAATCATTGCCTCTCAGAAACATGAGACTGTGCCCTGTAAATGAAACATTAAATTCTTCAGGTGAAAATATAGAATCGGTTCTTATTTTAAGTGCCGCTATTAATTCATCTGTTTTTTGTGATCCTATATCGGCGATTTGCATGGAAATTCGGGCGTATTGTTTTGTAGAATCAACAAAAGCATTGGATCGGACTAAACCTGCCGACTGATCAATTTTGTAGGATGCCACTTCCTGCAATCCCATTGCTCCGGGCAATACATATTTTTTAGCTTCACCTCCATTTAGTTGCTGATGTGAAAACTTAATTCCTTCGATCAAAGATAAGGGTCGTGAAAAAACTCCATATTCAGTGGCAACCTTCTGAAGTTTATTGATTTTATATAGTGTCGATCCTGAATTACTGAACACTCCGTTTGGCTTTTCAGTATCAATCATGATTTCAAATGGCAGAATTCCTTTGAAGTTCGTTTCAAAATAACGAAGGTCTTTATAAACCACATCGCCTTCAGGCAAATCATCAACCACAAACCCGATAACATTTACCTTCAGCATACCATAAACTGATACGAGTGTAATTATGGCAGTTCCGTAATAAATAAAATGCCTCTTTTCAGTCACCAGATAATTCACCAGATTCAATACGTAATTGATTCTTTTAGCTTCGAGATGCTTCACCTGACGGAAGCCTGGTGCTTTCAGATAACTCAGAATAATGGGAATCAGGATTAAAGTAATCAGATAGGTGAGCATAACACTGATTGCTGCTACAACACCAAATTCGGTAAGCAAAGAACTATTTGTAAAATACAAAACCCCAAACCCGATGGAAGTTGTAATATTTGCAAGAAATAAAGAAACACCCATAGTTTCTATCATTCTGCTCAGCGCCTTCATTTTATTCTCGTGGCGTGAATACTCAGAATGATACTTATTTATCAGAAATACGCAATTAGGTATTCCAATGACCATAATTAATGGCGGTATGAGTCCGGATAAAATAGTGATATTGTATCCGAAAATTACGATAGTTCCCACCGACCAGATCACACCAATAGTCACCACAAGAATGGAATAAAATACCACAGAAAAAGATCTGAAAAACACTAATAAAATCAACGACATCACACCAATTGCCAATACCAGAAAGAGTGTCATTTCATGTGACACCTTTTGCATGACGGATGTCCTTATGTAAGGCATTCCGGAAAGGTGGATTTTTATATCGTTTTCAGTAGAAAATGCGCTTGCCCTGGCTTTAATAGCATTTACCAAATCGATCCGGTGTTTTGAATTCAGATCCTTTTGTTTAAATGTTATAGCCATTAAAGTGGAGCCCGTTTCTTTGTTGTACAATAATCCGTTATAAAAAGGCATGTTGTAAATAATCTGCGTCAGACTATCAAGCTCCTGTTGATTACCTGCCACCTTTTTTACCACCGGTTCAAAATTCAATGACTTAATGCTGTCATTAACGGATATAGTGTACAAATTTGCGATGGAAATCACTTCCTCAATTCCATCGAGTTTTTTTAAATCATTTCCGAGATTAAACCAGCCATTAAATAATTCGAGTGACATTGAATCAGGTGCATCAAATCCAATAACCATCACACTGCCATCGTGTCCGAATTTTTGTTTGAACGAATCGTATGCTGCTAAGGCAGGATCACCTTGTGGAAGAATTTTAGCAAATTCATACGATAGCTGAATCCGGCTGCCGAAAAAACCAAAAACACCAGTAAGAAGTAAAATAATAACGATCCAGCTTACTCTGTTTCTAAGAATTAATGATGCAAATTTCCTCCACATAATATCAAAAATCAGTTCTAATGAAAATTAAAAAATGGAATTGCCAGTGCGTGATTATATTCGCGACACCGGCAATTCCGTATTTGTTGTTGTTATATATCAAGGACTAGTTTCAATACCACCAGCCCAACAATTACTACAGTTAAAATTATGATCATAAGTCCCCAGCCTTCCATGAATTTGGAACCTGAAGACTCATTATTACTTGAGTTTTCCATTTTGATTGAGATTTAATAATTAATAAACAGTTCAATACATCACAGCTTGTTTAGTGTGATGAAGAATTACTTAAAAAAATTAAATCTCAAATTAACAGCTCCGAATGTTGTAAATAAAGTACAATACTACCGGAATTGTTTCTCATAAAAGAGACAACTATCAGGCCATTCAAAGCAGCACACATAAGTTTTTCACTTAATACTTGTGGTGTGCCGGAAAACTTCTTCATTCCATTGTGAACTAATTGTGGAGAAGTAAAACCAGAAAAAGATTTTGCTGACTCCAACACACCTTGCATTTCATGAAAAGCAGGGGCACTCACATGTGTAAATCGGCCGGGAGTAACATGATGACTCCTAACAACAAACTGATAACTTTCACCATTGCTTGCAGGAATTGCATAAGCCGACGCATTCATCAGTAACCAGGTAAGCAAACCGGTGATCAAACAGTTAATTTTCTTCATGAGGCTGCAAAAATAGCTAATTCTACCGGTTTTTCATTTTGAATACCAGTTCAGAGATTACGGTGCAAAAAAATGTTTGAGAATTTATACAATCAACTGAAAATGAAACCAAAAACCAGTATTATTCCAAAACCATACCCCGGATTCCCATATCCACAACCTGATCACCGGCAAGGGGTTCATAATAACCGGGAGTCGAATTTTCGATCCATTCAAATGAATTGTTAGTCGACAACGAAACAGTTATCACAACATCAGCGGTTGGTTCTGCAGGAATCACCAATGGAGAGGAGAATGCGGCTGTAACAACACAGGAACCTGCAGGTATGGGTGACGTAGCAAATATAGGATTAGGCACTGTGGTGCCTGCAGCTTGTCCCTGACTTACCCCATATTGGGATTCAAATGCCCAAAAACCCTGCAACTTATTCGAATTAACCTGAATCGTGCTATCCTTAATCGTCAGATCTGTGATGTAGGTATTAAATCCAATAAATGAGGCAATCGTACCAATAAAATCATAATTGGTACCCGACACATTCGCCCTTACATTTATATCGTAATTCTGATATGCCAGTGAAACCCTCAAATATTCGTATGTTCCGGGTGTTACTTCAGAAAATGGTATTGAAAAAAATACTTCATTGTTACCTACTGGATTCGATTTAACAAAATCAATTGCCGATGTTCCCCCTGCAGTTGTTTCATCATGATGATATAAAATTTCACCGGCACCCAATGCGGTAAATGCTCCGGGAGCCAATTCCATATAATGCGCACTCATTTTGTTGAATCGTGGTGATTGAGCACCATGGTTAGAAGGAACTGTTGAAGGATTTCCAAATGCATCCAGTCTCACCTGTGTGGAATCGAAAACAAATTTGAAAATTAATTTGTGATCCATTCCGTGATGGTCAGTTGCATCGTCTTTGGAACACGAATTAAATGTTGCTGCTATGATAGCAAGTGCAATAAAGATGTATCCGGCTTGTCGATTCATGATCAGATCCTATATCAACACAAATCTACTCATATTATTGCAAAATTCATTTTACTGCATAAGTCAGACATCCGCTAAACCTTTTACACAGTCAATTTGTTATAAATATATTGCCCAATGAGCATTCAAAGTAATTAATAATCAATTTGTTAATGTTGTTTTGAAGCAATCCTGTTTTTTCATTACTTTTGCACCCGCTGATGTGCTGATGTGCTGATGTGCTGATGTGCTGATGTGCTGATGTGCTGATGTGCTGATGTGCTGATGTGCTGATGTGCTGATGTGCTGATGTGCTGATGCTTTGCCCTGAGCGAAGCCGAATGGGTGCTGATGTGCTACCCTGAGCAAAGTTGAGGGGTGCTGATGATTTCAAAAATTTAGATAATTTCTCAAATACATTCCTTAATCCTTAATCCTTAATTCTCTCCATGGCTCAAGACCGTTTTCAGGCACCCGATTACTATTTACTCGACGAATTGTTAACCGACGAACACAAACTCATTCGTGACACGGTTCGTGCCTGGGTGAAAAAAGAAGTTTCTCCGATTATTGAAGAAGCTTGTCAAAAGTGTGAATTCCCGAAACATCTGGTTAAAGGCTTAGCTGAGATCGGTGCTTTCGGTCCATATATTCCTGTTGAATATGGTGGTGGCGGATTAGATCAGATTTCATACGGACTAATTATGCAGGAACTCGAACGTGGTGATTCAGGTCTGCGTTCTACCGCATCGGTACAAAGTTCACTGGTAATGTATCCTATTTACACTTACGGAAGTGAAGAGCAACGTAAAAAATACTTACCAAAATTAGCATCCGGAGAATGGTTGGGATGCTTCGGACTAACAGAACCGGATCATGGCTCGAATCCGAATGGTATGGTAACCAATATCAAAGATAAAGGTGATCATTATGTTTTAAATGGTGCCAAAATGTGGATCAGTAATGCTCCATTTGCGCAAATTGCAGTAGTTTGGGCTAAAGATGAAGAAGGTGTTATCAGAGGTCTGATTGTTGAACGTGGCATGAAAGGATTTACAACTCCTGAAACACATGGCAAATGGTCGCTTCGTGCTTCTGCTACCGGTGAACTTGTTTTCGATAACGTTCAGGTTCCTAAAGAAAATCTGTTACCAAATGTAAAGGGATTGAAAGGTCCTTTGGGATGTCTCAATTCTGCCCGCTTCGGAATTTCATGGGGTGCAATTGGTGCTGCAATGGATTGCTATGATTCCGCATTAAGATATTCTAAAGAACGTAAACAATTTGGTCGCCCTATCGGAGGATTTCAGTTGCAGCAGAAAAAACTTGCTGAGATGATTACTGAAATCACCAAAGCACAATTACTCACATGGCGTTTGGGTGTACTGAAAAATGAAAACAGAGCAACACCCGCACAAATATCAATGGCTAAGAGAAATAATGTGAATATGGCTCTTGAAATTGCCCGTGAAGCAAGACAAATTCATGGCGGAATGGGAATCACCGGAGAATATCCGATCATGCGCCATATGATGAACCTCGAATCGGTAATAACTTACGAAGGCACACACGATATCCACTTATTAATTACAGGTATGGATGTCACCGGTGAAAATGCATTTTCGTAAATAGCATGATTATATAAATAAAAAAGCGATGAAAATATCATCGCTTTTTTTTGTGGTAAATTTTGACGGGACAATTAAATGATTTAATTTTAGGAATAACTTTAAAATTATGCCAGATCAGGATTATATCAGAAATCTGAGAATACCTACAGCAGAAAACCCGCTACGTATCCTTGTAAGCGCATGTATGATAGGTGAAAAGTGTGCTGTTGATGGCACCAGTTATGGTGAATATCCCAGTGTTCTGAAGTTACTCAATTATAAAACCGTTAAACTGACCTCCTTTTGTCCGGAACATTTTTCATTTGGAACACCGCGTGAAATGTGCGATATCTATGGTGGCAACGGACTTGATGTGCTCGAAGGTCGCGCAAAAGTATTGACCTCAACAGGAATCGACTGGACCGAAGGAATGATTTTAGCTTCAGAAAAAATGTTGCAAATTGCTGAAGAAAATAAAATTGAACTTGCTGTGATGATGGATGTGAGCGCAGCGTGCGGCAACCATGTTATTTATGATGGCAACCGATATGCAGCCAACAAAAAATATCAAATAGGCATGGGAGTATGTGGTGCGCAATTGCACAGGGCCGGATTCAAAATTATAAGCTGGAGAGAATTTAAATCACTCGATTTACTTTACAGTAAAATTGATCCTGAACATATACCGAATCCGGATGCGAAGGATTTTGATCAGCATGAATGGTATGTAAGTTATTTCAATAAGGAATAATCATCCTTGATACAACTTACGAATTTTCCGGAAACATTATAATTAATTTGTTTCCAGAACCAGATCATCGGCTTCAACAAGATTACCTTCAGCCAATACCACCTTCTCAATTTTAAAATCTTTAGGTGCTGTAATTGTCGTCTCCATCTTCATGGCTTCAATAGTGAACAGCGGTGTATTTTTCTTTACCTGATCACCGGGCTTCACAAAAACCTTCGATAACATTCCCTGCAAAGGCGTTCCAATGTGCGTATCAGCTGTTGCCTTGGTATGAGCTACTTTCTTAACACCGGCCTTCTTATCTGCTACTTCGACCGAACGAGTCTGTCCGTTCAACCTGAAATAAACAACGCGGTTACCGGATTCATCAGGTTCTCCAACATACAACAATCTAATGATAATGGTTTTCCCCTGACCAATATTGACCAGAATTTCCTCATTACTCTTCATACCATAGAAAAAGGCTGTGGTAGGAATTGCAGTTACATCACCATACTTTTTCTCGTGATTGAAATACTCTTCGAAAACTTTCGGATAAAATTTAAAGGATAAGAAATCAAGGAATGTCTGACGGTCATCGAACTTTTGTTTGAATGCAGCAAATTCCTTATCAAAATCAACCGGTGAGATATGTGCGTTCGGTAAATCCGTGTATGCTTCTTCATCCTTCAAAATTATTTTCTGAAGTTCTTTAGGAAATCCTCCGGGTGGCTGTCCTAAATCACCTTTAAAGAAACTCTTCACCGATTCAGGGAAAGAAATAGCATCACCTTTCGTGAAAATATCTTCTTTAGTGAAATTGTTTGATACCATGTAAAGTGCCATATCACCAACTACTTTGGATGATGGGGTAACCTTGACAATATCACCAAACATTTCATTCACATCTTCATAAGCCTTTTTAATTTCCTCCATCTTATCTTCCAGGCCTAAGGAAGCAGCTTGCGGTCGGAGATTGGAGTACTGACCTCCTGGGATTTCATGCTTATACACTTCAGCATTTCCGGCAAGCAATCCCGATTCAAAAGGATAATAATGTTCCCGAACCACTTCCCAATAGTTAGAAAATGCATTCAGGGAATCAATATCATAAGGCATATATCTTTCATGGCCTTTTAAAGACTCCACCATGGAATTAAAATTCGGTTGTGAAGTGAGTCCCGATAAGGAACCCAATGCAACATCAACCACATCTACTCCTGCTTCAATTGCTTTTAAATAAGTAGCTGGCTGGATGGAAGAAGTATCGTGTGTATGCAGGTGAATTGGAATTTTTACCGTTTTTTTCAAAGCGTCAATCAATTCAACAGCGGCATATGGCTTTAATAATCCTGCCATATCTTTTATTCCCAACATGTGAGCACCCATCTGTTCAAGTTCACCGGCCAGATCGAGGTAATAATTAAGATTGTATTTGGTTTTACTTTTATCCTGTAAATCGCCGGTATAACAAATGCAGGCTTCAGCGATTCCTCCTGTATATTCTCTGACTGCATTAATAGAAACCTTCATGCTTTTATTCCAGTTCAGCGAATCAAAAATCCGGAACACATCCACTCCATTATCCCATGACTTTTCTATGAACTTCACCACCAGATTATCGGGGTAAGCTGCATAACCAATTGCATTGGATCCTCTGATCAGCATCTGCAGCAAAATATTTGGCACTGCTTCACGGATCAGTTGCAATCGTTTCCAGGGACATTCATGCAGGAAGCGAAGTGCTACATCGAAAGTTGCACCACCCCAAACTTCCATACTGAAAGTCTGTGGGTGCATAATGGCAAAGCTACGCGCCACTTTCATCATATCGGTTGTGCGAACGCGCGTTGCAAGCAGCGACTGATGTGCATCACGCATGGTAGTGTCGGTAAAATAAACCGGTTTTTCATTTTTCAGCCATGCAGCAAATTTTTCAGGACCAAGCTCCGACAACTTATTTTTTGTGCCGGGTTGGTGTGTTGCACCGGTTGGAACCTGAGGTATACGAGGCACCCTAAACACTTTTGTTTTATCAACAACTTTCACATCGGGGTGACCATTCACCATTACATTTGCGAGGTATGAAAGTATTTTTGTTCCGCGATCCTGCTTGTATGAAAAAGTAAAAAGCTCGGGATATCTTCCTATAAAATTTACCGTTGCTTTTCCGGCACGGAATTCGGGATGATTAATTACATTTTCAAGAAATGGAATATTTGTTTTTACACCTCGAATACGAAACTCCATCAGGGTACGATTCATCCGCTGAGCAGCATCCGCAAGGTTTCTGCCTGAAGCAGTAACTTTGGCAAGCATGGAATCAAAAAACGGAGAAATCTTTACCCCCTGATAAGAACTTCCCTCATCGATTCTGATTCCGTAACCACCCGCATTTCTGTAAGCAATTAAAGTTCCATAGTCAGGTTTGAAATCGTTCTGTGGATCTTCAGTGGTGATACGACATTGTATTGCAAAACCATTACATTGAATCTGCACCTGATGCTTGATATCAATTTCTGGTGATGCCAATGATTTACCATCGGCTATCAGAATCTGACATTTTACAATATCAACTCCGGTAACTTGTTCGGTAACGGTATGCTCAACCTGAATCCGAGGGTTTACTTCTATGAAATAAATATTTTCATCACTGTCAACTAAAAATTCCACTGTACCGGCATTGTAATAATCGGCATAAGCGGCAATATCCAAGGCATAATTGTAGAGTGCTCTTTTAGTCTCCGATTTTAAATGTGGTGCAGGAGCAATTTCCACTACTTTTTGAAAACGTCGTTGCACTGAACAATCACGTTCAAATAAATGTACCAGATTTCCGAATTGATCTCCCAGAATCTGAACTTCTATATGTTTCGGATCATCAATAAATTTTTCAATGAAAATGGTATCATCACCGAATGCATTTCCTGCTTCACGTTTAGCTTCATTAAAAGCTTTTTCCAATTCATCTTCCTTACGAATAACCCGCATTCCACGGCCACCACCACCGGCAGCTGCTTTAAGTATAACGGGAAAGCCAATACGTTTTGCTTCCGACAATGCAATGGATGCATTTGCCAGAACTTCCTTATTCCCTTCAATGAGAGGTACGCCGACTTCACGTGCAACTTTTTTTGCTGCAACTTTATCGCCTAACATTTCCATTGATTCAGGAGATGGTCCGATAAAAATGATACCTTCCTCCCTGCATCGGGTTGCGAATCTCACATTTTCAGATAAAAAACCGTACCCCGGATGAATGGCATTAACATGATTCTTTTTTGCAACAGAGATAATCTCTTCGATATCCAGATAAGGCTTCAACGGATCTTTATCGCCACCAATCTGATATGCCTCATCAGCTTTGTATCGGTGTAATGAATAACGGTCTTCATAAGTAAAGACGGCAACGGTACGAATTCCTAATTCTGCTGCTGCCCGAAGCGCTCTGATTGCGATTTCTCCTCGATTTGCAACGAGGAGTTTTTTAATAACTTCCATAAAAAGTTTGTTTTGGATACACTGTAAAGATAAATGGAGATACGAAAAATTGCTGCCCGCTGTTACAAAAGTAATCAACAATATAATGATCTGAGAATCAAACCAGGTACACTGTTTGAATTAAATATGATTCAATTAGGTGTTTGGTAGCTCTGAAAATCTGGGATTAACTGCCATTTGTGCAGACTGATATGTATAAAATCAACTCTGGTCTTTTGATTTTACAACAGACGACAATCCACCAACAACGACAACCATTTCACCCCGGGGCTCTGTATTTTTGAAATGATTGCTTATTTCCTGTAGTGTACCTCTAATGGTCTCCTCATACATTTTGGTCAATTCACGAGAAACAGAAGCCTGTCTGTCGGGACCCAGATATTCACACAATTGATCCAGCGTTTTTGAAATTTTGTGTGGCGACTCATAAAGAACCATGGTTGGCTCCAACAATGCCAATTCTTTCAATCGGGTTTGACGGCCTTTTTTGGGAGGTAAAAATCCTTCGAAGTGAAATCTGTCGCAAGGCAAGCCTGAAATTACCAATGCAGGTACGAATGCAGTTGGTCCGGGCAGGCACTCAACTGTTATTCCGGCTTTCAGACTTTCCCGAACCAGTAAAAATCCCGGATCCGATATTCCCGGGGTGCCGGCATCACTGATCAATGCTACCTGCTGTCCCGCTAAAAGCATTTTCACAACTTCCGGAACCGATTGATGTTCATTATGTTGATGATGAGATAACATTCTCTTTTCAATGCCAAGATGTTGAAGCAAAACTCTGGAAGTCCGGGTATCTTCAGCCAGAATGACATCCGATTCTTTTAAAATACGAATAGCTCTGAGAGTGATATCCTCCAGATTTCCGAGTGGGGTTGGCACCAGAATGAGTTTCGACATACTTAAAAAATTACAGCCTGCAAGGTAGTTAATTGCAGGCTGTAAAAAATATGGACAAAAGCAGATTTTCTGCTATGAAGTGCCTTAGTTGACCTTTATGAAACGCTTAACACCTCTTCTGTTTTTTGAAGATGCTTCCAAAAAGTAAATGCCCGGATTCAGTCTTCTGATATCAATGATACCATCCCCGAGAGGAAGATATTGAGTCATCTGGCGGCCATCCGGCATCAAAATTCTTACGTACTCAAGCGGCTCATCGGAGGATGCTACAATTTTCAATTCACTTGTTGCCGGATTGGGATACATAGCAAATTTGATGGCTTCCACTTCAGGTGCATTTAAACTTGCAAGCGGAACAAAATAAACCTGAGTATAGAAAGAATCGATTGGAAATGCAGGCGCCCCTTGGACCACAGGCCATACTACCACAATATTATTGCCTGCTTTATATGTTTGTGTATCAAAGTTATAGGTTTGAATTAATGTGGTTGTGGAGTCACCGGGCAGCAACACTAATCCAGCGAATGATGTCAAGGCTACAGATCCGGAATCGGCTTTTAGCAAAATATTGACACCACCATTAATAGCAATATTAGAGTTATTGTTTACTTTTAAGGTAACCGAATAGGAAACTCCTTCATAGGCTGTATCAGGTAAAACCGGATATCCAGCCATCTGAGTTACTTTTAGTCCGATGGAACCTTGAGCCCTTATTAAAGAAAACCACCCTGCCAAGAGTGATATCGTCACCAACATCAGCGCTTTTTTCATAGCTTTTTGTTTTATAATTTCAAAAATAAGCAATCCATTTAAATCCGGGTATTCATTTTTTTTAATATCTTACGCTCCCAAAACTACTTCATCATGGATATTGTTGGCTCCATCATTCACAATTTAAACAAAGAAGAGATTCGGTTTTTCAAACTTTACAACTCCCGCATGGAGTCCGGAGAACGGAAAGATATCTTACTCTTTGATTACATCAGAAAGGCCGGTAAAAATTACGATGAAGACAAGATCTTTCAAAACTTATATCCCGGTAGCGATAAAAATGCCTTTTACCGACTTCGAAACCGATTGATGAACGGACTCAATAAGTGTCTTTTGCTTCAGCACTATAATGAAGAAGATACTTTGATGTCGATTAACCTGTATGCATTGGCACGTTTCTATATTTCGAAAAGTCAGCCGCAACTTGCGACCTACTTTCTAAAGAAAGCAGAAGCTCGCTCCAATGTAATCGAGAATTTTGAGCTGTTGGATCTGATTTACGGTGAATTTATAAGGTTATCGCACGACATACTTGAAATTAACCCGGAAACTTATATTCTGAAGCGACGTGAAAATCAGGAAAAAATCAGACAATTACGTTCCATTGATGATGTGGTTGCGGTGTTAAGTTACCGTCTGAAAATAACGCAGAATTTTGCCAAAAGTGATGAATCGGTTGTAGGGCTTCTTCAAAAAACAATCGACGACTTCCTCCATGATCCTGAAATCCGGAAGAGCCCTAAATTTCGTTTCCGGATTTACACTGCAGCCAGTCAGATTTTATTGCAGAACCGAGAATACCAGGCATTGGAAGAATACCTGCTTAGAACCTATAAAGAATTTACCAAACTCGAACTTTTCAATAAGAATAACCACGATACCAAATTGCAAATGCTCACCTATCTGGTGAACTCACTATTCAAAAACGATAAGCTAAAATTATCACTTCAATATACCGAACTCCTGCATGATGCGATGAAAGAGTTCGGAAAATCGCTGTATGACAAGTACCTTTTCTTTTATTACAATTCACTGGTGATAAATTATTCCAAACTTGATAAGGAAAAAGCTATTCAGGTTTTGGAAGACATCCGTGAAAACCGAAAAATAACAGCAACTCCATTCTATGAGATCTTTATTTATCTGAACCTTTCAGTCTTACATTTCGATTTGGCCAAATACCGCGAATCGATCCGTTTCATGACCCGGCTTCACCAGTTGGAAAGCTACAAAAATGCAGATCAAGCCTTGCAATTTAAAGTTTCTGTTGCCGAACTTATGATCCGTTACGAACTACGTGATATGGATTATGTAACCTACCGGATTAACAGAATGAAGAAGGATTTTAAAGAAATTTTAAAGCAGGAACAATTCCTGAAGGAGAAAGAATTCATTTATCTGATTGGTAGAATGGAACATTACGGACACGAGGCTACTTTCCGGAAAAAGCTAGCAGAATTTCTTGATAAACATAAAGATACAGATGGAAGTGATGATGAGATTATTAATTATTCCAACTGGATTAAGGAAAAAACCAAGAAAAAAAGGACTATTTGAGTGCGTAAGAAGTGCCAAGAATTGACTATTCTGAAACCGGAAGCACCCCGTACATTTGGGTCATCAAACAGAAATTAAACCGAATTTAAATAATTCAAAAATCAATCAAAATGAAAAAACATCTATTAACTCTCTCACTCTTAGTGCTTTCGGTGTTCGGCTTGACATCCACCGTGAAAGCACAGCCTTTCTGTCAGGCCGGGTTTACTTATGCTGTAGGAACTACCAACCCGAATGGTTCCGTAACGGTATTCTTCAACGATTCATCTTTTACCGCAGGTTCTGCACCTACTTACAGCTGGACATTTTCTGATGGCCAGGCATCTACGCTTGAGAATCCTACAATTACTTTTAGCAGCACTGGCGTTTATGTAGCCTGTCTGACAATCAGCTCTCAGGTTCAGGGCTTTGTGTGTACAAGCACTTTCTGCGATTCAATTTATGTCAATGTCCTTCCTCCTACCTGCTATGCAGGATTCGGATGGCAGCAAATTAGTCCGGGTGTAGTTGCTTTTTCAGGCATGACCCAAAATAATGCTTCTTGGTCTTGGGACTTTGGCGATGGAAGCTCAGCTACAGGCAATAATCCCGTTCATACCTATCTGACTCCGGGATCTTACAATGCTTGCTTGACAGTTGTGACTACAACAGGACAGACATGCTCATCCTGCCAGACAGTTCTAGTAACAGGTGCTTCCTCTTGCAATGCATTGTTCACTTCCAATCAGGTCCCCGGCACTACAACTTTCAACTTCGTTAATCAATCTACAGCTACCAACAATATAAGTCAGGTTTGGAATTTTGGTGATGGTTCCTTCGATTATTCACCAAATCCTTCGCATACTTATGCAAATGGTGGATTGTACAATGTTTGCCTAACAATTTATGATTCACTTGCCGGTTGCAGTGATACTTATTGCGACTCACTTTATATCAATACCCTCCCCGGATGTTTTGCAACTTTCGGATATCAGACAGCACCGTCAGGAACTGCATTTTATGGTCCGGCACAAGGTAATGTATCATGGACATGGGATTTTGGTGATGGTAGTGTTGCCACAGGTCAGAATGTGAACCATGTTTACACTACTCCCGGAACATACACAGCATGCCTTACAGTTGTAAATGGTGCAGGACAAACTTGTACATCTTGCCAGGTAATCACTATCACCGGTAGTTCATCTTGCGGATCAAACTTTGCCATTTATCCTGATACACTCACACCTCACACTTACATAGCTTACAATCTTGCCTTCGGAACAGGACCTATGACCTATGTATGGAGCTGGGGTGATGGAACATCCAGCAATACAGCTTACCCAAGCCACACCTATGCGGGACCAGGGGTTTACACTATTTGTCTGACAATTACCGATGCAACCGGATGCACCAACACCACCTGCTACCAGTTCTCCTTACTGCGCATAACTAATGCTCCTATTACCATAAATGTAGTGAACGGAACAACCGGCTTAAATAACACCGACCTGGTAAGCTCCCTGACTGTTGCACCAAATCCAGCAACGGATGCCTTAACTGCACAATTTAATGTTAGTCGTGAAACTTCAGTTTCATTCAGCATAAGCTCAGTTACAGGTCAAAATGTATACAATTCAGAGACGGTACGCTATAATGCCGGAAGTCATTCACAACGTCTGGATATCAGCAACTTAACAAAAGGTCTCTATATTCTTCAGATTATCAGCAACGGTTCTGTGAAGCATCAAAAATTTGTTAAGCAATAATTTGGTTTTTAAGTGGTTATCCTGCCCCCTCCGTTTGAGGGGGCTTTTTTTTGCCCGTTTTTACTTCATGGCAAACTTAAACCATTGAAAATTGTTAGTATTTCTGGGTATAAAACCGTACCTTTGCACTTAGTTAAAAAGCTTAAAATCAGAAATATTACCATGATTACAGTAACAGAATCCGCATTAACAAAACTGAACCACCTGAGAGCTGAAGGCAATCGTGATGATTCATATTTTGTGCGAGTAGGTGTTGCCGGTGGCGGTTGTTCCGGTTTGACTTATGTTCTCGATTTCGATAACCAATTGAAAGCCGACGACAAAGTATTTGAAGACAAGGGAGTCAAAATTGTTTGCGATAAAAAATCTTTTCTGTACCTCATAGGAACTCAACTTGAGTTCACTGATGGGTTGAATGGAAAAGGATTTGTATTCAATAATCCCAATGCTTCCCGCACCTGCGGCTGTGGCGAAAGCTTCGCAGTTTAAAAAAATTTCATTGCTTACTTTGAATCAGTCTAAATAAAAATAGATGTCAGACGATCAGAAAATACTGGATGAGGTAACCTCTTCGGAGTACAAATGGGGCTTTGTATCGGATATAGAATCCGACAATGCACCGATGGGATTGAGTGAAGATATAGTTCGATTCATTTCAACTAAAAAAAATGAGCCAGAGTGGTTATTGGAATGGAGACTGAAAGCATACAGGCATTGGCTGACAATGACCGAGCCTAAGTGGCCCAATGTAAATTACCCAGAAATTAACTTTCAGGATATTATTTATTATTCAGCTCCTAAGCCTAAGAAGGTTTTAAACAGCCTCGATGAACTTGATCCTGAAATTAAGGCAACATTCGATAAACTTGGTATTTCACTTGAAGAACAAAAGCGACTCGCTAACGTTGCTGTTGATGCAGTTATCGACAGCGTTTCTGTGAAGACGACCTTTCGGGAATCACTTGCTGAATTGGGAATTATTTTTTCATCATTCTCAGAAGCTGTACATGAACATCCGGATTTAATAAAAAAATATCTTGGCTCTGTAGTTCCGGCAACCGACAACTATTATGCTGCACTTAACTCGGCAGTATTCAGTGACGGATCTTTCTGTTACATACCAAAAGGCGTTCGTTGTCCGATGGAATTATCTACTTATTTCCGCATAAATTCAGCAGGTACCGGTCAATTTGAACGTACTCTGATAGTTGCGGAAGAAGGCGCTTATGTGAGTTACCTCGAAGGATGTACTGCTCCAATGCGTGATGAGAACCAGTTGCATGCAGCAGTTGTTGAAATTGTTTCTCACGAACGTGCGCAAGTAAAATATTCTACCGTGCAAAACTGGTATCCCGGTGACAAAGAAGGTAAAGGTGGTATTTATAATTTCGTTACTAAACGAGGAATTTGTCTGGGTGACTACTCCAAAATTTCATGGACGCAGGTCGAGACCGGTTCTGCTATTACCTGGAAATACCCCAGTGTAATTCTTAAAGGGAATTACTCTATTGGTGAATTCTATTCTGTTGCTGTCACTAACAACATGCAACAAGCCGATACCGGAACGAAGATGATTCATATTGGCAAAAACACCAAGAGTACCATTATATCAAAAGGAATTTCCGGAGGAAAAAGTCATAATAGTTATCGCGGGTTGGTGAAGATTAACAAGAAAGCAGATAATGCCCGAAATTTCTCACAATGTGATTCCTTATTGCTGGGTGATAAATGCGGAGCACATACATTCCCTTATCTTGAAGTAGCCAACAAATCTGCGAAAGTAGAACATGAAGCCACTACTTCGAAAGTTGGCGAAGATCAAATCTTCTATTGCAACCAAAGAGGCATCGCCACAGAAGATGCAATTGGATTAATTGTAAATGGCTATTGTAAAGAAGTCTTTAATCAGTTGCCGATGGAGTTTGCCGTTGAAGCACAGAAGTTACTTGCGATTAGCTTAGAAGGAAGTGTAGGGTAATGAAAACAGTTGAAAGTTGAAGGTTGAAAGTTGAAGGTTATAGAGTACTGAATAGCTGAAATGTATAACATATAAAAGTTATTCATTATAATAATTCATATTAATTCTTAAAATTAATTCTTGATTCAATAAGGTTATCAAATTAATATAATAATAAACATATACCACTTTTTAAAATCTTTTTTTATGGCAGCAATAGTTAAATTTGAAGACATACAAGCCTGGCAACGCGCGAGAGAATTAAACAAAATGATTTATGCAGAATCTAATTTACCCAACTTCAACAAAGACTTCGCTTTAAAAGACCAAATTCGTAAATCATCTATTTCAATCATGTCAAATATTGCAGAGGGCTTTGAAAGAAAAAGTAATAAAGAGTTTAAATATTTTCTCAATGTTGCGAAGGGCTCCGCAGGTGAATTACGCTCTCAATTATATATCTGCTTTGACTTGAATTATATTAATGAAGAAGTTTTCATCCGTTGCCAAAAAATGGCTTCAGAAATCAGCAGCATGATCAACAATTTTATAAAATATCTTGAAAAAAACTCCGATAAAAACAAGGAAGCAAATATCTAACAAAACTTACAACCCTTCGATTAGCTTACAACCCTTCGGCTGCGCTCAGGGCGGCGCTTACAACCTTCAACTTACAACTTACAACTTACAACTTACTACTTAAATAAAAATGTTAACGATCAAAAATCTGCATGCGCGTGTTGAAGAAAAACAAATTCTAAACGGATTGAATTTGGATGTTAAACCCGGTGAAGTGCATGCCATAATGGGTCCTAATGGTTCCGGAAAAAGTACCCTTGCTTCTGTTTTAGCGGGAAGAGAAGAATATGAAGTTCTCGATGGTACTGTTACTTTCAATGGTGTCGATTTATTGGAATTGTCTCCCGAGGACCGTGCCCGGGCAGGTATATTTCTGGCTTTCCAATACCCGGTTGAAATTCCCGGAGTAAGCAATGCGAATTTTCTTAAAACTGCCGTTAATGAGGTTCGGAAATCAAAAGGACTTGAACCTTATGATTCGAAGGACTTTCTTGCTGTTATGAAAGAGAAAATGAAGCTCGTTGAAATGGACAAGCAGATGACCACACGTTCTGTGAATGAAGGCTTCAGTGGTGGGGAGAAAAAAAGAAATGAGATATTTCAAATGGCCATGCTGGAACCACAATTAGCTATCATGGATGAAACCGATTCCGGACTCGATATCGATGCCCTCCGTATTGTCTCCAATGGGGTGAATGCTTTGCGCGATGGGAAACGTTCCTTCATTGTAATCACACACTACCAAAGATTACTGGATTATATTGTTCCCGATTTCGTGCACGTGCTTTACAAAGGCCGCATCGTTAAATCAGGTACCAAAGAGCTTGCCCTGGAACTTGAAGAAAAAGGATACGATTGGATTAAGGAAGAAGTTGAAGCCTGATTTATACAGACATTAACTTTTCGAAAAATCCATCTTAAATGCAATTAATGCAGTAATACTACCATCCCGGTTCACCGGAAAATTAGAATTAATTATGATTGCCGAAATAAAGAAAGAAGCAGTTGAAACATTCAAAAGACTAGGCTTCCCATCCACAAAAAATGAGGAGTGGAAATATTTTAATGTACAACAAATACTACCCGATCAACCCGTATTTTCAGCCGCACCTGCTCGTTTAAGCGCATCCGACTTAACCCCTTGCATGATTGCAGGCAATAATGTGCACCTTCTGGTATTTGAAAATGGAATCTATAGGGCCGACTTGTCCTCAACAGGCGCCATCGAAAATCTCGTAATTGGTCCCATTTCCTCTCTAAAAGAAAATCAAACCTTCAAAAATAATTTTGGCAAGGTCGTTTCTTTTGGTACAGAACCTTTTGTTGCTTTAAACACTGCTGTTGATCACGAAGGTGTATTCATTCATGTTCCGGCAAATGCGGTGATCGGGAAAACGATTCACATTTTACATGTAAATACCAACGAACAATCAGATCACATTACTTCCATCCGGAATTTAATAGTGGCAGAAAAGCAAGCTGCGATTTCAATTGTAGAAAGTTACCATGCATTGAATAAACAGTGCAACGGATTAATTAATGTGGTAAATGAAATTGTAGTTCATGAAAGTGCAAGGGTTGAACTTTGCAAAGCACAGCTCGATTCTGATGCTGCTTCGCAAATAAATTTCACACAAACCATTCAGGAGAAAAATAGCACATTTGATACGGTAACAGTTACACTAAATGGCAGACTGACCCGTAACAACCTACATATAAAGCTCAACGACACCAATTGCACAGCGCATTTATTTGGATTGTATATTCTCGATGGCGAACAACTTACCGACAATCACACATTGGTAGACCATGCCATGCCTAATTGCTTCAGTAATGAATTATATAAAGGCGTGATTGGAGGGAAAGCATCCGGCGTTTTCAATGGCAAAATATTTGTAAGGAAAGATGCTCAGAAAACAAATGCATATCAGTCGAATAAAAACATTTTGCTTTCTGATGATGCAACCATGAACACCAAACCACAGCTTGAAATATTTGCTGATGATGTTAAATGTACACATGGTGCAACAACAGGTCAGCTTGATGAAGAAGCATTATTCTATTTAAGAGCCCGTGGCATCGGAGAAAAGAGTGCGCGCACATTGCTGAATATTGCATTTGTAGCCGATGTACTGAATAATATAAAGTCAGATGAACTCAGGGAAACGCTGCAACAAAAAGCTGAGGCCAAATTAATGCAGTAATATTTCGAAAACAATGAAGAATTTTTCTTAGTAATAATACTATAACAAAAATGAATACCGAAGTCCCTATTCCCGCCATCCAAAGTCAGCAATATTGTGCAGGCTTGCGCGCCGACTTCCCTATTCTGAATGAAAAACCTTATGGGAAGCCACTGATTTATTTCGATAATGCTGCCACTTCTCAAAAACCTGCAATCGTGATTGAAGCATTGCAGGAATATTATGCAACCTACAATGCGAATATTCATCGTGGTGTGCATTTTTTGAGTCAGAAGGCGTCACAGGCATTTGATGATGTTAGGGTAAAAGTGCAGGAGTTTATTCATGCTTCCAGTGAACGTGAAATAATATTTACCCGAGGCACGACGGAATCTGTTAATCTCGTGGCAGCTACATACGGCAGGAAAAACATTGGTGCTGGTGATGAGATCATTGTCAGTGCCATGGAACATCACAGTAATATTGTTCCCTGGCAATTACTTTGCGAAGAAAAAGGTGCGAAACTTAGAGTAATTGAAATGAATGATGCCGGTGAATTAATCATCGATTCGTTCAAATCATTACTGAATGAAAAAACAAAATTTGTTGCTATAGTGCATACTTCCAATTCGCTTGGAACCATAAATCCCGTTAAGGAAATTATTGCTCTTGCACATGAAAGAAACATACCTGTATTGGTAGATGGTGCGCAGGCGGTAGCTCATTCCAAAATCGATGTTCAGGACCTGGATTGTGATTTCTTTGCTTTTTCGGGTCACAAAATGTTTGGACCAACCGGTGTGGGCGTTTTATATGGGAAACTAAATTTGCTGGAAAATATGCCTCCTTATCAGGGTGGTGGTGAAATGATTCATTCGGTAAGTTTTGAGAAGACCACTTTTAATGAAGTACCATTTAAGTTTGAAGCCGGCACCCCAAATATTGCTGATGTAATCGCTTTGGGAACGGCTATCGATTATATGAATGGGATTGATTTAAATTCAGTAGCTGCATTCGAACAAGAACTTCTGGCTCATGCAACAGAAGGCTTAAAAAAAATCCCGCATGTGAAATTAATAGGAACAGCCTCTAAAAAAAGCAGTGTTGTTTCATTTGTTATTGAAGGTGTAAATGCTTTGGATGCCGGTATGTATCTCGATACTTTGGGAATTGCGGTAAGAACCGGTCTCCATTGTACTGAACCGGTAATGCAACGATTCGGTATTCCCGGTACTATCAGAGCTTCGTTTATGTTTTATAATACATTCACCGAAATTGACCAACTTTTAGATGGTGTTAAAAAAGCTATACAGCTCTTGAGAAGAGACTAATTTTTGTAGCATTTCTTTTACAATTTTACTTTACTTGTATGCACAGTTGATGTTATTCACAAAAGAAGATGTCAATGTTTTGTCGTTTTGAGCACTTTCATTCTATATAATTAATATTATATAGCTGAATATTAATAAATTAACATCTTCCCGTTGAACTTTTCTTAACTATTTGGCAGTTTTCATCTTGCGCTGCATAGTATAAGTCGCTAACTTTGATATTCCCAAAAACCAACCAATTTAAAATCTAAATTATTTATCAATGACAAAATTCAATATGAGAAGTAAACTTATGGGTTTACTTGTTAGTGCCTTGTTTGTGCAGGGCATTAAAGTGAATGCTCAGCAGACGCTGAGGAAGCCACTTACAGATGTATCGGAGTCTGCTATTGTTCTTAAAGGAGAGCGTTACACATTCCCATCTAACTACAGAACATTGCAACTCGATCAGGTTGCGATGGAACAACTATTAGGACAGGCTCCGGAAGAATCTGCTTACCGGACGAGTGGGCAGGTAGTATTCAATATGCCAATGCCTGATGGAACAACACAAGCATTTAGTATCTACAAATCGGTTGTAATGCATCCCGATTTAGCAGCCAATTTTCCTGAGATTAAAACTTTCGCAGGATATGGTATTGATCATCCTGAAGATCACATCCGGTTAGATATCACTCCGCTTGGTTTTCATGCGATGATACTATCTCCACGTGGACAAGTTTTCATTGATCCTTACAGTACTAACACAACTACTGATTACATCTGTTACTACAAGAAAGATGTAACCAGAACAACATCCTTCACTTGTGAAACAGAGGACTTATCTGAAGATCTTCAGAAGTCAATCCCTTCCAATTATCAAGGTCAACGATCAATAGGAACACAACTTCGTACTTATCGTTTGGCACTTGCCGGAACAGGAGAATATACTGCAACTAAAGGTGGAACTGTTTCCGGTGGATTAGCAGGTATGGTTACTTCTATGAACCGTGTTAACGGAGTTTATGAAACTGAAGTAAGTATCAGAATGGTTTTAATTGCAAACAACAACCTGCTTGTATATACAAACAGCGCAACTGATCCTTACACTAATGGAAATGGAAGCACTATGCTTACTGAAAACATTAACAATTGCAATGCTGTTATTGGTTCTGCAAACTATGACATCGGACACGTATTCAGTACCGGTGGTGGTGGAGTTGC
>JAEUTI010000076.1 GCA_016788065.1 Bacteroidia bacterium | reverse complement strand
GATGCAGCAACAGGTAATTTTGAAGCTACACTCTTTGAAGAAAAGCATGATAAATATATTCAACCCCTTCACCCGGCTATCTTCTCAAAAAATGGAAGTAAATTTATCTGGCAAAGCAGAAGAGATGGCTTCAATCACCTGTATCTTTATGATCAGTCAGGAAAGGTTATCAAACAATTAACAACCGGCAATTGGGAAGTTATTGATGCAGCAGGTTTTGATGGCACTGAAGCGAATGTGTGGTTTGCTGCAGCGAAAGAAAAGCCAACCAACAAAGACATTTATTCCGTAAATATTTCTTCTTCAAAATTAAGCCGTATCAGCGCAGGTGAAGGAACACACAAACCTTTGTATAATACAGAGGCAGGATTGGTTATAGATGAATTTACATCAATCGAAACTCCCAAAATAATTTCGATTAGAAATAAAGAAGGCAAAGAGTTGAAACAACTTTTGAATGCTCCGAATCCTTTAAAAGATTTTAATCCTGTAAACAGAAAATTATTCACTATTAAAAACGACAATGGTGATGAATTATATTGTAAAATGGTAACACCCCAACCATTCGATTCAACAAAACAATATCCGGTAGTTGTATATGTTTACGGTGGCCCTAATGTTCAGTTAGTAACCAATACCTGGCCTGCAGGAACAGATCTCTGGTACAATTATATGGCACAGCGGGGATATATTGTTTTTTCACTTGAAAACAGAGGAACTCCGTTTCGCGGAGCTGCTTTCGAGCAAGCTACTTTCCGTCAACTGGGAGAAGTTGAAATGCAGGATCAGATTACCGGTGTTAAATGGCTGATGAAGCAACGCTATGTTAACAAAGACAGAATGGGTGTGTATGGATGGAGCTATGGGGGTTTTATGACTACTTCTCTAATGACGCGCCATCCGGGATTATTTAAAGTTGCTGTTGCCGGTGGACCTGTTATTGACTGGAAATATTATGAGATTATGTATACGGAAAGATATATGGACACGCCTACCGAAAATCCATCCGGCTATGATAAAGCAAATCTTATGAATTATGTAGAAAACCTTTCCGGTAAATTGATGCTCATTCACGGAACATCAGATGATGTTGTGGTTTGGCAACACAGCTTAATGTATCTTAAAAAAGCTGTACAAAAAAATATTCAACTTGATTATTTTGTTTATCCGGGACATGAACATAATGTTACAGGCCGCGACCGGATCCATTTGCTCAATAAAATTTCAAATTACTTTTTCGACAATCTGAAATAACAAAATTTTGCGAGGTTTTATTTCTCTTTTGGAATAGAGAAATAGAACCTCGCTCCTTTTCCGGGAACCGATTCCAGCCACATATTACCACCTTCGTCTTCAATCATTTTCTTCGCGACAGGCAATCCAATTCCTGAACTTTCAAAGGTGGTATCATTTCGTAAAGTCTGAAATAAATCAAAAATTTTGACATGATCCTTAGGGTCAATACCGGGTCCATTATCGGCCACCATGAAATTGATATTTTCAGAACCATCAGTAACTTCAATTTCAACTTCACGAATTTCTTTATCGTTATGCTTAATAGAGTTGCTGAGTAAATTCTGAAGCACCTGACTTAATACTATTTTAGTTCCTTTAATCTCCGGTAACTGAGCATTTATAGAAAACCTGGTGCGATTATCTACTTCAACCATATCAATTACATCCTTAATCATTTCATCAAGGTTAATCCATTCTTTGTTGACACCGGCAGTCCCTGTTTTTGAATACTCGAGGATTGCGATTATCAGGTTCTCCATCTTATGAATTTG
This sequence comes from Bacteroidia bacterium, assembly GCA_016788065.1. Classification (GTDB taxonomy): domain Bacteria; phylum Bacteroidota; class Bacteroidia; order AKYH767-A; family OLB10; genus JADKJB01. The sequence goes on along the minus strand of JAEUTI010000076.1, from coordinate 30,047 downwards.
TTTATCCATAAGCTTTAGATGCATCACACCTTCTTCGCTTATTGTAGTACTACAATCTTCGCGAATCCATGAAGCAATGTTCCTTACTCCGCGTAAAGGAGCTTTCAAATCATGCGATACGATATAAGCGAATTCCTTCAGACGATTATTGGATTTCTGTAATTCAGCAGACTTCTGTTCAATAATTTCATTCTGAACAGCCATCCAGTCATTATTTTTAATCAATTCAATTTTGGAAATGATCATTGTTTTCACTGAGTGATAACGGAAAACGACCATTGCCATAGAAAATACGGCTCCAGCCAGCACCAGCAATCCTCCATCAGAAAGGAAGTCCTGTAAAGGCATGGTAGAGTTAGCGCTGTAAAAGAATAAATTGGCTAAAACGAAATAAATGGTGAACACCACTGCATAAGCGGGCGACCACATGAGCACCATACTGGCACCTACGAAATCGGCCATATACGACAACGACAGTTGCTGAATAATTTCCGGCGTTGCGAAGCTATAGAAATAAGCATCCTGAGTAATAATGGAACTCAGAATAACCATTCCAGCCATTTGTGGACGGTCGCGAATGAGAGGCTTGTATAACAAGCAGCCAACAAGAATTAAGGATACCAATACTCTGATAACCATAAATTGCTGCCATGATTCATGCAATGCCATATAGTCTACTAATCCGAATATCGGATTTAGAATAATAGCGATGATTGTACCGATGGTCAGGTACCTGGAAATGATTTTGTTCAATTCATTGCTCCACCCCTGGGCAGGGAGGTTAAATGAGGGAGTAACTGTTGAATTCAAGTTGTTTCCTTTATTAAAAATGAGAATTTTAGTTGATTCTTTAACGAAGCAAAGGTCAAACCAGTTTGATAAAATTTCGAGAGAATGTTACAGGCTACCTTACAAAACAGCAAATGCTGAAAGCAAGGCTATTTCTGTCCTGTAGAAGCCCAAAAGAGGCTTTCACTGATGGAAGTGGTATTTTTAAAATAAAAAACACCTCCCCATTTATATACGACCTTTGAAAAAATGGTCTCTTTTTCGTTTTTTCTTACAGTAACCCTTTTAATAGTTCTGTTCGTTTCTGTGATCTCCTCGACTGAAATATCGGGTAATTGCTCGTACGCAGGCTCCACTGCCGGTTTAACCACTGGGGCAGGTGCGCTGACGGCAATTTCGGGTTTTTCATCTTCTCCCTGAATACCTGTCGCTTTGGTAACACCTTTATCCTGTTTCTTAGTTGGAATAGCATTTGCCTCAAGTGCTTTATCATCGCCTTCCCCTTTTCCGGGTTTGCTTGAAGGTGAATCATTTCCACTGCCTGATGGCTTACCTGCCTGAGGATTTTCACTCCCACTTCCGGATGGCTTACCTACCGGAGGAGTATCTGAGCCACTACCGGCCGGAGTTGCAGGTCTGGAATCATTTCCCTGAGTGCCTCCCGGGCGGTTTGAATTATTTTCCTGAGCAAGAGCGGCGGCGGCGGCTTTACGGGCTTCTTCCTCTTCGGATGCCTTCGCTTTAGCCCTTTCCTCTTCTTCCATTTTAGCCATTGCCGCCCTACGTTTCTCTTCATCTATCTGAGCCTGAGCTTCCCGTTTTACACGCTCTTCTTCTGCCTTTTTGTCTTTAGCCTGTTGAGCAGCCAGTACACGAGCTTCTTCTGCGGCTTTTTTATCGGCTTCAGCTTTGGCTTTTGCTGCTTCTTTAGCCAATGCCGCTTCTTCAAGTTTCTTCTGTTCTTCTTCTTTCTTCTTTTGAGCTGCCTGCGCCTGTTCTTCCCTTTGCTTTTGTTTGATTTCTTCCTCAGCAGCCTTCAATGCCGATTGAATTTGCTTCGTATAATCAGTGTCGTAATCAAAATCATCAATTAACCGATTGTATGAAATCTTACCAACCGGCTGATTAAAAATCACAATATTCACCCCATCATATTGCTTAAAAAGGTTCACTTCAAAATTGAAAGGATAAAATCCTTGTCCGGCCCGATCACCCGGAGAATTGGTGTTTAAGGCAATTTTCTTGGTAATGTATCCTGGTTTATTGAATGAAATCACATATTCGCAATTCAGTTTGAGATCTAAATCAAACTTTGAAGTTCCTGGCAATGAATTAGATTCACCGGTCGTACTGTTTTTGATAACGACTGTCACTCCTTCAAAGTCGCCATCTTCAATTTTCAATTTAACCGGCGCTTTGAGCTTTTGTTGTGCAAAAGCTGTTGTTGAAAAGCACACCATAAAAAATGGCATAATAATAGCATACAGGAGTCCGTTCTGCCAATTAAGATGTCTTCTGATATGCAATTTCACTCTTATCCGATTCAAATTTTAAACAAAGATAACTACATCTGCTAAAGAATACCACAACCCTAAAACTCTAAAAATTAACATCGGTTGAAAACTCGTTTCAGGAATCTCCATAATGCTTATTTTCTTCCTTCAGGATGTTTAATTTTGGAGAATCCACAAACTGATCATTTCAAACCATTCATGTTGCGTCTCAAGACCTTATTTGCTTTACGCATTATAGCCATAGTAGTTACCATTTCAGCCATCTCTCCTGTGGCAAAAGCCCAGGAAATAACTATGGAACAAACATTGACCTATATCAACAGCAAAATTGGTCCCATAGGTAACATTGACGTAATCAGAGGTGTAATTATTGCCAAATTCAATGAAGGTGTTGATATTTACCGTGAAGATCAGGTACTTTGCAAATCACTTGACCTGAATAGTATGGGCTATGACGCATCCCAGAAGGTCTTTTACATTAATTGTAACGGAACCTCAAAATGTGTCGACCGGCAGCTCTTCATGAAGAAAATTCAACGGGATTACGCCCGGTTATCGTTCCCGGCAAATCTTGATGCAAAAAGTGTAGCCGGTATGAAAAAGGCATTTACACACATGATTAAGCTGGTGCTTGATCCCAAATACGAAAGTTCAGAACCATTTGAATAATGATGAAAATTTGTAAACTATTGGTAATTCTTCAATTGAGTTTATTACCATTCACTCTTTCAGCACAGGAAAATCCCGAAGCTGTAGCTCACTTTAAGAAAGGTGACACCTTTTACCGGAATGGTGACCATGCAGAAGCAATTGCAGAATTTGACAAAGCCATTGAACTGGATGGAAAATTTGTGAATGCACTGTTACAACGGGGCTTTTGCAGAAATATCACCAAGGACTTTGAAGGGGCAGTAAAAGATTTTTCACGCGTAATTGAACTTGAACCAAATCATCGTTGGGCTTATGTTTCGCGTGGAAGCGCCAGAAATAAAACGGGTGAATATCAGTTGGCTATTGATGACTTTAATGAAGCATTAAAAATTGACCCGACCGATCAGGAAGCATATAATAACCGGGGATTTTCAAAAAAACTTATGGGCGATAAATCAGGTGCTTGCGAAGACTGGAATACATCCAAAAAATTAGGAAATGAAGAAGCCCGTATAATTCTTAAAAACAACAATTGTAAATAACCCGGTTATCCACAACCTAAATATCATCCATCATGACATTTCAATCTCATTTGCTACTCATCAGTTTTATCACAGCTCTTTCATTCTGGAATCCTTCACCTGTTTCAACCATGAATGATCAGGATGATCCTTATGCTGAGTGCCTGAAAAAATCGAGTTCTGAATGGGGATCCAATTGCGGAAGTTGTTATAATTCTGCTAAAAGCTATCGCATTAATTTAAAAAATGTGTGCAAAGAAAGTCTCGATGTAAAGGTTGCTGTTCAGGAACGAACCATGAGATGGAAAACATATAATCAGTTGAACATGGCACCCGGTGATTCAATCAGTGGATATGCCTGTGAAGGAACCGGTAAATATGTTTTCTGGACACGGAAAGCGGGAGATAAAACAATCGTATTTCCAACAGATGCTGAAATTGAGCAGCAATTTACACCTGGAAAATAGCCTGTTACAACTCCACCGATTCTCCTTTTTCAGGAATCATTATATGCCTGTAACCTGCATCGAGCAGCTTTTCTTTAAATTCAACCATCACTTCATATTCGCCGTGAACCAGAAATAATTTTTTCACCTGGTTAACATCCTGACAAGAAAGGTACTGAATCATTTCATTGTAATCGGCATGAGCACTGTAGGCATCTATTGTCTCTACTCTGGCCCTGACTTTATAGGTCTCGCCAAAAATACGGACTTCAGGTTCACCGGCACGGAGCCGGCCACCTAAACTAGTAGGCGTACAATATCCTACAATCAAAATTGTATTATTGGCACTGGAAATTACATTTTTGATGTGATGCTTTATTCTGCCAGCCTCTGCCATACCGGAAGATGAAATAATAATGCAAGGTTCCTTCAGCAGATTTATGGCTTTCGATTCTTCCACATCACTCACAAAATGGAGATTTTTAAAAAAGAATGGACGTTGATCACCCTTTTTCATATAGTCACGCAATTCACTATTAAAGCACTCTATATGATCTTCAACTACACGGGTTGTTTGAACCGATAAGGGGCTATCGACAAAAACCTTAATTGGAGGCAAAATGCCCTGGTGTTCCATTCGGTCGAGGGCATAAATTAATTCCTGAGTACGATCCAGACTGAAGGCAGGTATGACCAGCTTACCTCCTTTTTCTACACATGTTTCGATCACTGCTGCCAACAATCTTCCTTCAGCATTTTTCACAGGTTCGTGCAAGCGATTCCCGTATGTTGATTCACAAATAATGTAATCGGCTTGAGGAAATGGTTCCGGTTTGCGAAGAATCTGATCTCCCGGTCGACCAATATCGGCTGAAAAAAACAAACGTTTTTCTATTCCATCTTCCTTTACCACAAGGTTCACTGCTGCCGAACCTAGCACATGACCCGAATCGGTGAATTGAAATTTCACTTCATCATTAATATTAAACCAGGAGTTGTATGCTACCGGTTTAAAAAACTTCATCGCTTTAATAGCATCTTCTTCAGAATAAAGTGCTTTCAGAGCCGATTCGCCTCTGCGTTTCCTTCTCTTGTTAATGTAAACAACATCAGCCTCCTGAATAGATCCGCTATCCTCCAGCATGAGCCGGCATAAGTCAATAGTTGCGGGAGTAGCATAAATTTTACCTTTAAAACCATCCTTAACCAGCTTGGGAATTAAACCCGAATGATCGATATGTGCATGGCTCAAAATAAGAATATCCACATCAAAGGGATTAAATCCAAAGTGACGGTTTAGCACATCTGCTTCGGCTCCCATCCCTTGAAAAAGGCCGCAATCGAGTAAGATTTTCAATCCCGAATTGGTGGTAATGAGGTGTTTACTGCCTGTTACGGTTCTTGCGGCACCATGGAAAGTTATTTGCATATAAAGTCTGTTGAAGCCACAAATTTAACATGAAGCGGCATTAATTGGTTATTTTATCAAAAATAGCATTTCCGGATGCGTGGAAATGCATTATTTTGCACACGAAATGGAATTTCTGAATTCCTTTTAAATCATTTATAACTATGAAAAATCTGAATCTTGGAGTTCATTGTTCCGTTTCCGGAGGACTTGAGCTTGCTTTTGATGAAGCAAAAACCCTTGGCATTGATGCCATGCAAATATTTACCCGCAATCAACGTCAATGGAAGGCAAAACCAATTGCTCCGGAAGAAAAATCTGCATTCGGTAAAGCGGCTAAAGCATCTGCAATAAAATATAGTTTTTCTCACTGCAGCTACCTGATCAATCTGGCAGCCGAAGTTCCCGATAACCGGGAGAAATCGATAACGGCTTTAACCGATGAAGTAATCAGGTGCACGGAGCTGGGTTTACAGTATTGTGTCCTTCATCCGGGAGCAGCCGGATCACAGGATTTTGGAACGGCTATTTCGAAAATTGCAGATGGTATTAACAAGGTAATTGCGGCTACAGCTGAAAGCAAAGTGCTTATTTTGCTTGAAAATACGGCCGGTCAGGGAACAAGTGTTGGTGGCAGCTTTGAAAATTTACGCGAAATTTATCAGCAGGTGGATACTAACCGCGTCGGTTTTTGCTTCGACACCTGCCATGCTTTTGCTGCCGGATATGATATCAGAACTAACTCCGGAGCTGATGACACCATGGATGCATTTGATAAAATTTTAGGACTAAAAAATCTCAAGGTATTCCATTTAAATGATAGCAAAGGCGATTTGGGGACTCATCTCGATCGTCACGATCATATTGGAAAAGGAAAGTTAGGAATTGTGCCGTTTCAATACATCATGCAACGATTCAGTGCTGTTCCAAAAGTACTTGAAACACCTAAAGAAGACGACTGGGATCAGGTGAATCTGGAATTACTGAGATCACTGGCTTAAATTATAAACACAAAAAATATTAATTATGGGAATGTTCGACATGCTTGGAAAGCTGGGGGAAGTCAAAAAGGCAATGGATGAAATTAAGGCAAGACTTGATACGGTAATGGTAGATGGGGAGGCTGGTGAAGGAAGTATCAGAGTGACCATGACCGGAAATCGAGTCGTGAAATCGGTTGTTATTGCCGACAAGTTGATGGCACCCGATCGTAAAGAAGAATTGCAGGAGCTATTGGAATTGGCAATCAACAGAGCCTCTGAAAAGGCACAGAATGTTTCAGAAGCTGAAATGAAAGCTGCTGGTCAAGGGTTACTGCCAAATATTCCGGGATTATTTTAATCAGATTTCAATCACCAAACCATCATAGGCACATTGTATGTGAGCGGGTAATTCCGCATTCACATCCTCATGCGTGCCTAACTGGTGTGAGATGTGTGTGAGATAGGCTTTTTCAGGACCTAATTTCCCTATCACTTCGAGAGCTTCTTCGAGTGTAAAATGAGAAACATGGGGTTCCCGGCGAAGCGCATTGATCACTAAAATTTTCGAACCCCGAATGAGAGACATCGACTGTTCAGTAATATGATTTGCATCGGTGATATAGGTGAAATCACCAATCCGGAACCCTAAAACCGGTAAACGGTAATGTAAAACCGGAACCGGCAAAAAATCAATTTCCCCAATCGAAAAAGCACTTTCATCAATGGTGTGCATGTTTATTTCCGGTACACCGGGATATTTAAAATCTGCAAATACATAGGGAAATTCCCTGTGGAGTGCTTCCTGAACCTGAAGGTTGGCATAAATATTCACCTTTTCACGATGGACATAATTGTAGGCTCTGATATCATCCATACCGGCAATATGGTCTTTATGCTCATGCGTAAAAAGTAAACCATCAATATGATTCACTTCTGCGCGAAGCATTTGCTGGCGGAAATCGGGGCCGGAATCAATAACTACAGCGGTGGAACCTTGTTCTACAAGAATGGAACTGCGTAATCTCTTATCGCGAAAATCGGCAGAACAACAAACCTGACATCTGCATGCAATTACAGGAACTCCCTGAGATGTGCCGGTGCCAAGGAACGTGATTTTCACTCTGCAGCCTCCTCAAGACTTTGTTGCTTGTCAGCTTGTTTGTCGAGTTGCTTCTGTATCTGCTCAAATTTTTCACCCTGTAACTGATTTCCGGAAGCAAGCACTTTTAAAATCTCCAGGAGTGTGTTAATTCTGCTTTCCGTTGAAGCAAATCTATTTACCACTACCATTTTACGATCTTCAATAATGCAATATCCTGACTTGAAATTTCCCTTTTCGTAGCGGATTTTATAGGAATTCTCTTCAAAAACCTCTTCGATTTTTTTTAAAAACTGGGGCGTGTATTTAAGCATCTGACTAAATGAAACAGGGTTTAAAACTGGTGCAAATGTAGGGCAAAATAGTAAATTCAAGCAATTCCTGACAGGTACTTGTCAACAACCTGTGCTATAGATTGATTTTGAACAACATACACAACAGTAACCTTCTTATTAACAGTACGTATTTCATTGACGGAATCAATTATTATTTTTTCCTTTGCAGCGCTTAAAAATCAGGCCGGAAAAAAGCCGGCTCATCTTTCCCAAATTAAATTAACTACCTAATGAAAATAGGAATTCCGAAGGAGACTAAGGAACGTGAAAACAGGGTTGCCCTGAGTCCGGAAGTTGTGAAAAGTCTGGTTTCATCAGGCTTTGAAGTGACTATTGAAACCGGAGCAGGTGAAAACTCCTATTTTGCTGATGCCATGTACAAAGAGTCGGGTGCAATAATTGCCGGCGATTCAAAGTCGATTTACAGCACTTCTGATGTGGTATTGAAAGTGAATGCACCAGAACCGCAAGAAATCGCCACCATGAAAAAAGGAGCTGTGCTGATTTCATTCATGTGGGCTGCTACGAATCCTTCGATTGTAGAAGCATGTGAAAAAGCTGGCATTTCTGCTTTCTCCATGGATGCTATTCCACGTATTTCAAGAGCACAGAAAATGGATGCCCTGAGTTCTCAGAGTAACCTTGCCGGATATAAAACAGTTCTTTTGGGAGCTAATGCTTTAGGAAAAATATTTCCATTGATGATGACTGCAGCAGGAACCATTAAACCATGTAAAGTGGTGATCATGGGTGCCGGTGTTGCAGGTCTTCAGGCAATTGCAACAGCGAAACGTCTTGGTGCAATCGTGGAAGTGTCCGATATCCGTCCCGAAACCAAAGAACAGGTGGAATCACTGGGAGGAAAATTTATTGAAGTTAAAGGAGACGACAGTATTAAAACAGAAGGCGGTTATGTAAAAGCTGTTTCAGAAGAATTCCTGAAGAAGCAACAAGAACTTTTGTTTAAACATATTTCAGAAGCTGATCTCGTAATTACGACAGCACTTATTCCGGGCAAAAAGGCTCCGGTTTTGGTTACAGAAGATATGGTAAAGAACATGAAAATGGGTTCTGTAATTGTGGATATGGCTGTTGAGCAAGGTGGAAACTGTCCACTTAGCGAAGTAAATAAAACGGTGGTTAAACACGGCGTTATCATTATCGGAGAATCGAATCTTCCAAGCTTACTTCCCCGAAACGCAAGCGAACTGTATGCAAAAAACATTCAGACATTCTTATTGCATCTCGCCACGAAAGACGGATTCAAATGGGAAATGGAAGAAGAAATCACCAAAGGCTCGCTGATCACTCACAACGGTGCTATTGTTCATCCTTCAGCACAAAAAAAATAATTCACATTTATTGAAAAGATAATATGGAAGCAATCTTAGATTTTATAGGAACACACAAGGAAGTATTTTACTTTGTTATTCTCTCCATTTTTGTTGGAGTTGAAGTAATTGGTAAAGTTCCAACAGTTTTACACACACCTTTAATGAGTGGTGCGAATGCTATTCACGGAGTAGTAATTGTGGGTGCCATAATTGTAATGCTCGATACGGAAATGTCGAATATACCATCACTTGCGCTCGGATTTCTGGCTGTTGTGCTGGGAACACTAAACGTAGTTGGTGGATTTGTGGTCACCGACCGAATGCTGGAAATGTTTAAAAAGAAAAAGTAGTAGTGCACTAAAAGAGGACTTATGATTCAGAATATATTAGAAATTTCTTATCTCATTGCTTCGGTAACTTTCATTATGGGGTTACGAATGATGAGTAATCCGAAAACAGCCCGTAAAGGAAATCTGGTTGCTGCAGCCGGAATGGCCATTGCAATTGCAGGCACTATTTTCCTTTATGAAAACGGTTCCGGCTATACTTCCCGTGAAGGATTGAAAATGGCGCTCATATTTGCAGCTATTCTGGTAGGAACAGTTATTGGCTGGATGACCGCCAAGAAAGTGCAGATGACTAAAATGCCTGAACTGGTTTCCATGTTCAATGGTATGGGTGGTGCCTGTGCAGCTTTGATCGGATTAATGGAATTCCATCACAATGTTGGTAATACCGGCCCTCAAATGGCTGTTGTGTTAGGGATGATAATAGGTAGCGTTTCTTTTTCAGGAAGTATTGTTGCCTTCCTGAAACTCAATGGCACTATGAACAAACCGGTACGCCTTCCCTCCTACAACATCATAAACACATTCATCATGATTGCCGTTCTTGCATACGGAGCATTTATGATATTCAGTGGCACCGATAGCAGTGTTTTATTGTATCTGTTATTTGCACTGGCATTGTTTTACGGTGTTATGTTTGTTATTCCAATCGGTGGCGCCGATATGCCGGTAGTAATTTCTTTGCTGAACTCTTTTACAGGATTGGCAGCTGCTTTCGGAGGATTCCTCTACGATAATAAAGTAATGTTAACAGGAGGTATTCTGGTTGGCTCTGCAGGAACTTTGCTCACCATAGTGATGTGTAAAGCTATGAACCGTCCGCTCTCCAATGTAATTTTCGGTGCATTCGGAGCATCAGGAGCAACCGCTGTTGCGGGAAGTTCTGTACAGGGAAGCATTAAGGATATCAATGTGAATGATGCAGCCGTGCTGATGAATTATTCTAAGAAGGTTATTATTGTTCCTGGATACGGTTTGGCTGTTGCACAAGCACAGCACGTTATTCATGAACTGGAAACACTCCTTGAAGAACGTGGTGTTGAAGTTAAATATGCCATTCACCCGGTTGCAGGACGTATGCCCGGTCACATGAACGTATTGCTTGCCGAATCGAATGTTGATTATGGCAAACTTGTTGAAATGGAAGAAATTAATCCGGAATTTGCTACCACCGATGTAGTCTTGGTTGTAGGTGCAAATGATGTTGTGAACCCCGCTGCTAAAAACGATCCATCCTCTCCTATTTATGGCATGCCTATTTTGGATGTTGAAAATGCAACACATATTCTGGTTAACAAAAGATCGATGAATGCCGGTTATGCAGGTATTGAAAACGAATTGTTCTACAACCCAAAAACAAGTATGGTTTTTGGCGATGCTAAAGATGTGCTTACCAAACTGGTGAGTGAACTAAAGGCAATGTAATTTTATTTCCGGCGTTATTTTTTTGTGATCCTGCTCCCTGTTCAAAACAGGAAGTGCTTTTTTATTGTTATATCAGTAAGTTAATAAAATTGAAGTCTTCGATAATGTTAGCTTTTATTTTCAATCCGTTTTTGTATTTTTGAAGTATTAAAGAAATGGAAAACTTAAACGTAAATGAAGTAAAGGCTATGATTAGCCTGCTGGATGATACTGATCCGGAAATATTTAACCACATCCGGGGGCGTTTAGTTGCCTTTGGCAGGGATGTTATTCCAGTTTTGGAAGATGCCTGGAGTGGTGCGTTTAATCCCTTGCTGCAGGAAAGAATTGAAAATATCGTTCATAAAATTCAATTCGAATCACTGAAAAATGATTTAGCTAAATGGGCAGCCGGAAGTTCAAATGACTTACTAACAGGCACTTTATTAATTGCACATTATCAGTACCCGGATCTTGATGAAGAAAAAGTAAGGGCACAACTTAATAAAATCAGGAAAGATCTTTGGCTGGAGTTAAATGATCAGATGACACCTCAGGAACAGGTGTTGGTGATTAATAAGGTATTATTTGAAGTGCATAATTTCACCGGAAACACCGCAAATTTCCACGCACCGCAAAACTCTTTTATCAATACAGTCCTTGAAACCAAAAAAGGGAATCCACTGCTGCTTTCTATAATTTATTCCATCCTTGCCCAGCAACTCGACATTCCAATTTACGGAGTAAACCTTCCGGAACACTTCATTCTGGCTTATCAGGATAACCGCGGTAATACAGATGTGGAATACACTTATCCTGAAGCAGGCATACTGTTTTATATAAATGCATTTAGTAAAGGAACCATTTTTGGAAAAAGTGATATCGATGAATTTCTTAAAAAGCTCGATATGCGCTACAACAAAATTTTCTATGAGCCTTGTTCCAATGTAGATATGATCAGGAGAATTTTGCGGAACCTTTCATTCTCATTTCAGAAACTTGGACAAACCGATAAAGTTGAAGAAACGGAAGAATTACTGGAGTGTTTGAATCCTAAGAAACTATCTTCACCAGAGTCTGAAGAATAATTTTCAGATCCGTAACAAAACTTTGTTCACTGATATACTTTTGATTTAATGCTAATTTGGCAGGCATAATTTCATTGATGTAGGTTGCCTCCGGATCCGTTGCTTTTGCTAAGATTTCGTTTTCCTTTGAATACTCAATCGAAGCATAATCGGTAATCCCCGGCTTAACCGACAGCACCTGCAACTGTTCTTTCGAATAAAGATCCACATATTTTCTTACTTCAGGCCGTGGACCAACTATACTCATATCACCAAAAAAAACATTGATTAATTGAGGCAGTTCATCAAGTTTGTATTTGCGAAGGAAAAGTCCTGGTGTTGTAATACGGGCATCATTCCCTCCTACTGTAAGCAATCCTTTTTTATCGGAACCCACGAACATGGTACGAAATTTATAAATGCCAAAATCTTTGCCATTTAATCCTACACGAACTTGTTTATAAAAAACAGGACCTTTGCTATCAAGCTTAATTCTGATCGCAATAAAAATAAAAAGCGGTGCCAGCAATATCAGAAATATGGCAGACAGAACCAGGTCAAAAATCCGTTTCACAATTCTAATTAATGATTAACCACTTCCTGTAATACTGAACTCACTGCTTCCTGAACAGTATTACAAACCATTTTTAATTGCTCATCGGTGAGATCATAAAATACGGGAAGTGTAATTTCCCGCGCGAATGTATCGTAGGCAACAGGATAATCGGAAATATTGAATCCCATGTTTTTATAGTACGATAACATTGGTAATGGAATAAAATGAACATTAACCGAAACATCTTTATCGAAAATGCGCTTCATAATTTCATCGCGCATCGATTCTGTAATCCCTTTTATTCGAAGAGGAAAAAGATGGTAAGAAGTTTCTCTGGAAGCATCTTTCAAAACGGGTAATTCAGCCCAATCAAATTGCTTAAAATAATTGAAGTAAGTATCGCAAATCAGTTTACGCTTGACGAGCATATCACTATCATAACGAGCCAATTCAACCAATCCAATAGCAGCGCACAAGTCAGTCATGTTACATTTGTAACCCGCTTCAATGATATCATACTTCCAATTCCCTTTTTGCATTTTCGCCAGTGCATCTTTGTTCTGGCCATGCAAGGTATACACACATAAAAATTTGTATACTTCATCATTATCAAATGGCTCAGGCAGATTCAAAGCTATAGCACCACCTTCGGCTGTGGTAAGATTTTTAACAGCATGAAATGAAAAAACAGAAACATCAGTCAATGCACCGGTCTTTTTATTTTTATAGTTAGCACCAACTGAATGAGCGGCATCTGACAAAATTAAAATACGTCCTAATTTTGATTGCTCCTTGGTTGCAGGAACAAAAATATTTTTGACAGCAGGATCATTCACAACACTCAATACTGCATCATAATCGCATGGCAAACCGGCAAAATCAACCGGCATTATCACTTTGGTTTTTGATGTAACTGCCGCTTTGATATTTGCAACATTCATATTGAAGTCTGATCCAATATCGACCAAAACAGGACGAGCACCACAATGCACCACCACATTGGCTGTAGCTGAATAAGTATAAGCTGGTAAAATAACTTCATCGCCTTCCCCTACTCCAAACCAGCGCAACATAATTTCAAGACCTGCTGTTGCTGAATTCAGACATAAAGTAGACTTGTTACCACAATAAGCAGTAAGGCGTTTTTCAAATTCTTTAGTTCGTGGACCGGTGGTAATCCAGCCCGACTTCAAAGCAGCTACTACTTCATCAATTATTGCCTGATCAATTCTGGGTGGTGCGAATGGTATCATAATCATTTAATTATGCTGCAAATTTATGAAAACCAAATGAATCGGAACGAATTTAGGGCTTGTTTTTTAAGAAACAGACTATTCTGAACAAGATAGAATCAAATTCAACCCTGAAAACTATCCTTTCGATAGAGAGCGGCATATAAAAAAGAGAAGAAAATGACCCCTGCCGAGACTTCCAAAATCGACTCAACCATGGCATTTAGTCCAATGACAACCAAAAATGCCATCAGCAAAAGATTCCTGTTCCGGAAGGCAAAAATCAGGGCTGATACCATAACACCGGTTAAAAGAATCAGGCCGGGAACACCCAAAGCTGCAGTAGTCTGTATAAACTGATTATGAGCATTCAGCCGTAATTTGGCTATGACATCATAACCATTCTGTCGATAAGTATTTACCAGCTCATCTTTAACATCTCCTGTACCGGTGCCAAACGGAAATTCCCTGCCGGCTAATTCCAGGGAGCTTTTCCAGGCCTGCAAACGCATTCCTGAGGTGTGCACAATGGTATCGTTGGGATTATCTGAAAGTGTTTCTCGTAACTCCGACATTCTTCCGGCAGTATCGGGAGAGAAAATACCGAAATATACCAGCGCTCCTGTAAGTAACAGCAAACAAATACCGGTAAACTTTCCTGATGACCATTTGAAAGCCAATAAAGAGGCACCAATCAAAAGCACAATCAAAGTAACAATCCCTGCTTTTGAAGCCAGCAAAACTACACCCGTTACCATTAAAAATACCAAAAAGGCACCGAAACAAACTGCGGTAATTTCATTATTCTTATTGGCATCCGTAATAAGTTGAAGCAATACTACAACAGCAAAGCAAAGGAACATACTGAAATAGCCGGGATGGACGAACCGGGAGAAATCTTTATAGAAAAAGTAATTGTGTCCTTCCGAAAACCAATACCACAATGACCTGCCAAAACAGATGATGAAGGCAGCAAGGCATCCGGCAGTAAATATGGTAACAATTTTCTTTAATGAAATATTTCCCGGCAAGGGTTCTGACAACAACATAAGCGGAAAGACGAGCATTGAAAGTTTCACCTGAACATCAAAGCCACCATAATCCATGTTTGATGACCAAAGCAACCCAACAACATGATAAAGAAAAAATGCCATCAGAAAAAGTGCGCCATAATTTTTTTGAAGATTCTTAAACCGGGATGAAAAATCTCTTTCGGCAATCCACAACACCAACGAGATACCGATAATTACTGACAACAACTTTGGATTAAAAGGAATTAAAAAAGCAATTAACAAAATCAAATAACCTCTGACTAACTTTATTTTCGTTGTGTTCATAAGGTTGGCTTTTTTCCGGTTAGTAAAACTAAGAAACCTTTTATAAAACCTAATCCATAAGAACAATGCAGCATCGGATAAACCAGAAGCATTTTCGAACTCACAGCGAATGAGGAACCATATCTGAAAGAATAGAATAAATCAAGTAATAAATAAAGAACAGCAGGTATCAAAAGTGCCGGGTACCAAAATGATATCAATGAAAGCACGAGATAACAAACAAATCCGGCAGGAATTAAATGACGTAATCGGATCCCGGAACTGACCTTCTTCAAAACTAATGGCTTAAACAAGCCATACTGATAATATTGTTTCCATAAAGTTTTCATGGTGCTCCTCGGTGCATACCACGATTTTATTTTCGGGTCTAAATAAATCCGCATTCCATTTGCACGTGCCCGGTAATGAAATTCATCATCCTGATTGCGCAACATATCGGTATCAAACAAACCTGTTGCTTCAAAAACATTTCTTTTCCACGCTCCCAAATAAACCGATTCGGTAAAACCTTCTTTACTTTCATCATGAAAACCGCTATCGCCCACTCCAAACGAAGTAGAGGTAGCAATTGCAACTGCCTTTTGAAAATCTGTTTTTCCAACAGCCCTCATAGGACCGCCAACAATATCAGCTCCACTTTTACGGAAAGCCTCTAATACAGCTGTAAAATAATCGGGTGCATAAACCGTATGTGCATCGAGTCTGATAACCGGTTCTCCTTTTGAAGCTGTAATAGCTTTGTTCAATGCAAAAGGAACATATTTATCGGGATTATGAATCAGATGAATGGAGGAATCTTTCTGCTGATATTCTTTAATAATAGCAATAGTCTTATCTTTTGAGCCGCCATCAATAAGGAACAATTCTTTTTCAGCCGGAGCTGCCGCCAGATAAAAATCGAGTACGGGCTTAATGTAAGCCTCCTCATTGTATAAGGGACAAACAACCGTAATCATGTGGTCATCTTTTTATAGATTCCAATCAATTTAACTTCTTCGTTGTGCCAGTTATATTTGTTTACGACAGCTTGCCGGCCCCGCTCGCCCATTTCTTTTGCCTTGTCGGGATGTTGAACCAGATAGTTAATTGCATCGCGGATGGCAACCGGATTCATAGGATCAACACAGATCCCGGCACCTGTTTCATCGATGAATGATTTCCAGAGTGGGATGTCGGATGAAATCACCGGTATCCCAGCAGCCATATATTCAAACATTTTTACCGGATAGGCATCAACATAATTTATAATTGGATGAAGCGTAACCAGTCCGGCCAATGACTCAGATAAAACCTGACGCACCTGATCCCTGGAAGCATAACCTAATTCATTCACATTCTTCCAGCCGGGAAGACTTGCTACTTCATCACGAAGGGTTTCAGGAGCAAAGGTGCCACATAAGTTCAGTCTTGCCTGAGAGCCATCCAAAGCTTGAACCAATTCAACAATACCACGGGCACGGGTAATTGATCCTACATAACAAACAGTATTTGTTTTTTGAATGGCAGATCCAGAAGAAACCAATTCTGCTGGAACAGGGAAATTACAAACTTCTATTACATTAGCATTTAACTTCAAAAAACGATCTCTGATAAATGGTGTTGCTGTTACAATATATGAGAATTTCTTTGCAGCGTAATTTTCAATTTTTTCAGTTACGAAAGAAATAATATTCCGCAACAATTTCGGAATATAATACTTTGCCAGTATTTGTCTTGGAATATCCTCATGCACATCATAAACAACCTTCTTTCCTTTTTTCAGAAGGCTTAACGCAACAGGTATCAGCTCCGGATCATGAAAGTGATAAACGGTAGCATCAACTTCCAAAGCCCGTTTTAAAACAGCACGGGTGGTAAATATCATTCTGGA
This sequence comes from Bacteroidia bacterium, assembly GCA_016788065.1. Lineage (GTDB taxonomy): Bacteria > Bacteroidota > Bacteroidia > AKYH767-A > OLB10 > JADKJB01. The sequence goes on along the minus strand of JAEUTI010000076.1, from coordinate 13,154 downwards.
AAGCCTGCCGGTTCCTGATGGAGGTACGTTAAGAATAGAAACGCCATTCACCACTTGTTCTTCAACATTCACTGCAATTAATGAAACATCAAATCCGGCTTTCGCAAGTGATGAACATTCTTTCACAAAAATCCGGGTATCAAATGCCGGATGAATAGAAGTCAGGTGACAGACCTTAATTGAGCTTGACATCGAACACCTCCTCCCATTTAGCCAGATTATACAACCTCCATAATAAAGTTTGATCAATTGAATTATCAGGCATACTTTTCATCATAGAATTTAGCAATGCCGACTTCCCGATAGCTTCCATCATAAATCCCCGGTCATTCAACCAAACCCGGGAAGGAGCTTCAAATCCTATTTTATTTTTACGCCATAAGATGGAATCCGGCACAACACCCTTCGCTCCAGTTCTGAGAATATACTTTGAATATCCGTTGCGGATTTTATATTCATTATTAATTGAAAGTGCCATCTCCACCAACTTGTAATCAAGGAAAGGCAAACGTGTTTCAATTGAAAATCGCATGGAATTTTTATCCTCATACCTTAACAAATGAGGTAGCTGCGATTTGGTAATTTCAAGTATTTGTAGATCTGAAATAGAACCGGAAGCATCTGCAATTTCTGTGATCAGCGCACGATTCATCATTTCAAAGCATTCCGGTTTCAAAAATCCGGAACGTTGTTCTTGCCTTCGAATTCTTAACCCCGCGTTTGTAAAATAAAAATAGGATTGTAATAATCTACCAATTGACAAACCTGAATTTTCAGAACTGTTAAACAATCCCTGAATTTTCTTGACCGGAGATAGAGATTTCAAATATGCAGGATAATAGCGCTGATAGCCTAATAAAGTTTCATCACCTCCCTGACCATCCAGCAATACCGGACACCCTTGGCGTCTGGCTTCTTTCATAACAAAATACTGCATGAAAATAGAGGGACTACCAAATGGTTCTTCCTGAACTTTAACCACCTCATCAATGGAGTCCATAAAATCTCCCGAAGAAGGTCTGGTGATGTGCCAGTTCAATCCTGAAGCATCTGCAACCTGTTTCGCATATACAACTTCGTCATTTTGCTGATCAACTGAAGATGCAGTAATGGCATTAAAAGATTCACCGGAATGATGCTTATAACTTCGAGCAGCCAAGGCAGCGATTACAGAACTATCGAGTCCGCCACTAAGGCAGGTTCCTACTCTGACATCTGAACGCAGCCTGTATTTCACCGATCTTTGCAGTTCATTGAAATATTCAAAAGAAGCAGTCTCCAGGTCCCAACCAGATGCCTGATTAGAAATTTTTAAATGGTAATATTTCTCAATCGAACGCTTGCCCGAATTTAAATCAATTACCAATTTATGTCCGGGCAAGAGCCGGTAAATATTTTTAAAAAAAGTGCGGTGATCATATTCCTCCAGACCAAGCACCAGATAATCTATTACTATTTCCTTTTCAGCAACAGGTTTTATACCGGCTGCTAAAAGTTGTTTAATTTCAGAACCAAAATACAAACTACCGTTATGCTCGGTATAATAAAATGGTTTCACACCAAAACGATCGCGGGCGCAAAATAGAATTTGCTTTTCACGATCATAGATGGCAAAGCTCCACATTCCATTAAAACGCTGCAAACAATCGGCTCCCCAATGATGATAGGCAACCAGCAACACTTCCGAATCACCGGATGTTTTGAAAGTAAAGCCTGCTGCAACTAACTCTTCTTTAATTTCAAGATAATTATAGATTTCCCCATTATAAACCATCACATACCGGTCATTCAAAAACATCGGTTGCGATGAGGCATCAGATAAATCTAAAATCGATAATCGTCTGTGACCAAGTCCAATTGCATTTTCGCAAAACAATCCGGCACCATCAGGACCACGATGCGCAACTGCATCATTCATGGCATGCAATAACTCGCGGTTAACCGAAGTCTGCATTCTCCCAACTATTCCACTGATGCCGCACATATTATTTTCGCAGAGCGTTGCTATAAATTAATCCAAATGCTGACTTGCTCACTTCCTTCGTGGCTCTTGACTTGATAATAGTAGAATTCAATGCTACCGCTTCGCTGAAATTCAGATCAAATGCGGGTGTTATGAAATCATCGTCGAGATCCTTCACAATTACACCATTAATTCCATCCAACACCCATTCCAGGTTTGCAGGAAGATTCGATAATACCGGAATACATCCATAAGCCATTGCTTCCAACAGACTGACTGAAGTGGCATCGCTGTTAGGCACTGAAATGAATAAGGAGGCTGTCTGGTAATTGGCGGTATTTTCAGCTGGACCAAGCCACCCTTTAAATTCAACGGCACTTCCAAGGTTCAGTGAATTAACCAAATCAGTAAGTGCATCCGTTTCCGTACCTGATCCGGCAATGAATAAACGCCAATCGCTGCCTTTGGAAGTTTGGTGGAATTTTGCAAAGGCCTTGATAATTTTATCTACCCGGTACATGGGTTTGTGCAAGCGATTCGAATAAATCACCTTTTCCTTCTTTAAGGTAACCGGAAGCAACTCAATTCCAAAATTTGCGACAGTAACTTTCAGGTTTTTTTCAGGAACAAGCTTCTGCATTTCTCCAGCCATGTATAAAGAATCGGACGTAAGAAAATCGGCATTAAGCAGGTTGAAATGCACCATTTTTTTGAGGATGGCATTCTGATGCGGGTGTACCAAAATATCATCACCCCATGCAGTAAGCACGGTTGGTATAGCAAAGTCAGCGGCTGCTTTTAGAGTAATCCATGCAACAGAATTTGCCTGATGAATATGAATGATATCCGGTTTAAAATCTTCAATAACCGATTTCATTTTTCTGATATTGCCCGGAATCTGTAAAGGATTTCTTATGTTGAAATCGACATTTACAAAGGGAAGATCGCCAAAAACAGCATCATTGGAAGCAATTAAAATTTCATCAAAAAATTCCTTTACCAGATGGTAGAAATTGAGCACATGCACCGATGCACTTCCAACCAGCAAGAGTTTTTTATGTGAAGATTGTTGCGTAGTCATCCTTTAAAATTGTTTTCCGGCCCACGATTCATAATAGGGAACCAGATCCTGGTTTAATTTTAAAAACTCTTTATCACCGGTGCGGGTATCGCCAATTACAACTGCGGGGTTACCGGAGATGATACTGAACTCAGGGAATTCACCTTTTACCAGACTGTAAGCGGCAATAACTGATCCCTTACCGATTTTTGTTCCGGGCATGATGGTAACATGCGGTCCAATGAAAGTATAAGCACCAATAGAAACAGCTCCTGAAATATAACCTTTAAGGGGGGCCTTCCCAACTGCATGTTGTCCATACATCCTTATAGAATGGTGACTGGAATGTGTAAGTATACTAATGAAATTGGTAATCTGGCATCCTTCACCAATCTGAATGCCATGACTTGATTCGATAAAATTATAGTGACCAATAAAAACATGGTCACCCAAAAATAATTTTGAATCATCCTGAATGAAAGTGGTATTGCTGATTTTCACTTCCGAAAGGTAACCTGCTTTAGGATCTGAATACCCTTGTATCATAGCAGGTTTGTTGCCTTTATTAAAGACAAGAGCCAAACGGTATAAAATTCGGTTAATAATATTTTTCATGAATCAGCCTTTTCTGAAATCCTGATGAAGTAATAAATTATACCTGAAAGGTAGATAACCTGCGTAATGGAAACCATTACAAATCCCCATTTAATATCTTTAAACACGAATGCTCCCATTATTATGCTCAGCAAAATTAAACCATTTCCGATGAGACTGATTAAAAACACCTGTTTTTGGCGATTTAAAATTAAAGGCAGTTGAGATACCGGCGAAACAATAAAGTTGAAAAACAGCCAGGGACTAAGAATAGCAGCATACTCCCCTGCTTCCCGCCAATGATCTCCAAATACGAATGCGAACAAATCGCCTCCCCAGATCATCAGGATGGTAAAAACCGGAAGAGCGGTTAATGCCAGGGTTTTCATTGTCTTCTTAACCAGTTTGGCAATTTTCTCTTTCCTGTGAACTTTTTCAGAGACTTCTTTATAAAACACTGCTGCAATGCTGCTGCCAATCAAATTTGCAGGTGCCTGTAAAATCCGGATCGTAAAACCGTAGAAACCGGTTATTAATCCACCATATAGCGAACTTATCAGAAATACAACACCGGTTGATTGCAAGACATCAACAAGGGCCTGCATGGAGTTAATTTTAGGGAAATCGGAATATTTGGAAGCCATTTGCTTCATGCCCGTTGAACTTGCCTCCGCAAATGAGATACTCAGCTCCGGTTTTTTCTTTATTCTTAAGAAAGTGTAGACAAACTGAGTAAGCTGTCCAATGAGATTTCCAAATACCAAACCATTGAAAGGAATGGCTGCATAAGCGCTACCAAGACTGACACCTGATGTTGCAAGACTTTGTGCAACCCTTGCAGAAGCCATTGATGCAAACTGACGTTGCCGGATGATCCAATGCGTATAAGCCTGCGTGATTCCATAAAGCAGTGCAATCAAAGGAACTATAAATAAATACGGGCCAGCATCGTGATTATTCAGCAAATCGGCAATCTGCTGTCCGAAAATCAAGAATATTATGAGGAAAAAAGAAGACAATACTACTGAAAGCATGATGGTAAGAAATACTACCTGCTTGGCATCTTTATTTGTTTCAGGAAGCATGATTGCCATTTCATAACGCCCTGAAACCAAAATGCCCAGTAAAGTGACTAACGAAGTTATCAATGTCAGTACTGCAAAATCACTGACCGGGTACAAACGGGTAAGAATTGGAGAAATTAAAATAGGTATTGCCTGAGCAATAGAAGCCCCGGTGAATAAAGTCAGGACATTCCGTGCAAAACCGGTTTGTGGAAGGAACCGCTTAAGCATGAGAACGATTTATTTGCCAGAATGAACTTCTCATTACCTGATCCGGGTTTTGGCAGTTATTAATTTCGAATATTCCATTCCGAACAACATAAAATAGAAAGCCGAAAGCGTCAATGACGAATAGGGGCAATTAAAGAAACTGGTTACTATATAAATGAGAGTAACCGAAAAAAACAACAAATGGTTCTGCCAATGCTGTCGGAAAAAGTAATATGGAGATACTATGAGCAAAATGAAAGTTGTAAGTCCAACGTAACCATAACGTGCTTTGGTATAAAGGAATTCATTTTCGGGACTAAATCCCTTAGAATAGAGATAATCTTTATTGGGCCCGTAACCAAAGAAAGGCGACAACCGTGATTCTGAAATCATGGTTCCCCAACTTGCCATCCTCCCTTCCACCGATTTGGACTCAGCAAAGGCTTTGCCCTGGAAAATCATTTCCAGGTAATCGAGGTTGATGAAATGAACTATGCCATAAATAACTAAAACGTAAGTTAGCTTTTCGAGATGTAATTTGTATTCTTTAAAATTCAGCAGGAAATTCATGAAAAATACCACTCCCAATGCAAGGATGATAGTCCGGGACTGACACATTAACAATAATGCGATTGCAATTGAAAACAGCGCTTTTGATTTAGGTGATTTCCAATCGAAGGCATAATGCAAGGCAAAAACGGCAAGTACAATGGCATTATTATTCGGATTACCTAAGGTACCTAAAAGACGACGTGTAAACTCACCGGTATAAGAAACGAAGTAAGCATTTCCCAATTGTTCACTGTCGGCATAAAGGGGCTCAATCAATGTATTGAATTCAAAAATATTGAAATATTGAAACACATTAAATGCTATCAATGCATAAAAGACCCATTCAAAAGTTTTCTTAAAAAGGTCTGCATTCACAAATCGGGAAAAGATCAGAAAGATCATTGCCCACTTAACGACTTTAGCAATTTCAAAAAAGTCGTTGTAAGATGTATTCGTGAAATTGATACCAATTGAAATCATGATAGCGGCCGCATACAATACGAACGTTACCGGTGTTTTGAGTACCAGGAAGGGATCTTTTACCAATAAAAAGAGAAAGGCGCCCAGCAGGACAAAATCTTCGAGCCTGAAATAGATAATATGATCGAGCATCACCGGAATTCCCGGCAGCAGCAACAATGCAAAAAAGAAAACTACAACGAAAGTGCTAAGTTGATTCCGTTTATGGGCAGCAAGGTTATGTTCGTTTTTTATATCCATTTTCAACTACCATTTCAATCAAACAGAATCTGTTTGCATAGTAACGGTGCTGGTTCATGCAGGAATGAGAAATTCAGAATTATCATTTTGCATAATTAACCGAACGTGTTTCACGGATAACGGTTACCTTAACCTGACCCGGATAAGTCATTTCAGTTTGAATGCGTTGTGCAATTTCAAACGACATCGACTCGGCAGTTTTGTCATCAATTTTTTCGCTTTCAACAACTACACGAAGTTCACGACCTGCCTGAATGGCATAGGATTTCTCAACCCCTTTATATGATAAAGCTAAAGCTTCAAGATCTTTCAAACGTTTGATATATTGCTCTACCACTTCACGACGGGCACCCGGGCGGGCACCAGAGATAGCATCACAAACCTGGATGATTGGTGAAATGAGACTTGTCATTTCAACTTCATCGTGGTGAGCACCGATAGCATTACAAACTTCCGGATTTTCTTTGTGCTTTTCAGCCAGCTTCATACCCAAAATTGCGTGTGGTAATTCCGGTTCATCATCGGGAACTTTTCCTATATCATGTAGTAATCCTGCTCTTTTGGCAAGCTTCACATTCAATCCCAGTTCAGCAGCCATGATAGCACATAAGTTAGCTACCTCACGTGAGTGTTGCAATAAATTTTGTCCGTAAGAAGAACGGTATTTCATACGACCTACCATTCGAATCAGTTCAGGAGCAAGACCATGAATACCAAGATCAATTGTGGTGCGCTTACCAATTTCAACAATCTCTTCTTCCAGTTGTCTCTTCACCTTCGCAACTACTTCTTCAATACGTGCAGGGTGAATCCTTCCATCTGTCACCAATTGGTGCAATGCTAAACGGGCCAGTTCTCTTCTTACAGGATCAAAACCGGAAAGAATAATCGCTTCCGGAGTATCATCAACAATAATTTCGATTCCGGTTGCTGCTTCCAGCGCCCTGATATTTCGTCCTTCACGCCCGATTACACGTCCTTTAACATCATCATTGTCGATGTTAAATACTGTAACCGAATTTTCAATGGCATGCTCGGTAGCCACACGCTGAATAGTTTGGATTACTACACGTTTAGCTTCTTTGTTTGCGGTCAGTTTGGCTTCGTCAATGATATCTTTAATATAAGAATGCGCTTCTGTTTTTGCTTCGGCTTTCAACGCTTCTACCAGTTGCGTTTTAGCTTCCTGAACCGATAAACCGGAAATTTTCTCCAAAGCATTTACCTGCTTTTGATGCATTTTTTCAAGCTCTTCTTTTCTGAGCTCCAGTCCTTCCATCTGTCCTTTCAGGTTGTTCTGAAGATTGTCGAGTTCCGTTTGTTTACGCTGAACCTGCTCCGTCTTTTGATTTAACGTGGTTTCTTTTTGCTTGATTCTGTTTTCAGCTGCCAGAATATTTTTATCCTTTTCAGCTACCGTTTTTTCATGTTCAGTTTTTAACTGGTAGAAGCGATCTTTGGCTTCCATCATCTTATCTTTCTTGATAAGTTCTGCTTTGGTCTCTGCTTCTTTCAAAATAGCAGCTGCCTTTTCAGAAGCAACTTTTTCGAGATCCTGATTTTGTTTTCGCATCACCAACCAGATGATGAGTCCGCCAACAGCAAAGGATACTACTGCGGCAATTATTATTATCATATATGAATCCATTTGGAGAATTAAGAATTAAGGATTAAGAATTAAAGATTAAGAATATGTAAAATAATATATAAGTTTTTATAGATTTTCAATAAAAAACCCGCATAAATTCCGGAGTTTATAAACTCCTTTTCGACATGGTTGGGGCTGCCCGGTATTTCTTGCTTCCACTGTTCCGGTTTCCCGGAAACACAAACGAGTTGTGTTGAGGCCTGCATTACGGACCGCATGAGCTTGTCCCCAATGTTTATAATGTTGAGTTTAAAACTTTGATCAGAATTTAAGCGGGCTTAACATATCCGCAATAAGCGGAAACCCTTTAGTTCAATGAACGTTGACTTTACTGATATAATCGGACAACACCTTATCAATTGATGTTATTTCATTGGTTAGTTGTTGTCTCTCTTCTTCTTGTGATTCGGTGGTATTTACAAGCTCTGTGGCAAATTGCATAGCACACATGGCTATAAGATCAATTTTATCACTTACTGAATATTGTTGCTCATACTCCCGAATCCTGTCATTTACCATTTTTGCCGCTTTGCGAACCCTTTCCTCATCTGCCCGCTTTATCTTAAGCGGATAAATCCGGTTGGCTATGGTTACTTTTATGGATAGTTCGTCCATTTTTAGCGGTTGATTAAGGCCAGACACCTGTCGATTTCACGAATGTACTCATTTATCTTCAGTTTGATCTCTCGGGTATTCTGATCCGACCCGGAAACCATCTGCCCTAATCTGATAACTCTGTTTTTTTCTTCCAACTCACTGATCTGCTGCTGCTGACTGTGAATCTGACTCTTTAACTGCTCCTGCTGTGTTTTCAATTGTTGATACTCCTGCATCAACTTCTCATGCAAATTTACTAATTTTTCGACCTTATTCCTGAGCTGACCGATTGTTGCTCCGTTGTCGTTATTCACCTGAGTTTAATTTGAAATCTACGCAAAGTTAGTTAATCCTTAAATTTAACCCAATTATTCCAAAAGTTTGAAAGCAAATCTCTTATTTATAAACATGACGGATTTTCATCGCCCAACATCAGCTAAATACCGTCTTTACAGGACATTTGCAGGATTTTTAACAGCTTTAATGCTCCTTTTTCAACACCAATCGATCTCACAAAACAATTCCCCAGCCTCCCAATTCGGCCCGGTACAGCTTCAATCCTACAAAGTTTCAGGCAGTTTCGGAGAATTGCGGTCGAATCATTTTCATTCAGGAATTGACTTAAAAACTAACGAACAAACCGGTTTACCGGTTTTGGCGGCTGCGGCCGGATATATTTCACGGGTTAAAGTCAGCAATATTGGATACGGTAAGGCCTTGTATATTACTCATCCCGATGGAATAGTAACTGTTTATGCGCATTTGGAAGATTTTGCAATGCCTCAAATTCTCGACACAGTGGCTGCCATTCAGTTTCAAAAACAGGAAAATGAAACGGAGCTGTTTTTTACAACCCCATTATTCCAGGTCAACAGCGGTCAAATCATTGGATGGTCAGGGAACAGTGGAGGCTCCGAAGGACCACACCTGCATTTTGAAACACGCCATCAGGTTTCCGAAATGCCTTTCGACCCGGCATTGATCGGATATTCCTATCAGGATACCATCCATCCTTCATTTCGAAATCTGGTTATCTATACTCCCGGTCCGGGAAATGGTACCTTTTTGGCTGAACGCAATTTGATTCCAACAGACACTTCCAATTCGAATCAAATTATCCCGGAAACCATCAAAGTAAACTCCAATTATTTTGTCGGTTTTGAAGCTTTTGACAGGGCAGGTTCAGAGCCTAATTTACTGGGAATTAAAGAGTACAGATTATTCACCAACGATATTCTAACCTTTGAATATAAAATCGACAGTTTTCTTTTTGATCAGTCCCGTTTAATTAACAGCCTTATCGATTATCCCTTCTGGGCTGATAGCTCCCGAAGAATTTTACTGTGTAAAACCTTACCGGGAAATGTGCTTCCTTTTATTAAGTCAACACCTAATCAAAACGCTTATCCTGCCAAAGGCAAAATAAAGCACCGGCTCGAAATTAAGGATGCAAAAGGCAATACTTCAGAATTGAATTTTGAGGTTGTAATCACGGAAATTGCAAAGCCAATAATGCATTTAAAAAATATGAGGATACAAAAACCCGGACTAAGTGACCGGATTGTCGGAAACAAGGCTGAACTGGTTGTTACAGACAAGTCTCTTACGGAAGAAATAGCATTGCAAGTTATAGAACATAGCATTGATAGTGCAGGATTCATTTCTCCTGTTATCGAAATTGCCAGTCCGGGCTCCTTTGCTGTAATTCAACCTATGAAACTGACTATCAAACCGGCAAAAAAAACAACTATTCCTGCCGATAAATGGACCATTGCCAGACTAGATAGCAGTGGCAGTATAAAATATATTGGTGGGAAAATGAATCCAGATTTATCAATCACAGGAAATATCAGAACCCCTGGTAAATTTGTGATTATTGCCGACACTGTTGCACCTGTATTGATGGATGCTATTTCAGAGCGTATTGTCCGCTTTGGCGGGATGGAAAAAGTTCGGATTGTGGTTGAAACAAAGGGAGATTTTTCAGGCATCAATACTTATTCATGTGTCTTGGATGGAAAATGGATTCCGGCGTCATCGAATCCGGCTGGCACCAAATTTGAAATAATTACACAAGTGCCGGAATCGCCCGGCAGTCATGAACTCAAGGTGGTGGTCAAAGATGCTTGTGGTAATGAAGCGACCAAAAATTATCAGTTATTCTATTGATTTGATTAAGAATCGATTACGACTTTGCGAAAGTGGAAACTTCCCTCATTAACACCCGGATGTTGAATATCCTTTTTCTTTCACTAAAACTTCATCAAAGCTTTCGTTAAATTTGTCTGTTATTCCAATATTTAAATCGATTATGAAGAAAGCGCTATTAGGATTTCTGTTCTTAACTTTTTTGACCACATTCAACCATTCCTATGCTCAGGAAGGATACAATATAAAGGTTAAAGTAAGTGGTGTCCGCGATTCACTCTGTTATTTGGCAAACTACTTTGGCGACAAGCAATACCTAAAAGACTCTTGTCTGGCAGATGCACAAGGCAATTTTAGCTTCAAAGGAAAAGAAGCTTTAGGTGGAGGAATTTATCTGGTGGTGATTCCCGGAAAAAAATATTTTGAAATTGTAGTTGACAAGGAACAACAATTTTCTGTTGAAACCGATACACTGGATTTTGTGAAGCACATGGTCATAAAAGGTTCCAATGAAAATAAAATTTTCTATGATTATCTTAAATTCATCTCAGAAAAATCGAAAGCAATTGAACCACTTCGTGCAGAATATGAATCGGTAAAAAATGATCCTGCTAAAGTGGAAGATGTTCGTAAGAGAATGTCGGTGATCGATAATGAAGTGATCACTTATAAAGCGAACTTCGAGACCAGCAATCCTGATTTTATCCTTACCAAAGTATTTCAATGTACACAAGAAGTAAAAATGCCCGAGACACCAAAGAAAGCAGATGGTTCATTGGATTCTTTGTTTATGTACACTTATTACAAGAGTCATTTCTTTGATAACATCGATTTAACTGATGACCGTTTATTGCGAACTCCAGTTTTACATCCCAAGCTGGAACAATACTTCACCAAGTTGACGGTTCAAATGCCGGACTCCATAAATAAAGAAGCCGATTATGTGATTTCAAAATTAAAACCCGGCTCTGAAATGTTCAAGTATGTAGTTTGGTGGGTGACCAATCATTATGAAACTTCCAATATCATGGGTATGGATGCAGTGTTTGTTCACATGGTAGAAAACTATTACACCAAAGAAAAAGCATTTTGGGTTGATGATGCCCAACTGTACAAAATTCAGGAACGTGCAAAAGTTTTAAAACCAATTTTGGTAGGAAAGCAGGTAAAAAATATCATTCTAAAAGACAGTTTAGGTGTGGCGAAATCTTTATATGATATCAAAACAAAATACACAGTACTTTATTTCTGGGATCCTGATTGCGGACATTGTCAGAAAGTTACTCCAAAGCTGAAAGAATCATACGACAAATTTAAGTCGAAAGGTTTTGAAGTATATGCGGTTTGTACCGAAGTTGAAATGGATAAATGGCGTAAGTTTATCAAAGAAAAAAATCTGAACTGGATAAACGTTGCTGATCCGGAGTTAAGAAATAATTTCCGTCATGATTTTGATATCACCACTACACCTCAAATTTTCCTGCTCGATAATACCAAAGCAATCATCGCCAAGCGTATTGAGGTTGATACCTTGAATGAGATTTTGGAGAAGAGATTTTCTGAAGGGAAGTAGGAATTAGGTGGTTAATTAAGTGGTTAATTAGGTGGTTAATTAAGTAGTTAATTAGGTGGTTAATTAGGTAGTTAATTAGGTAGTTAATTAGGTGGTTAATTAAGTGGTTAATTAGGTAGTTAATTAAGTGGTTAATTAAGTAGTTAATTAAGTAGTTAATTAAGTAGTTAATTAAGTAGTTAATTAGGTGGTTAATTAGGTAGTTAATTAAGTGGTTAATTAAGTAGTTAAAATTGATCGCCTTCGGCTCTGCTAGTTATTCTTATATCGCCTTCGGCTCTGATAGTTATTCGAATATCGCCTTCGGCTATGCCAGTTATTCTTATATCGCCTTCGGCTCTGGTAATTTTTTCGAATATCGCCTTCGGCTTGTGGAACTTATTTGGTTATCGCCTGCGGCTCTGGTAATTTATTAGGACGTCGCCTTCGGCTCTAAAATTTCAGGTTGTCAATTAAGTAATTATTTCACAAAATTTTATAAGGTTATGGGAGTTTGCGAGTGGTTAATTATTAACTCACTTTTTCGCCTGCGGCTCAATATTTATGCGGGGGCTTTTCCACTTTATAGCCTGCGGCTCACTTAAAAAAACAACCTTTAGTAGTTTAAAACTCCCTTTAGGGCACGCTGATCATTTAACATCTCAGATGTGAAAAACGGATCTTGAAAGTTACCTTCAAAAAATGATCACTCTGCAAGCAGAGCTATATTAATCGTCAGTACTTCATACAATGTAATTTGAATATTCGACATCATTCGTCTACTCTCAGAGCAGCGCTGATTACTGATTCCCCCTGTTGGTAGGAATAATGATAAAAAAAAGGCTGTCTCGTAGGAGACAGCCTTTTTTATAAATCGTAATTACGATTAGAAGTAGAAGTTCAAGTTAAGTGCACCACCACTGTTGTCAGTGTCGATACCGAAAGAAGAAGATTTTCCAGTTTTAGTAGTTTGAGACTTAACTGAAGTTCCGTCAAAGAACTCAACAGTTTGCTCACCTTCAGCCTGGCTTGAAAGACCAAGTCCC
>JAEUTI010000060.1 GCA_016788065.1 Bacteroidia bacterium | reverse complement strand
ATTGCTTAAAAAAGTCCTTTGGTAAATCTAATTTGTCCTTTTCCATGATTCTGTAGTTTAAGGTTAGTAATTTTATTTATTACTGCCAACATTTCCTACAGCTTTTAAAAATAGATTTACACAAAATTATTTACAGGACCTTTTAACAGCACATCCTATGTAAAGCGTGATATTACATTTTGCTTGATTGTAAATCTTTTCTTAGTTTTGAGCAAGCAAAGGTTCTAGTCGAGCGGCCTTTGTAGTTATTTAGCCTAAATTTATGTTCAAACTTTTAATTCTATCCATCTTTATTACCTTCCCCGCACTTTCAGTGGGTCAAAAAACTAGTGCACGAGATTCGAGTCACAATTTCAATGGTTCAGCAGTACATTCGCCAGAGGTTGCTGTTGGAGATAAAGATTTAGTTTTAACTGAAATTTCTGAAAAAGAATTTCAAAAATTCCTGAGCGAATATAAAATTAGTTGTAAAATCGACTCAGGTAAGTTTGTTGAAGGCTCGGGAATTTATGTAAGGCAATTCTGTGATGAGATTTGTGAGACTTATCTTTATGAGCAAAAAACGAACAATAGATTAATCCTTCCATCGGATTATGATTCCGGAATTTTAGGTATGTTATTTTCTACTTCCTGCAATCAATTTTTGGTTTATTCTTCGTATGATGGTCCCGATTATGATAAATATTATGATCACAGATCTGAGCTTTTTATTTTTAGTATTGCTCATGGAGAAGGATTAAATGGGGTAAGACAGCAGTTGCAATATTTTTCCAAATCGTGGTCAATTGAAAACCTGGTTTGGGTCAACGAAAAATCTATTGCTTTAAAAGTATATGAAGGAGAAAAGCAGGGTGATGATTCAATGAATAAATATAAATTTTATCTGACAGATTTTTTAAAATGAACTATCAAGAACGAATTTTATATTTACATCTTAAAATAATTCAGACAAGTGTTTCCAATTCATTTTCATTCAAAACTTATCTGTTTTCATGGTTTTTATACTTTGTAAAGTGCTCTAATACAATTTATTAGCTTGAATTTTATGCGGATCAGGAAGTTTTGTAAAAATCTTAATTGCATGTAATTGTAATGAAAAATTCTAAGCTAAGGGATAAGCTGATTAAGGCCAAGGATTCTGATAGTGACTTACTGATCCGCAACAACTTTTTATGCATCAATAAAAGTTTGATTTTTCAGTCTTATTTCGTATTTTAGCAACATATTCGTTGATGATGATTTATTAAGCTGCTGAATAATTGAAATGATTTCAGAATTTGAATCAGGACATTAACTAACGCTTGGAAGGTATAATTACAAAAAATGTGTTTCCCCTGAAATAATATTCAAATCATAGTAGTGTTACTTTTTTTTAGAATTTCTAATTATTATACCCATGAAAAAGTATATTTTATGTTGTTTTTATTTGGTTTTTTTTATTAATCCATTCAATTCTTATGCTCAGGTATGGGAGAGAATGTATAATGATACCAATGGAACTATCAGCATGGGCAGATGCGCTATTCAAGGTGTTGATGGTAACCTTTATTTTACCAGTGATCCAGCTCACATAGGTCAAGGTCAAATGGCGAAACTAGATCCTTATGGTGATGTAATATGGTCTACAACTATGGGAGGCACCTCTCTTGCAGCAACAAGTGATTCAGGTTGTGTTCTTGCAAGTACCGGCTATCAAAAATTTGATTTCAGAAAGCTAAGTAAATCAGGTATTTTACAATGGTCTAAGTCCTATTCATTTGCAACCCAGTATCACTCTTTAAGTTACATTACTAATGTTTCAACCGGTGGCTTTATTGCATGCGGATTAGCTAATGAAAACGGTTATTTGATTCGGCTCGATGAAAATGGTGATTCGTTATGGACATATCGTTCCAATAATTCAAATTTCGACAATTTTAGGGAAGTTTTTGAGACTAATGACAACGGTTTTGTTGTTGTCAATAATATTTCTATTTCTTCTTTGCATAATATGCGCCTTATAAAAGTTAACAGCAATGGCAATGTCGTATGGAACAGATTGTACTCAAACATGTACGGAAGCACTATTTGTCCAACACCGGATGGAGGATTTATTATTCCAAGAGGAGGTTTTGGCGTTTCTAAATTTGATAGCCAGGGCATTATGGTTGATTCTATCAATTCAGTAATTCTGTCAACAATATCTAGTTTGAAACAAACAGCAGATAATGGCTACATCGGTGCTGGTTCATTATATATTTCTAATTGGGATGATGATATTTTATTTGTAAAACTAGATAGTTTATTCAACATACAATGGACTCAAACTTATTATAATGGTATGTATACAGATTTTGCCGAAACCGTAGATGTCTTGTCTGATGGTGGTTTCCTCATTTGTGGATCTGTTAATTATTCCGGTCCACTCGTATCCACTTATATTATTCGCACTGATAGCACAGGTAATTCCACAGTCGGCTTAAATAATGAATTGATTTATAATGATAGGCCTATTAAAATCGTTCCCAATCCATTTTCTGTGGAAACAAAATTATATTTTAATACTTCTGAAGAATTTTCTATAAGAATTTATGATGCTCTTGGAAGAGAGATGGTAAAACTGGATGGCCTGAAAGAATCCCCGTTTGTAATTTCCAGAGAAAATTTAAAAGCAGGAATCTACTTTATCCACTTAATTCAGAATAATGAATTGATAGGGCAGGAGAAAATGGTTGTTTTAGATTGATTTTTACCATTACTTGGTTTACTAACTTGTTTAGCAAAGTTCCACCGATTAATTTATAGCATTTTCTAGCCCTATGACTACAAAATCAGATATCAGTTCCTATCTTCTCTCACTTCCTGAGCCTAAACGTGCCGAAATGGAAGCTCTGCACCAGCATATTCAAAAATTACTGCCCAAGGCTAAGCTTTGGTTTTTGGATGGTAAGGATGAAAAGGGGAAGGTGGTCTCGAATCCTAATATTGGATATGGATCACAAACCATGAAATATGCTGATGGATCAACAAAAGAATTTTACCAGATTGGTATCAGTGCCAATACTTCAGGAATTTCGGTTTATATAATGGGACTCGAAGATAAAAAATACCTGATTCAAACCTATGGTGATTCAATTGGTAAAGCCACTGTTACCGGATATTGCATTAAATTTAAGAAATTGAATGATATTAATCTGGATATTCTTGAAAGTGCGATTCTTGATGGCGTAAAGCTAACAAGTAAAAAATAAAAATGATTCAGTGAAGTTGCATCAAAAATTAAGTTACATAAGTCTGGGTCGTGGCGGTTATGTCATTTACCACGATGATAAAGGTGAAATTAAGTTCGATTATGAGTTCGGAGGAGGCGATTGTGTGGCAATAATCTTTATCCCTGAACCACAACATTGGCATAAACAAACCGGACGAAACGAAAGTGAAAGATTGCAGATTCTGACCTTTGTTGCAGAACAAGCTATTCGCGATCAGGCTCCCGGTTGCCGTTATGAAATTTCTGATAAGTTTATTGAATTGTGGAAGCGGGCTGATTAATTCATAAAGTTTAATTTCTTTAGGCAATAAATTCAGTTGTTATGAATGAAGATGAAAAAATTAGTAAGAAGATTATAATAGTTAGTATCCTGTTATTTGTGTTGTCTTTGACACAAAAATGTTATTGTACCACCTCCAACTGTAGTGATTCAATCATGGTATTTTTAATAGGATGGGCAGCAATTTTTTCAACCTGTGCCGGCCTCTGCTGGTTTGCCAATCCGTTACTATTGATGAGCTGGATTTTTCTTAAAAAGAATTTGAAATTATCCATGTTTTTAAGTGTTGCCTCATTTTTATTGGCATTGTTTTTTCTGGTCTTCGATTCTATCGTGGACAATGAAAATGGTGGTAGTCACCAGATAGTATCCTATAAAGCAGGTTATTGGCTTTGGGTTGCCAGCCACGCAGTTATGCTGATTGGCACTTTTGTCTTGATGTACCGGTCTAATGTCAGGAATAAAACAGTTGCAAGAGTCAGGCATTTTTAAATGGAAAAGTTATTAAATTTGTGTTCCCTAGATAAATTTATCTGGTTAATTTATTATTCTTAGATTGAAATGAACAGATCACTCGATTTAGCCGGCCGCCTCCAGGAAGTATTATTGGATGGAAAATGGATTGCCAATACCAATTTTAAAGAACAGATTTTAAGTATTAATTGGGAGCAAGCCACAATGAAAGTAGCAAATCTGAACACCATTGCGCTGCTTACATTTCACATCAATTATTATTTGAAAGGAGTGTTGCAGGTATTAAATGGCGGAACTCTGGATATTCATGATAAATATAGCTTTGATATGCCTGTAATTTCAAATCAGACTGATTGGGAAACATTGGTGAATGAGTTTTTAAACAATGCAACTGCGTTTGTAAATAAAGTTAAGAATCTTAACGATGAAATTCTGGACAGCTGCTTTGTCGATGAAAAGTACGGCACTTACCAGCGCAACCTGGAAGCTATTATTGAGCACACCTATTACCATTTAGGGCAAATTTCACTCATTCGGAAAATGATTGTGAGTAAATGATTTTATGAAGCATTTCAGAACATTCATTGGCATTGTACTAACAGGCTTGCTTATTGGTCTATTTTATTTTTTAGAAACCGGCTATTATTCCGATTTTGGATGTGGCTGCAGTTCCGCATGTGTTGGATTTTATGTGAGTACTGCTTCTAAAGTAGTTGGATATCTTATTTTGCTGGTATCTTCTTTAGTGATACTATATTTAAGGAAAAAGAAATTACTTTCAGGAGTTATAGCTTTGATGTTTTGGATTGGTATTCTTTTATTGGTTAGTTATTGTAATGGTTTTATGCTGTTTAATAAAGGTGCTTGCGGGCAATCTTTGAATCAAACTACTTTTTATATCCATCAACAACCAATCGGCGATTTCGCAAAGTCAGATGGTGAATCGTTGCAATTGGATTCATTAGGAACCGGTTATTATTCTGGTAAATTATTGGGTTATTTGATTAAAGATGATAATCTCACTGCATATAGAATTGGTGCTGAACCTTTAAAGATTTCTACCGGATTTCTTTTTTGGCAAGTTGATATGGAGACCTTGAATAAGGATCTTCTCTACGGTTTAAGTTCGTTTCGCATCCCACCTGATTCTTTAAATCAAAAGACTATCGTTTTGATTGGAGGTAAAAATATGCCGGAAGAAGCTTTTCTTTGGGAGTTAGAACAATCGAATGAATTTAAAGCTAAAAATATAGTTAATCCATTTCTTACCAACAATTCAGATGGTACAACAACTTACAGGTTTCAGATTCAGTAATTATTTTATTAGCAGGTTAAAATTTGTCCAATGCAGATCTTCGTTGAAACACACCGATTAATTTTACGGGAGATAGTGGAAAGTGATGTGGAAGGTTTTTTTGAGCTGGATTCTGATCCTGAAGTGCATCGTTTTTTAGGAAATCGTACTGTCAAGTCAAAGGAGGAGAGTATGCAAGTCATTAAATATGTAAGACAGCAATATGTCGAATTCGGTATTGGCAGATGGGCTGTGGTTGAAAAGCAATCTGGTAGTTTTCTCGGCTGGGCCGGAATTAAATTTGTGACTGATGAAGTAAATGGGCATAAAAATTACTATGATTTAGGATACAGATTTATCCGCAAGTATTGGGGCAAAGGATATGCTACTGAAAGTGCATTAGCTTCCTTTAATTATGCTTCTGAGGTGTTGTCTCTTGATCAATTGTATGCCGCCACTCACAATCAAAATTTTGCATCTCAAAAAATCATAACAAAGTTGGGTTTTCAGTTTAGGAATGAATTTAACTATGATGGTGCCGCTCATTTCTGGTATTCTGTTATTATAGCGGGTAAATAGCATTTTGTAGTATTTTGGTTCTTGAAGCTGTAAGAATATTTTCCGATTTCTTGATTTATTCCGGTGTGATTTAATAAATTTGAGTATTCTTAACTCTACAGGTCTCCCCATGTTTAAACTGCTACTAACTTTGCTTATCTCCTTGTGCCTTTTATTCAATGCCGGTGCTCAGGTTGTAAATACGCAATTCGGTCAGGTTCAGGGGACTTTAAATGGGGCCGTGAATCAGTTTTTAGGTATTCCATTTGCAAAACCACCTGTTGATTCATTAAGATGGAAGGCACCTCTTAATCCGGATCCATGGACCGGAATATTGGCAACTAACAATTTTGCTCCCGAATGTCCTCAAAAGAAATTTAACCAGGGTAGCACAGCTGATACTATTATTGGAAATGAAGATTGCCTGTATTTGAATATATGGTCACCACAGCTTAGCGGAAATTTACCGGTTATGGTGTTTATACATGGTGGTGGTAATCAGCAGGGGAGTGCAGGAGAGGTTAACGGAGGCACGCAAATGTATTTTGGAAAGAATATGTCAGAGCGGGGAAATGTTATTGTTGTAACTATTCAATATCGGCTGGGTCCATTGGGTTTCCTGGTGCATCCCGGTCTCGAACCCGAGAATCCAAATAATGTCTCCGGTAATTATGCTGTGCTCGATCAATTATTAGCATTAAACTGGATTCAGAATAACATTGCTGCATTTGGTGGCGATCCTTCCCGGGTAATGATTTTCGGTGAAAGTGCCGGTGGTCTTAATGTGGGGAATCTGCTCACTTCACCTCTCGCCAATGGTCTCTTTCAAAGAGCTGCCATCCAGTCGGCTGCCCCTGTAATTAGCAGTTATGTCGATGCCACAAACAAGGGAATAGCTTACGTAGATACTTTTTCCGCTCCGGGTACAGATGTGCAGAAAATTGCATACATGAGAACATTACCAATTGATTCCCTGGTTAAATATGAAACTTCTCCGCTTTCTGGTGGTGCGGTAGGTATGAATTGGCAGGCTGTCATCGATAATATTGTTTTTGATGACTTCCCCAAGCAGAAATTTGAATCAGGAAATTTTAATAAAGTTCCTCTCATAATTGGTTCTAATTCTGAGGAAATGAGTTTGTCTGCACCACAAAATGTGCTTCCATTTATGGTAACCGCATTAATCAATCAGTATGTACCCGCTCCTTATCAATCTCAGGCTGCTGCACTATATCCTCCCGGAACAACCGCTGCTGAAGCCCGTGAATCGTATGTCGGTATTTTGACAGATGCACAATTTACTGCGACCACACGAAGGGTAGCCCGATGTGTCAGTCAAAATCAGATAGAACCTGTCTTCAGATATTTCTTCACCCACAAGCATGCCTTTTCACCGCTTACCGAATTAGGCAGTTATCACGGTATGGAATTATTTTATGTATTCAATACATGGGAAGATGCAACCCTTGGCAGCGGCCCGTTGTTTTCGCCTCAAGATGACTCCGTACAAACTAACATGTTGCAATACTGGGTTAATTTTGCAGCAACAGGCAATCCTAACGGTCCCGGCTTACCGGTCTGGCCCGATTATGATGCAGGACCTGATTGCTTCCTGGAAATAAAGGCCACTCCGGATGGCTCTGCATGTGGTTTAAGAACTGCCGAATCCGATTTTTGGGATGCTGCAAGTAATTATTCAGGATGTACGATTTCTGCTCTTACAGAAGACTTAGTGTCTCATGAAAATTTAGTGATCGTTCCCAATCCATCTTCAGGCTTCATTGAGCTACAAATTCCCAATCCAAGCACTGAATTTAGTTTAAATATTATGGATGGCACAGGACGGAAAATCTTAACTGAGCAAAATACCATTTCACTTAATTTAGCAGGTTTTGCAAATGGTTTTTATATGGTAGAGTTCAGGTCATCAGAAAAAGTATTGCGAACCAAATTACTCATTAAGCGATGATTTACTTATGAAAAATTGCTACAAGAAAGTATACTTAGTAACCCGGTTGATGAGTGTTTTGATCATGCTGTTTGCTCTTACTGCAAACTCAGCCTTAGCGCAGGGAAAACCTGAATTAACTGAGAAAGATTTAGCAGACTATACAAAATACTTCGATATCAAAAATGGTGAATTTGTTGGTGAGGGGGCCAATTTTTTATTGAGTGAATTCGCCAAACATCAATATGTTTTGATGGGTGAGTATCATGGATCGCACCAGTTATCATTGTTTACACAAGCTATTATTCCTCCATTGCATAAAAATGGATTTCGCTATTTTGGATTGGAGGTTGGTCCCGTTTCCTCCCAAATTCTGACCGAAATGATGGCAGATACCGGTAAGATTTCAAAAAAATTGAATGAGCTGAATAGCCGTTATTTAAAAAATGCGGAAAACAGACAGTTTACGCCCATTCCATTTTTTAGTTATATGGAAGATGCTGAATTTCTAAAAGAAGCAGCAATTGCCAAATGGCAGTTAATTGGTTTGGATCAGGAGTTTATGGCCGGTTATACCATGCTCCTTGACAGAATGTATCAAAATTTGAATGATGATGCAAAAAGAATTTTGAAAGATAGTCATTTGAAAGCAGTTGAAGCAGTCAGAATTGCTGATTCTATCGATGTAGCAAATGGGAAACGGATGTACGAAACCATCAACAGTTCGAGTCCTTTCAATGATTTCCTGACCGGGGCATCTAAAAATAATAAAAAGAATCAGGAAATTGCAGAAGCACTTCGTATCACCAATTCGATTTATCTGAAGGGTGTTCAAAGGAAATATTACGAGCAAAATTCGGATAGAGTAACCTACATGAAGCAAAACCTTAGTAACTTTTTGAATTCGAAATCTTTTGATATGTCAAAAGATAAAATGCTGCTTAAAATGGGAGCAGTGCATACCGGTCGTGGATTTAGTCCACTTAGTTTGTTTGAAATAGGAAATACTTTGAGTGAATTGGCCGAATTTAATGGCAATTCTTCACTGCATATAAATTTTAATTGCCGTTTTTATATTGATTATGGTAAAGAGATAGATGATTTGGCTGATTCAACTTCTTATGGTTATCGTTTTAAAGGATTGTTTCAAATGGCCAAAAAAGACCAATGGACTGTAATTGATCTGCGACCTCTGAGATCTAAAGTCTTTTACAATCGGGCTTTTAAATTGGATGAAATCATTCTTGAATTATTTAAAAATTATGATTGGTTTATTATGCCACCACTCGATTTTGATCCGGTGGCGAATTATGATGTTAAAGGAATAGTGAAGTAACATTTGGACACATTTAGAAAATATATTATAAATGAAGATTTATCCAGTTGCATTGATTTTGATGTTTTATTCTCAGATTTTAATAGCTCAAGTCGATACCCTTATATATTCACCACCTTCATTTCCCGGTGGAAAGAAGTTGTTTTTTAAGTATATTGATAATAAAATTAGCTATCCTCATGTGGAATTGGAAAGTAACATAAAAGGAGATGTTACTGCAAATATTTATGTTAATGCCTCTGGAAAAGTTGATAGCATTTTCTATGAAGGAACTAATGAAAATTTTATAAATCAAGTTAAGAAGGTTTTTAGTAACATGCCTGATTGGGAGCCAGGCAATCTTAATGGAATAGCAATAGATACAACATTTCGTCAAGAGTTTTATTTTTCCATTAATAAATATCGTGCAAGGAATCATACTCATATTTATGAATACATTTTATTTTCCAGTTTTAACTGTGACTATATTGAAGATTTGCCTCAGCCGGGTAGTAATAAGGATTTGACAATAGCTATGTGTCTATATAATCGTGGAGTAGAAGAGTTAAAACTCTCAAATTTTAAAATAGCAGTTGATATTTTTATGCAAGCTGAAAGATTTAATCTAAAATCTGCTGATTTGTATTTTAATAGAGCCATTGCTCATTTGAAATCTGGAAATTTGGATGCTGCCTGCATTGATTTTAAATTGGCTGCTGATTTGGGTGATTCAGAGGCAAAAAAAATTATAAAAAAGCAATGTATTAACTAGGCTTGAATTTATTAGTTTATGAGAAAAATTATTTTTTGCTTTTTATTTTTATCGTATATTCCTTACTCACAAGCGCAAAAGGTATCTTCCGGAATTTATGGTTCAGGATTAAATATAGCTTTTGATGAATTAACCGGAAAAGTAACGGGATTTTATGATAGTGAGTCGGGCTATGATGAAAAAACAGGAACTACTCAATTTTCTTGTACATTTTATTTTTCAGGAAAGGCGGAATTAAATCAAAGCAATATTATTTCATTTTATCCTGGTGATTCTGTTCCTGATTCAATTCCCGGGATACTTGAATTAGGAAACAATGATCAATTAACTATAAGATTAAATTCGGATCACGGAGGTTGTTGGAATGTGCAAACTTTTGCTTCAGAGCCGGTTTTATTTAGTTTGTATAAAGCAGTCAGCTGGAGTCAAATTCGTTATGTAACCGGTTCAAATGTTGATTTGTTTAAAGACGAAAGTGGTTCTTCTTCTTTCAATGTCAAATTAACCTTTGGAAGTGTTGTTGGAATTTCAGGGATGAAAGGTGATTTTGCCCAATGTACCGTGCTGAATTCGACTGATGATGTCATCAGTGGATGGATAAAGTTAATTGATTTGAATTTGCTTAAATAGTTGTTAGATAGCTAGTTGTGAGCCTTTTAAAGGGTTATGCGATTATTCTTGTTGATCTGATAAACAAAAGTTGAAGTTCCATGTTTTTCTGAGAAACCCGGACTATGAAATACCTTATTCTGATATGCTCATTATTCCTCAATGGAAGCCTTTTAAAAGCTCAATCTACATTCAGATATGAACTTAACAAACCCGATACCCGTCATCAATTACCTGCTATTCTCAATGAAGTTTCGGGATTAACTGATTTGGATTCCGAGCATGTTGCATGTGTTCAGGATGAGCTCGGGATCATTTTTAAATATAATTTCAAAACAGGTAAAATTGTCTCTGAACATCGTTTCGATAGTATAGGCGATTTTGAGGGACTTACATTCATCAATCAATCTTTGTATATTTTACGCAGTGATGGACAATTGACTGCATGGCATAATTTTCCTCAAAAGCAGGAAAAATGGACACAGTTTTCATTGCCTGTAGTTACGATGAATAACGAAGGTTTGGCTGGAGATCCAAAATATAATCGATTGCTTATTGCTGCTAAAAGTAAGCCATTGAATCATGATGTGAAGTCTGAGAGGTATATTTATGCTTTTGATTTAATCCAAAATAGTCTCATACCAGAACCGGTTTATAGTTTAAATGTTGATATATTAAGAGACAAAGTTGCCGGCCTGAATCTGTTGCCAACAGATACCAACTCAAAAGGTGTAATCAAACCATTCAACTTCCGGCCTTCAAGTCTTGCGGTTCATCCTTTGACCGATGAAATTTATATTATTTCTGCAGCCGATTTTATGTTGGTGGTGATGGATAGAAATGGTTCCATTGTTCATATAAAACCATTGGATAAAC
>JAEUTI010000056.1 GCA_016788065.1 Bacteroidia bacterium | reverse complement strand
ACCTTCGTGCTTCCTCTCTCACCACCACTAGTAATCACACAATTATAAACTCCATTCGAGATACTTTTCGGCAAAATAACCTCCTGCATGGTACTCCAATGTGGCAGGTTCATTTCATATATTCTTCGACCGTTAATATCAAATACTTCCAGTTTGCCGGGTTGATTTTGAGGGAGGAGGTACAGAATATTGAAGTTTCCATCCATGACAGGATTAGGAAATGCTTTAAATCGAAAATCATGTTCTGGCGGATCATTAATGTTTGTCAACGTGTCACACGGACTACCAACCAAACGACCGAGATAATAATTGGGGTGGTTGGGGACTCCAATAAAAAAATGGCCGGTATAAATATTGTGCAGTTGCATATCGCAGGCCAATCCTGAACTATCGGGATAATTCATTTCATGAAGATGTAAAACACTGCTTGTTGAAGAAGTATAGATTTTCCCGTTCGCTGCAAGATACATCAGATAAAAATTGGTGTAGAAAACGGGAGGAGCAGAAAGAAAAGTATCGTTCACAGATATTACCTGGAAAGTGGCGCCTATATCGGAAGTATCGGTGTCAACCTGATATATTATTTGAGTAGAAGAAAAGTAAAGATACCTGGAATTAGAAGAAAACATTATACCCCAGCCGTAGCCTAGTGTATCATTATAGTTAAAGACAGTATCCAATTGAAAGGCCCCAGCGCATCTATCAAAAGTGAAAAGTCTTAAATTATTAAACCAAGTTGTTCCATTATTATAAGCATTTCGATACGCAAATTTTTCACCATCAGGTGAAAATACCAGTTGTCCAGATTGGCCTGGATTGGAAGAAAGTGCAAAAGATTGAGAACCTTGGAATGTTAACGAATCTTTGGTAAGTAAAAATTTATATAAAGTGGTTCCAATATCCGATAAAGCAATAATCCACCAATCTCTCCCATTGGCATGTTTGCAAGCAGAAATTCCGACTGCATACACGCCATTTGAAATAATATTATTTTTACTTATAACAGCTCCCAATCCACCATTTGAAGTCATATCAATAATGCTGTAATAAATAGTTTTAGGCATGAATGTCGGATTATTGTAATCACATGTCTGATGAATTAGTACATACTTAGTAGTGTCACCTGGCATGGGTAAAATGATATTAGCGTAAGGCATTGGAAGTCCAAAGGGTGTGCCATAATCCTCTGTACACGTTCCAGGATTGATATCTGCCCCGTTCAACATGGTGTCGCCCGTGGCATCGGCAATAAAATAACCATTGCTACTCATTAAAAGGTCCCCATTTTCATCCGAAATATTTCCTTGTGTGTCACTAAAAGGTATTTTTCTCAATTCAGAGGTAATTGAGTATGAGTTATTGTCAAAGCTAATTCTTGCCTTGTTTAAGGAAGGATTTGTAGTGTATCCCAAAAGCCAATTGTAATTTTTGCCCTGTGCTAAAATCAAAGTTGATTGGAATAAAAAAATACAAAAAATTATTAAAGTTAATTTATTTTTCATCGGATAATCGCAAATTTTTGGGTCAGGAATGATCTGTTATGTAAACTTACTTTAACAACGTACATTCCATGAGTAAGTCTGGAAATATCTAATCGTGTATTTTTTTCCATGCAAGTCATGTTGGTGGACATGATGTTTTTTCCGGTTGCATCTAGCATTTCAATTTTACAAATGCTCCCAATGGCGCCTATCAGTGAAATATCAATCAATGTGCTTGCTGGATTGGGATGAATGTTTAGGCTGGTTTGATTGTTTAAATCTTCACCTATGATTTTATAAATTCCACTTTGTAAACAAACATTCTCATCGTCATATAAGATTGAATCATTAACCAATGCCACAAAAGTACGGGCTCTCTCTACTGCAGGCCCACCAGCATAGGGACATTGGTTCGCGATCGAGAACAGCAATGCATAGTTTGTAATTATTTCATTCAAATCTTCGCCGGTTTCTAAATAGTGAATTTCAAGATCATTTAATATGTTGGAATTGTTTTCAGGCAATTCCGCATTAACAACCATATTATTATTCAATTCTGCATTTTGCGTTTTACAACGAACATTTTAAATTTGAATTTTGCATTGAACATTTTAAATTTCAACAAATTTTCGATTGACCAAAAGAAATTCATGCTGTCTTCCAAACTCCAGGTAAAACAAGTTTACTCTCTAAAAACAACCACCTTCTTGCTTCCTCGTTCTGCTCCACTATTAATAACACAATTATAAACTCCACTCGAAATACTTTTCGGCAATAAAACCTCCTGCATGGTACTCCAATGTGGCAGGTTCATTTCATATATTCGTCGACCGTTAATATCAAATACTTCAAGTTTTCCGGGTCGGTTTTGGGGGAGGAGGTAAGTGATTTTAAAATCACCACTGGTAGGATTTGGTGCCACATTAAATCGGAATTCATGTCCTCCAAGCTCCTCAATGCCGGTAGTGAGACATAGACACCCCAAAGCGGTATCACACCCTAAATAGTAATTGGGATGGTTCGGTACGGAACGCAGTTGAGCATAGCCCAAATCAATTGCGTGCTGTTGCACATCGCATGCGATACCTGCACTGTCAGGATAGTTAATTTCATGAATATGCTGTACTCCACTCCCGCTAGTGACATAAATTTTTCCGTTGGCAGCAAGGTACATACTCCAAAATGAAGTTGGACAACACGAGCTTCCCACCGGTGAAACAAAACCATCATATTGTGCTACTGTATCTACGGAGAAATTATTGATGTTGATTTGAAAAATGTAATTACTGTTACAAGCATATGCATAATTGCCTGAAGGAGAAATGGCTAATCCCCACAAATATGAAATTGGTGATACCTCGACAGAATTAAAATTACTAATTATACCAGTACATCGGTCAAAATCATAGAATAAAACAGACCCATTTGAAACCGAGCCTCCTGAACCTTGATCTCTCGGAGCGCAGCAAATCAATTTTTTTCCATCTGGTGAAAATACTAGAGGAGATACATTTCCGTATCTATTAGATTGAAATGCTGTTGGTTGAATAAATATTGTGTCAATACCATTTTGTGTTAATAAAATAGTATAAATTTCAGGGTTTCTGTCTCTCATGGTAATTACCCACCAATCTTTCCCATTGGAATGCCTGCAAGCCCCAATTCCAAAACTCAATGTATCAACTAGTATTGTATCATTTTTAATTATTACCTCACCTAAGCCAGCATTCAATGACAGATCTATTTTAGAATAATATAATCCAATTTTTGTTGGAGAAAGTGTTGCCCATAAAGTTTTATGAAAAAGCGCTAATGAGTTAGTGTCCCCAGGAAAAGGTAAGGCTACATTTCCAAAACTTATAGGAAACCCATTTGGCCAATTTGAAGTGAATGGACTGGGATTTAACCCACTACCATTCATCATAGTGTCACCGGTTGCATTTGCAATCCATACACCGTTACTGGACATCAGAAGATTACCACCGGCATCACTCATATTGGCTTGGGTGCCTTTAAAAACCATTTTTCTATTTTCATTAACAAGGGAATAGCTTCCTGAATCAAAAAGTATCCGTCCTTTGGGATCCTGAAAAAAATTGTAGCTGCCCAATAGCCATTGATGATTATAACCCTGCCCATATCCATTATTGCATGATAAAATAAGAAACAATATAATTAATATTTTTATTTTCATCTGATAATCGCTAGCTTTTCAGTTTGTGGTTTTTGTCCTGAGAATTTCCATTCCACTACGTAAATTCCCTGATCAAAATGGCTTATGTTTATCTCTAATGATAATGACGAATTATTTATAACTTGATCAAAAACAATTCGACCTGTAATATCTTTGATGGTAATTTGACTCGAACCTAATTCCATTTCACCGAACACTATATTCACGGTTTCATTGGCCGGATTAGGCTGAAGGGAAATCGATGGATTTTTAATCAGATTAGCTTGACTTTGCGATTCTTTGAAAATTCCGACAGCCTGACAGGCAGCCTCATCATTGAAAGTCAAAGTTTCATCCAACATCCAAATAAGGTTTCTGGCTCTGAAAACAGCTTTGCCACCGCTGTATGGGCAAAGAACCGCAAGTTGTAAAAGAGAATTGAAATGATTTATTAAAGCTGATATGCCTTCTTGATGATAAAGCACTTCCAAATCATAAACGGCTTTTTCAGTTGCATCTGGAGTTTCAGAAGGCGTTATGTTGGTGATGGCTGCAGCAAGATCGTTTAAAATTGTTGCATTGGAAGCCTGTCGGGTAGCTTCGATAGTTGCAATGTCATCATGGATAAGTGAAATGCTCTCGATTAAATCTGATCTTATTTCCAATAAAGTGGAGCTATATTGATAAGCAAGCAAACTATCGATTAGTACGATGCTGTCGGCTATAGATTGAATTTCAGAAATTGCGATCCGTATTTCGGATTTTTTAACTGCATCCAAGACGTTTAAAGTACCAAATAAGAGTTTAGTTTCATGTAGCTTTCCAATGGAACTATTCTCGGCATCAATTTCAAACGAATTGAAAAGAGGTGTATCGAAGCTGCCTGTAACATCTTTTTTTATCTCATCGAAAAGTGCTTGTTTGGCTATGTATTTCGATTCGGGAATAAAATCACTTGTCAGGCTTTGGTCGGAAGCGATTTGCATTCGAAGATGTTCTCCACCACCGTTTGTAGTATCCTCACATGAAAGACTTGACGAACATGAAAAAGAACTCCCGGAATTTTGTGGGTCAAACCACCCTTGGTCATCTACCAAGAAAGGAGTAGCAAAATTTATGGGTATCACCGGATTATGTGCAGCTATAGATTGATTGGTAGAAAATAAAGACGCCTGCAAGTTAACAATATTTGAATCATTCAAATTAACAGCCCCATATCCACTTGAATAAGAAGCGGAATCTTGCCAAATATTTCCATGAAAAGGAGAAGAACTTCCTGATGGCTGCTGGTCAATAACTGCAACATCATTTAGGTACAATCCAACATAATGTGTGCCCATTGTATTTCCTTTGAAACTGGTTCCCGCATTTGTACCACCAAAGAAAATCCCCCGGTGATGACCCTCGGTGCTGTTACAGAAAACATTGCATATGTCACTAATATCAACCCTAAGCCCGGTAGCCAAGTTTTGAGCCATGTTATAGGTAGAAATAACCGTATTACAACTCACAATTGCGCTATCGCATCCGTTTATTGCTATTCCAACAGAAGTATTGGGTACACTTAATGGATTTTGGTAGATGGTATTTCCGGTAATTATAGGAGCAGCAACTGCATTGGCAAAGATGCCATGGTCAGCACCATTTAAGGTGAGAATATTATCCTCAATTTTGTAATTTCCATTACCGAACACCGTTTCGGTCATACTTATACCTCTTGCTGCACTGGCACCGGAATCGATATTCAAAGTATTATTCCTCACTGAAATGCCGTCCGACCCTGCATTATTCATAAGGTCAATTCCTCTGAAAAAAGCATTGATCGTGTTGGAAGAAATCTCGGAAGTCAGGGTATCGATACAATTTCTCACATGCACACCATAACGGACTGTATCCATAAGAACTCCACGGACAGTAGTTTTGCTTTTGGCCGTGTAAATACCATAAATATTATTGAAAAAGTAATTGTTAGCTGTTACATGTAGCGACGAAGCCACTTGACTGGATTCTGAAATTACATTGATTCCTTTCCCATGATCGGAAGTACTTGTCGGAGCAGTAGGATCTTTCAGCATATCAATAAAATCATTGTTTTCGCAGCGGACAAAACTGACTTTCCCAACAACGCCTCTCATCATGTTAAAAAAAACATTCTTTTCAAGTCCTGTAGTACCAATAGTTCCTACCCATCGGTTGGTCTCCACACCTGATATTGGAATGGAACCGAAAACGGCTTGACCGTTGTAACGGGGTAGGAATTGATTTTTCAGAACACCAATACTGTCCCCAAACATAGTCAATGACACATCATTTGTGGTCACCCCGGAAGTAACCGGAATAAATACATTACGGGCATTGTCCATTAGGTTGGAATGTATGATGGAAATAACCGACTTATGACGGGCAGTAACTGCAATGTTGGCATCGGCAACAAGTGAACTTTCAGAAATCCGTAACTGACTCTGTTGACTTACATTGATTCCTTGCCACATCGTATCGCAGCCATAAACTTGCGTTTCTTCAAGAATGAGCATCCCGGAAGCACCCACCACATTAATCGAACTACCTGCAGCCATGATTAATTCACACTGCAAAAATCGTAGTGTATCGCTCACCACCAGAGAGTCGGCAATGTAAATTGTTGTATCGGAAAAAGTAGTTACTAACTGATTGCTATTAACCGTGCCAGTCCAGACAATATCCGCAGAATCCTGACAAATGGC
>JAEUTI010000022.1 GCA_016788065.1 Bacteroidia bacterium | reverse complement strand
GGAGCCGGTGAAGAAACGGTACTTGCAAGGGTAGGAGAAGGGATTGTAACAAATATTGGTTCTGCACACGATCATAAATCTGTTTTAGAAAATCCGGATCAGATATCGAAAACTGTTTTGAATAAGGGATTGGATGCAGGTACTGCATTTGAGATCTTATCAATTGACATTGCAGATATTGATGTAGGTGAAAACATTGGTGCTAAATTACAAACGGAACAGGCGAGTGCCGATTTAAAAGTGGCCCAGGCAAAAGCAGAAGAGCGCAGAGCATTGGCAGTTGCTCTGGAACAAGAAATGAAGGCAAAAGCTCAGGAAGCGAGAGCAAAAGTAATTGAAGCAGAAGCCCAGGTTCCTCAAGCTATGGCCGAGGCATTCCGCAATGGAAATCTGGGAATAATGGATTATTACAAGATGAAAAATATTCAGGCTGATACCGATATGAGAGACGCAATTGCGAAGCCAAATCAGCCAAAAAAATCGGAATAAGCTGATAATCAGCCACAAATAACTGTCCCCTCAGGTTTTTTTATTTTTAAAATAAACCTATCTTTGCAGCCTCAATAAAGGACCCGTAGCTCAACTGGATAGAGCATCTGACTACGGATCAGAAGGTTTGGGGTTCGAATCCCTACGGGTCCGCGGAGTGACAACACTCAACAAGTTGATTGCTAAAGCCATACAAAAACGTATGGCTTTTTTATTTCTAATTATTCCCAACTTTTCTAATTCTATTCCCAACTTTTCTAATTGGAAAAATAGCCTCGATGTCAGTGCTTTATATATGGTATATGACATAAAGTCCTGAAAAAAATAAGGGCAAGGTGTTTGAAAGTGAGCAGGCTCACAACTTTATAACACAAAAACATGTCACACCCCTCCAAAACAGTCCTTGACATCAATGACCCGGAAGTCAAGTATCTCATGAGTGAATTGCTTCACCAGGCTTATTTGAATGGACCTGAAGCGGAACACGACCCATTAGCTATCTGGAAGTCGTTAACTGGTCCGAAACCGCACCAGGATACAATAATGCCACTACTCGAATACATGGAGAAATTCGACTTTGTTACTATTAATGGTGAAAGCGGCTTCGGAAGATATTGTGATTTCAAATTAACATATAAGTCGAAAAAGATTTACATGGATGGCATGCAACCACCGTCGGAACCACGTAAACCAATGGGATTTTAATTAAAACCCTTTTATTAAGTAATTTTTTAAAATGTAGAAATTATATGGAATTTGAACCTCTTTCTGAACAAGGAGAAAAAGTAGTTATAAAAACCACTCCATCTATAAGAGATACGATATTTATCGGACACGCGAATCCAGAAGACAATGACTTCACATTATGGTTGCGCGCAAAACTTATTAATGAAGGCTATAAAGTCGAATGTGACCTTACTTTTTTAACTGGCGGAGAAAATGACTATTGGAAATCTCTTCAGGATTTATTAGAAAATGGCACGGTAAAATATATTCTTGTCTATAGCAAAAATACTTTTGAGAAACCTGGTGTGATTGAAGAATGGGAACAGGTTAAAGCTATTGCAGCGCAGCATCAATTGAATGACTTCAGGTTGGTTTGTAAGATTGATGACGTAAGTTTTTCTCAGCGAATTGGCTTAAACGTTATGAATCAAATCAGATTCGATAAAGCATGGGGATTTGGATTAAAACAATTGTTGAACAAGCTTAGAACTGACCGTGTTCCTCACGGCAAACGGAATCAATATTCTATTGATGACTGGCTTAGAAATAAATTTACTACGAATCCTTTTCTTAAGAAGAAAAAAGAAACATATTATTCAAATTGGTTGCATATTACAACTTTACCGGATGTTTTATATATTCATGAATTTGAAAATAACAGCCAGGCTAAACTTATTTCCAATGAATTTAGTTATCCATCGATAGTTCATGACAAGTATATAATAACATTTTTGGAAATTATTCCTCAAACTGCTCCATCAATCAATTTTTCAATTGAAGCAAAAAGCACAATTGTAGTAAAAACTGAATATTATTTGTCGAACGTTGATGAATTAGATTTTCCCTGCCATGTAGATATGAAGCGGTTCATAGTGAGATTGCTTAAAGATGCTTTTTTCAAAACAATGGAAAATAAAGGTGTGCCGTTCCATTCAATGTCAAACAGACTTCGATGTTATTATTACAAGGAAGGGCAAATAGAAAATAATAAAGTTGCTTATCTATATGAAGGTAATTGGATGCGGCCGAAACAGTTGATAGGTGAATATTTTGAATCAATGTGGCACTATGGTATTAGTATTCGTCCAATTCTGCGTCCTTTTTTAAGATTTGCAATTAAAGGCCACCTTGTATTTTCTGATGATGGACAAAATGTATGGGAAAAGAAAAAAGAATTACAGTCGGCCAGGAAAACAAAAGGTAAAGGATTTTATAATGCGGATTGGAGAAATTTGATGCTTGCGTTTCTACATAGCATTGCTGACGATGAAGGTTTAATTACAATCGAACTCAATGAAAGCTTTTCAATTAAACTTCCAGCTACACCAGTTTTGTTTCATTCAACCTATGGTTACGATGAACCAGATTTACAGGCAAGATTAATACCATTAGATAACGACTCTTCCACCTTTATGGAAGGTGAAGAAATGTTTGACATAGAAGAGAACGATTACGATGAATCAGTCGGTGATGATGTGAATGATAATTTAACTAACGATAAGGAGTTGGAATGAAAACACAGAGAATTGAATACATTCGAGAACCAGAAATAAAATTCGCATTTGGCCAGGATGTGATTGACCCACGTGATGGACTTACACTATTTGGACCGTACGATAAAGGAAGAGTCCCCGATTTTGCAATTGGAATTATTGGGACCAGTGACGGCATCCGTAAGTGCAAAAATTGGTTGAATAAGATTCAAAATCCAGTTTATCATCCTACTCGCGATATTGCAAAACCATTCTTTCCCGGTTTTAACCAGGCATTTTCTGTGTCGATGAATTTGGAGTACATTCCAAGCATTGAAATAAATGAACTTGCATTAGATACTTTATATAAGTATAGTGATAATCATATAAGGGTAGCAGAGATTGTTGACTTATATGTCAACCCTTTAAAATCATTTATCAAGGAAGGAGAACATCTGCCGAAACTTTGGTTTGTAATCATTCCAAACAAGGTTTATACATTATGTCGACCTATGAGTAGTGTTCCCAAAAAAGGTTCCATTAATGTAGGATTCACAGATGAATATTCAAAAAAAGTACCAAGCATGTTTGAAGATGAAGAATCTGGAAGATGGAGAGCCGCTTATAAATATGAAAATCATTTTCACAACCAATTAAAAATTAAACTTCTTAAAGAAAGAGTTGTTACCCAAATTATTCGAGAAGATACGATTGCCTTTCATGAGAAACCTAATTTTTCTGAGAAAAAACTTAAAACATATAATCAACAAGTAACTGCTATCACCTGGAATTTGGCAAACACAGTTTATTACAAAGCAGGTGGTATTCCCTGGAAGGTAGCAAATGTCAGAAAGAATGTTTGTTATATAGGTTTAACTTTCAAACGAGATGAAACTCATTCTGACACACGCATAGCCTGTTGTGCTGCACAAATGTTTCTTGATTCAGGAGACGGTGTAGTTTTTAGAGGAAGAGTGGGTCCCTACTACAATCCGGACACGAAGGAATATCATCTGACAGAAGATAAGGCGTTTGAGTTACTTTCGAAAGTTCTTGAATCCTTCAAAAAAGGAAATGACTCTGATTTTCCGGAGAAAATATTTATTCATGGCAAGACATATTTTAATGATGATGAATGGAGAGGTTTTGAAAAGGCAGCCAGCGGTAAATCAAATGTATATGGAGTGAGAATTACACATGAAAAAGAATTTAAATTATTTCGTGCAGGAAAATTCCCCATTTTTAGAGGAGCCTGTTATATACGTAATGCCCATTCGGCATTTCTATGGAGTAAAGGCTTCATGCCGCGTATTCAATCCGTTTTGGGCTTAGAAACACCAAATCCGCTTTGGATAGAAGTAATTAGAGGTGACGAGGATATTCGTGCTGTATGCAAGGATGTACTTATGCTGACCAAGCTGAACTATAATGCATGCATTTATTGTGATGGAACACCGGTCACACTAAAGTTTGCCGATTTAATCGGAGAAATATTGACTGCCGGCCCAAATGAAGAGTTAGAAATATTACCATTTATGTATTATATTTAACTAACTATTCTTAAATGGAAATTAATGGAAACTTTTTAACCGGAATGGAAATTCTTCATAAAGAAAAGGTGGTATAATTTTAAAGTTTTTATCATATGGATTTATTTCAACTAAGACTCCAAGAATTTGATACACTTGAGTGGGACGATTCTAATCAAAACGAGGTAAATAAATATTTTCAGCAATTATCGGATGAATTACGTGCTGCGGACCGCGCAGATTTAATTGGGTTGAGCAATTTAAACAGAGAAGTATTTGCGTTTAATAAGTCGTTTAGAATGGTTAATGATGATTCAAAAGGTGTAAGTCGTGAAAAAATTGAAGGATTAGGACCAATGTTGGTAGGCGACCAAACTTTAGATAACGGTGATATCATACCCTTGATTTGGCCTGATATTTCAAAATACGTTGATTCAGATTTTGAATATATTCAATCCCGCTATAACAAATCATCAAATTTATATTTCAAGTCAGAGTATGGTTTAGTACTATATTTATCCGGGGACAATAGGCACAATGATTTCAAATATGAATTGGCATCTATATTATTTTCGTTGAGTCAAAACCATTATCAAGTTTTTCAAAGTGGAAATGATAAGTGTTTTACTTTTTATTTTAGAAAACTTGAATCAGCAATAGCCATAATTGAATCAAATAAATCTGAAGGCCGGTTTCGCGATTTGTTAGATAAAATGACCGATTATATTTTTCGTAATTTTCTAAGTATTGAAAACGACAATCTCTATGCAACGCGCTATGCAATCGATTTCATCAACCTAATCTTAACCAGATTTAATTTTTATAAGGATAAGTTCGATTTTACTTTATTGTTTAATAAGGTGAATGATATTTGTGCTACACACAAAGGAAATAAATTGGATGCAAGTGTTTCATTGTTCATAATGTGTGATAGGTTAATTAAAAAAGGTGTTACGGCAACTGAAGATTGGTTGTTAAGAATTGCACGAGCTTATGAGGAATTGGGTGAAAATGCTGCCACAGACAATCGATTATCGGCTATTTCATATATTGAAAAAGCAATGAAATATTACTCTATGAGTAGTACTCCAGATGAATCTTCAAGACTGGAAAACCGATATAATGAACTACGAGGAAAAATTGCTCTTGGTACGACTAAAACAGCAATGCCTGATGATTATGTTCAGGCAGTTAGAAAAAGAATAACTGACACGATTACCGAATTACCACCAGAAGGTATTGTAGCATTTTTAGCGGAATTTCCCATGCTCAAGCCGCTTGACGATGTTAGAAAAGATGTTGAGATATTGAAATCTGAATCAGCCTTTTTTGCCATGCTTCCATCCAGCGTAATGGATAAATTTGGAAATACAGTAAAGCGATATTATAGTGCAACAGAAATTGAAGAGAAAAATTTACTGGATTCATATAGCTTGACATTCCAGCTGGCAATGCAACAAGTTGCTGTTTTCATTTACGAAGCATTCAATGTAGGAAAGCTAAACTTAACTGCAGTTATGGAATCTTTAAGTAAAAGTTGGCTAAATGAGCCAATTAATAGAATGTACAATGGGTATAAAGTTACTGTTGTACCATTGGAGAACATAAAGCCTGGACTAAAAATTCTATTTGATGAATTAGCTTTGATTAATTCCGAACAGCGGTTTTCTGATAATATTATTTTAGTTGTTGATTCGTTAACACTTAAAATTGAATATGTTTTGAGATTCTTATGTGAAAGAATGGGAATTTCTACATTTAAACCTATTGGCCAGCGGACAACCACCGATGTAGTAATGGAAAAAAATATTGATGACATATTTTCTGAACTATCTTCAGTAAAAGGTTTTCCGGATGATGATAAATATTTTTTCAAGTACATATTAACTGAAAAACCCGGTTGGAATTTACGTCATAGAACAGCTCATGGGTTGATAGACTCCAATGAATATGACATTATGGATGCAATAGGGTTGCTTTTGATTATTTTAAGAATTTCATCTTATAAATTTATAAATCATGAATCAGCAGCTGCAAGCACCGAAGCACAAGTTTGATAAATTTCGGCATGAATTAAAGAGTGGTGAATCAATCATTATTGAGACTGCACGGCGGAAAACAATTTCACCTTTTGTTTTTGTGACACAGCATGAAAATAAGGCGGAATTTGAAGCGTTCAGCTTAAAAAGGGAGAAATAATCAAGAATTGGTTAAAAGTAGATAACTCTCGTTTTAGATGGTAATCTATCAAGGACTTAAACCTTTCATGTATTTCCTGCACCAGTTGGATTATTATTTCCACCAATCAATCACAATGCTTTCCTGATAAAAAACAAAGCCACCTTTTTATTTCGCTTCAGAATATAAAAATCATAAAGCTGGCTGCCATCGGAACATTGAGTCAGATAAAATTCATTATTTTCATCATATAGTTCAACATATTCGTGTTGCAAATCTATATTTTCCGACACCAATTCTTCAAAATGTTCTTTCGCTGCATATAATGGTTGTGTACTGTTAACCTCTTGCATCACTATAGGTAGCAAGTATTGAAAGTATAAGGCATTTATATGTTCTGTAAAGACCGTATAATCCGGAAATTCTTTATTTTGAAGTAATGATTCATAATCGTACTCCATACGAATTTGTTTATAATAAATATTCATTTAAAGTTGATTCCTCAACTTCAATCGTGGGTACTATGAAATTATCTATGTTCAAGGATTCCAGGTCCTTTATCGCTTTATGGACCCAGGAATTGTCCCGCGTATTGTAATCTTCCCAAGTAAAGATGTGAATTGGATAAGGTCCTTCCATATGCAGCTCTACGCCCAGGACCCGGATATTAAAGTTGTCACATCGCTCTGTAAACAAAGCCAAATCCTTTCGATGCATACCATAGTGCCAGGCAATAGTATATCGCCCGGAGAGAATGAACTGATGCATAAAGCGAACTTCTCTATGCGCCTTTTCCTGTCCAATCACCAGGTTTAATCTCTTAAGAGCATGTTCACAGATATCCAAAATAATAATGTTTTGATTCATTCATGTTTAACGGCAATATCACCCTTGCAGTATCACTTTCTACAATAATATCCACTTTTAATCTGACCACTGTGGCATCTATTTTCGACTTATAAATAAGCTGGTATTTATTACCTTTTCGTGAATGCGAAACCAGTTGTATCTGATAAGAAAACTGCATATTTTGATAATAGCGAAGTATTACACTATCTCCGTGCAATACCCTACTTTCCTTCGCAGTCAACTTTAACATCATTTCATAATTTCCGGTCTGATACAATTGCTGCATAATATTTGCGAAACTGGAACCATGTATAAGTATCGGGTTAGTCCATGGTTTGTTCGACTGAACCTGGGAATTGGCTGAACTAAGAGAATAAAAGACCCCCAAATAAATTAATAATACTATATGGTAGAAAAAACAGGGGAGGTGATAGTGTTTTTGGGTCATTTTTGAGGTTTTTTTTGATGGGTAATTATTTGGGGGAGGTTTTTATCTCAATCTTTCATATAAGCTTCTAAATTTTTATAATTTCCAGACTCCCGGTCCTTAACCTGCCGTTTTCTCGCTTCTCTCAAAAGATATCCACTTTTTTTTCTTCTTTTTTTATCCGCTGAGCCCCGTGGTCTTCCTAATTTTTTCCTTCAGATTTAAGTCGCTGAAGGGATTGGCTTACCCTATCTGCGATTAAGCTTCTTTCGAATTCAGCAAATGCACACATTAGATGGAAGTGCAATTTTCCACTGGCAGTGGAGAAATCAAGGTTATCGATGACAGATATAAAGAAGATATTTTTCTTCAGGATTTCATCAACATCCAATATTAATTCTCTTGAACTCCTTGCGAACCTATCTAACCTTGTTACTACGACACCGTCGTATTCATGATTCCGCAAATTGTGCAGCATTGCGGCTTTGATTGGCCGGGTTTTTCTTGATGATTCTATTTCCTCATAGTAGTCGCAAGTCCATCCTTTATCGGAGACATACTTTTCAAGAATTGCGCGCTGATTAGCCAGGCTTTGTAACCCTGTACTTATTCTTAAATAACAGGCCACCTTCATAGATATCTTAGTTTTTTGATTACGTAATTTGAATCCAATGGATATTTTCTCGAAACCCTTTGTATTAATTCCATTACTATATAAAAAGCCAGTTCTTCATCCGTACCTTTCAAATAGTAGTATTTGATTTTAATGATTGATTGCTTTGGAGTAATAAAAAAGCGAACAACTATTTTCTCCTTTGCATTTCCATTGACCTGGTAGTTTTTTGTTCGATGGTCGTAAGTGATATGTGGCACTGTACCGGCATCATAAACTTTCCATCTGTCAATGACCATGACAGGTTCAGATTTTATGACCGAAAGATTGATACCCAGCAGCAACTTCTTTATTTCAGCGTGCGGAAAATCAACTTCCATAAGTTAGATACAAATGTTTACCTGGTAATCTTACAGGTTATTAAGAAAAGGGCATCTCAAAAACCCATGCTATCTACAAAATTTCAAGTTGAAATCTTACTTTGACTTAATTAAGCAGGTTAATTAAGGCCCTTAATTAAGGGTCGTATCTTTTCTTCTTTAGCAAAACAAGACCCCTATTAAAAAGCCTACAACCCTGTGTTTAAAATTTTTGAAAAAAAATGTCAAACTTTTAACACCAAGCATGGGTAAAATTTTTTCTCCAATTTTTTTTGTTAAATTTTTAAGTTTTATATCTTATTGATATACAATTAATTAAATAATTTTTTGAAGTTTTTTCATCATAATCCAGAAGAAAAACATATTTTTATACCAGGTATTGAGGAATTTGCCTGAATACACATTTAAAATCACCGTTTAGTGAAGAAAGCAAGTACAATACTCTTACTCTTACTCTTCCTAATTGCCAACTCTGGTATGGCAGTTAATCTTCATTGGTGTGGGGGCAAGCTTTCCTCCGTTGAATTGAATATTGACAAGAAGTCGAAATGTGAATGTGGTAAAAAAAGTATGAAGCCAAACTGTTGCGAGGATTCAAGTTTTCACCTTAAAGCGAGTGATGAGTATTCAAAAACAACTTATGAATGCAATTTAAAGCAACCTGTACTTAAAGTTGCATTCCTTTTAAACATTTACTGGTCGATTACATTGACAAGTGCACTTTCTTTTCAAAATCACCAATTTGAAATCCCACCTCCATTAATAACCAAAGAACCGCTTTTCGTACTTACCGGGTCTTTTCTCATTTGAGATTTAAGAATCTGAATTAAATTATTTATTGCTGTAGTTCTGTATGTACAATACAGAGTTTTTTTGGCACTTCATATTTTATTTAATCTTAAATCTTAAACATGGATTACAAGTATTATAACGAATTAACCAGGAAACAAAAACTTCTGTTAAAGGGTCTGAGCCCAATAAACTGGTTATTACACACATTTAATTTGGATATTGAAATTGCTCCGAAGGGTGACGCAAATGAAATGATTACGCTGGAGCAGCGAATTAATCTCTTTCATTTGTTGAACGATGTTTTGGTAAATAAAGTAGAAGGTGATGTTGCTGAATTTGGAAGTCATGTTGGCAATAGTGCACTCCAAATTCAATCTATCTTAAAACATGCAAATTCCATAAAGCAATTTCATGTTTATGATAAATTCGATGAACAGTGGGAAACTCAAAAACGATTCACTGAAAACTTTGCAAACTACAATTTGCCATTGCCTATTATTCACAAAGGTTTGTTCAGTTCAACCATTCCTTCTGAACTCCCAGACAAGTTAGCCTTTTTACATATTGATGCTGGGTACGGTGGCGACCAGGTGGAGTTTATGGATATTATTTTACACATATTGGAAAATGTTTATGTCAGAATGTCGCCTGGGTCCATTTGTCTTTTAATGGACTATCACGACAAGGAAAAAACAATAGATGGAATCAATTCAAATCCCGGTGTTAAAGCAGCTTGTGATATCTTCTTTGAAGATAAACCCGAATCAGTCTATGTCTTGTATGGAAATCGCTTCTCACACGGATATTTTAGAAAACAAAATCAAACAACTTAAAATTAAATAAAATGAAAAAAATAGTAAACATATGTCTTGTTGTCCTTTGTCTGATAAATTCAGCTCAAGCACAAACAGCAGTACAATTTACAGGGTTGGATTGCAATAATTATCCTGTGGACTTATTTGCCGACCTGGACGCAGGTAAAGCAGTAGTTCTTGAGTTTTATATGCCAAACTGTGGAAGCTGTCCACCACCAGCACAAAGAATACAGGCAATGGGAAATAAAATAAACCAGACCTATCCAGGAATGGTTAAGGGTTATGCTTTCCCATATCAAAATTCAACTACATGCGCCTATTCGGCAAGCTGGGTAAATTCAAATAATCTGTCTTCATTTTGGACCCCAATGGATAGCGGTGCATACCAGGTAGCATACTATGGTGGCTTTGGAATGCCAACAATTGTATTACTCGGAGGACAAGACCATCGTGTGATGTTCTCTACTTTGAGTTTTAGTACAAGCGACACAACTATCATGAGAGATAGTATCCTTGCACTATTCGGCAGTACTGGAATAAATGATTTACCTGAAAATGTTAATTCATTCTCTCTTTATCCAAATCCGTCAAAAGACAATGTTTCTATCTCGCTCGAAGTAACAAAATCGGAAATGGTTAAAATCGAAATGATTGATAATTCAGGAAAAATTGTGAATGTAATATGGGATGGTACAATTAATGGCAATTGGAAGCATAATTATGATATATCAAGCTTAGCAGCTGGAAATTATTTCATTCGCTTGAGTATTAATGATAAAATCACTACAAGGAGATTAAACAAATTGTGAAGATGAAAACTACAAACCTGATTGTGTTCATGCTTATACTCCTGAACATAATTCCTGGTAAGTTAACAGGTCAGTCGTACTCCATATTTCCTGATGATACCATAAGTACCACAGGAATTATGGAAGACCTTGCAACACTTACCATTCAACAAATAAACACCACTTCCGGGACTATTCAACTTCAATGGCAAAAGGTCAGCGAGAGCGTCCCGGCCAACTGGGAAGCCAGTGTTTGTGATAATCTTCTTTGTTACACAAGCCTGGTCGACAGTGGTATGATGAATCCAGTGCCTCCCAGTAATTATGGGTTCCTGCTTATGCATATCACTGCTCATGTGAATTATGGCACTGCAACCATCCGGTATGCCGTATGGGATGTAGTAAATCCGGGCATGAAAGACACCTTGACATTCATACATACTGTCAATGCACCAACAGGAATTAACACTTTAAATTTTTCGCAATTTGAAATTTATCCCACAATTGTCAATGACAAAATCAATGTGAAATCTAACAATAAAATGCCATTAAATTATTTCATTTCTAATGTTAATGGCCAGGTTGCAAAATATGGTACAATTAACAATGGCAACGGTGAAATTGAGTGCGATGGTTTAAGTGATGGAATTTATGTTGTATCAGTTTATGATAATAATACGAGTAAAAGAGAACAGATAATTATTCAACATTAGAATGAGAAGGATTATTTATTGCATTTTATTAAGTCTAATAGTACTGCCTGGTTTGGGTCAAAATCCATTGACCATACCTCCGGCCCTTACAGGAACAAC
Organism: Bacteroidia bacterium; assembly: GCA_016788065.1. Taxonomy (GTDB): domain Bacteria; phylum Bacteroidota; class Bacteroidia; order AKYH767-A; family OLB10; genus JADKJB01. The sequence continues at coordinate 27,915 of JAEUTI010000022.1, read as the reverse complement.
ATTTAACCTGAATATCCAAAATGGAGTTACTCAGTTTTACCAGGGAATTAATACTCCTACACTGGGAATTAATGGCTCCTTACTGGCACCTACCCTCATTATAAATAAGTGGGACTGGGTAACCATGAACGTTACAAATAATTTAGCTGGCTTTGGTAATTCTACTACTATTCACTGGCACGGTTTACATGTGCCAGCAGTAGCAGATGGCGGACCCCATCAGGTTATTCTCCAGGGAGCCACATGGAGTCCAACCTTCCAGGTTTTAAATTCTGCAGGGACATTCTGGTATCATCCTCATGGTGACAACAAAACGGATTTGCATGTTTCCAGGGGCATTGCCGGAATGATAATAATAAAAGACAGTGTTGAATCCAACCTTACCCTGCCGCGAACATATGGTGTTGACGATTTTCCAATTATAGTTCAAAGCAAGGCATTTGACATCCTTAATCAAATAGCAATATCTACTGAGTTGGATACCGCTATATGTGTTAATGGAGTTGTTGACCCGTTTTTAGATGTGCCCGCACAAGTTATCAGGTTGCGAATGCTCAATGGTTCCTCTTCGCGTGTTTACAATTTCGGTTTTACTGGAAACTTGCCTTTCAAAATGATTGCCTCTGATGGAGGATTGTTGGATAGTTCAGTTTCCATGAATAGATTGCGATTAGCGCCTGGTGAACGTGCGGAAATATTGTTGGACTTACAGGGCATGACAGGCCAGACATTTCATTTAATAAGTTTTAGTTCTGAATTTCAGAATGGAATTTATGGCGCGGCAACTGTGATTGGTCCGATGGGAGGCACAATTCCGGATTATAATCTGAATCCTCTAAATGGAGCTGATTTTGAAATTCTCCAACTAAATGTAATTGCTCAAACGGGCAGTCCTGTAACTTCCATTCCTTCATCACTAACTACCAATACTCCTTACACAGGATTTACTGTTTCAAGAAATTTCAATTTGCTTCCCGATACTATGATGAGTCCGGTTGGGCAGGTTGAGGGCCCATTTAATATAAACGGTTTTCATTTTGATATGGGAGTCATAAACGAAACGGTTTATTTGAATGATACTGAAAAATGGCGTATAACAAATAATACAGGAATTGCACATCCTTTTCATATACACGATGTGCAATTTTATTTATTAAATGTTAACGGTAATACAGTCCCGGTACATGAACAGGGCCAAAAGGATGTTGTATTGGTGTTACCCCAACAATATGTCGAGTTCGTTACAAAATTTGAAGATTTCGCTAATGACTCCGTGCCTTACATGTATCATTGTCATATGCTGCATCATGAGGATGAAGGAATGATGGGAAGCTTTGTCGTCATTGATACATCTACAGTAGGTATTACCGAGTTTGAAATTAATGATGACATATCAATTTTTCCAAACCCTGCTTCCGAGAGCTTAATCATTGAATCAAAAAGAAACATTGATGAATCAAGTATACAATTATTTAACACCATAGGTGAGCTTTTATCAGAGATAAGAAGTGAGCTTCCTGCAAGAATGAATATTTCAAATTTACCTGATGGAATATATTTCTTGACTATTTCGAATTCCAACTTAATCGTCACAAAGAAAATTATCAAAAATTAAAATAAATGAAATCTATAGCATTTATATGCTTATTAATAAGCCTTCCATTTCTATCCTTGAGTCAGTCTGGGATAACCTGGATAAATGGCAATAACATATCTTCAAATCAATCCGGCAATATGCATCCTCGCATTTCTCTTGACCGCCAGGGAAATCCTTTGGTTGTATGGGGACGGATGAGTGACGCTGCTGTCATGTTCTCCAAATGGAACGGTTCCCAATTTACAACACCAGTTAAAATGAATCCACCTTGGATGACAGTTGCATCAGCCAGTTGGATGGGACCTGATATTGCAACCTATGGAGATACAGTGTATGTAGTGGTAAAGCGGATGCCGGAAGCAAGTGACACTAACCGTGTGTTCCTGTTTACTTCATTTGATTCCGGAAATACTTTTAACACACCTGTAGAGCTTGCATTTATTGCCGATAGCATTTCGCGTTTTCCGACTGTTACAACTGACCTAATTGGAAACCCTATTGTGGCATTTATGAAGTTTAACTCCTCATTTCTCGATTCGAGATGGGTGGTTTCAAGGTCGATGGATTTTGGGAATACATTTCAAACTGATGTAAAAGCAAGTGGCTGGGGTACTTCAGCTGAAGTTTGTGATTGTTGTCCAGGGGCATTGGTGGGTGATGGTGTTAATTATACGATGCTATATCGCAATAACAATAGTAATATTCGTGATACATGGGTAGGAATTTCAGCTGATTCAGCTTCTTCTTTTACAAACAGTTTTGCAGTTGACAATAATAACTGGATGATTATGAGTTGCCCATCCAGCGGGCCTGACGGAATCATTATTGGAGATACACTTTATTCAACTTTTATGAGTGCCGGTACTGGTAATTATAGAACTTATTTAAGCAAATCATCTATTACCAATACATCGTTAGGAATTGTTGAAAATTTAACTGGGAATATACCTGGATTAAGTCAACAGAATTATCCAAGAATCGCTACCGATGGTTCGGCTGCAGCTATTGTCTGGAAGCAAAACGTCAATGGGGTTTCGCAACTTCCTATAAAATTTACTAATGATATTTTAACTGGATTTAGCAGTAGTTATGATACTGTCGATTTAGGGGATGTTACAAATACCGACATCGCCATGTTTAATGGGAACTTATGGGTTGTATGGGAAGATGATAATTCAGGAACGGTGAAGTACCGCCATGGTACGTATGTTCAGGTTGGAACAAGTTTGAATGAGTTGGAACAAAATAAGAATATAGTATTCCCAAATCCTGTAAAAGACCATTTACACTTACGCACCGATTCAGGATTTAATAATGATGATGTGTGGGAATTTCTGATTTATAATTCACTTGGAGAAGTATGTATGAAAAGCTATCTGAATTACGACCATTCCATTGATGTTGCAGACTTGAAACCAGGTTTATATCTGCTTGAGATTATTTCCCTGGATAAAGTATTAACTTCAAAATTTATCAAGCAATGAAAAATATCCTACTGTTAATTGGATTAACTGGAATGATATATTCCTGTTCGTGGAATCGTTCGTCAAATGAAAACACTTCAAACAAACTAATAGTGGCATCTGACACTGCAAGTGTTCGTTATCAATGTCCAATGAAATGCCAGGGCGATACTGCATACACTACACAAGGAGCTTGTCCGGTTTGTGGAATGGATTTGGAATTAGTTCAAAATAATTGAAGCTGTTTATTAAGAATATGGTATGCAACCGGTGTAAAATGGTTGTGGAGTCTGAGCTGAAAAAGTTTGGATTAAATCCTATTTCCATTGACCTGGGAGAGGTGGAAATAACTGAGGAATTGTCAAAGGTCGAAGTTCGTGATTTAAGTCAATCCTTATCATCTGTTGGATTTTCAATTATTGATAATAAGCATAGTAAAATTATTGAAAAAATTAAGAGTTCGATTATTAAGCTTATTTATTCAGAGAACATGAATGGAAGAATAAATTTATCTTCATTTATCACTGGCATAATTCATCATGACTATAACTATTTGAGCAACTTGTTTTCACAAGTAGAAGGTACAACAATTGAACAATATTTTATTCTTCAAAAAATTGAACGAGTTAAAGAGTTAATCATGTATAATGAAATGACACTTAGTGAAATAGCTATTATATTAAATTACAGCAGTGTTTCCCATCTAAGTAGTCAATTTAAGAAAGTAACTGGATTTACTCCGAGTTATTTCAAGGAACTGAAAGCCCAAAAACGACAATCTATAGACAATCTATAAATTATATAAAGGAAATACAAAATTATAAAACTGTTTCCTGGTTTCATGAGCGCAAATTTGCACAATAAATTTTGGCAAAATGAAACATACATATCAGGTTACAGGAATGACATGCGGGAAGTGCGAAGCAAAAGTAAAGTCAGCATTGTTGTCTCTGCCTCAAATAGAGTCAGCGGAAGTATCAAGGGAAAAAAGTACAGTAGTATTAACGATGAACAGTCATATACCACTTTTACAACTTCAGCAAGCCCTCCTTGAAAAAGGAGATTATGGTATATTAGAATCTAACCAAGTAATTAATAACAAGGATAGGTGGTTCACAATGTACAAGCCAGTACTTTTATTATTTTTTTATATCACAGTTGTTGCTTTTCTATCGCAGTTTGGAAATGGAGAATTTTCCTTCATGACATGGATGAACAGTTTCATGGCCGGATTTTTCCTTGCATTTTCATTTTTTAAATTAATTAATCTTCGCGAATTTTATCATGCATATCAAATGTATGATGTTATTGCAAAGAGATTTCCTGTATGGGCGATGATTTATCCATTTTTAGAATTGGGATTAGGATTGGCTTTTCTGACAAACATTAATGCAATGGCGACAAATTCAATAACCTTTGTCATTATGGGAGTAAGCATCATAGGTGTTGTCAAAAGCGTTTTAAACAAGACTGAAATAAAATGTGCTTGCCTGGGTGCAGTATTTAATTTACCGATGAGTACCATTACCATTGTGGAAGATGCTCTAATGGTTGTAATGAGTGGAATAATGCTTTTAATTAATATTTAGCCAAAACGAGGTCATCTTATGAAATAAGGAAGGAAGAAAAATGATATATGTCAGGATGTAATAAAAAGCATCAATGTAGCTTCGAAGGTATTATATGAATGATAAACAAAGAATAAAAACAATTGAGAACTCATCGAAACAGGTGGGTCCAGGAGTCTTTTACTCTACAATTGTTGTTATTATTTCATTTCTCCCTGTTTTTCTTCTTACTGGAATTGAAGGCAAGCTATTTCATCCGCTGGCCTGGACAAAGACATTCATACTCATCATCGATGCTTTCCTCGCGATTACCTTAACTCCAATCCTGATTTCTTTTTTTCTTAAAGGTAAACTTAAACCTGAAAGCTCAAATCCCATTACACGCGGACTTGAGAAAGTTTATGCACCCATCCTTTCCTGGTGTTTGTCTTGGCGAAAAACAGTACTCGCAATAAATATTTTTGCTCTTATTGTTGGAATAGTGATGATGCTTCGTATGGGCTCTGAATTTATGCCACCTCTTGATGAAGGTACAATTTTGTTTATGCCAGTAACTTTACCTGATGTTTCTAATTCAGAAGTAAAAAGAATTTTACAAGTACAGGATAAATTAATTGCGTCGGTTCCGGAAGTTGCCAATGTATTGGGAAAAGCTGGAAGGGCCAGTACTGCTACAGATAATTCTCCCATTAGTATGATTGAAACCATTGTTTTGCTGAAGCCAAAAGCGGAATGGAGAGAAGGAATTACAAAGAATGATATCATCAATGAACTCAACGCCAAACTACAAATCCCAGGTGTTGTCAATGGCTTTACCCAGCCCATAATTAACAGGATAAACATGCTATCGACAGGAATAAGAACAGATGTTGGCTTAAAAATATACGGTCAAAATCTTGATTCAATTTATTCACTGGCACTTTCTATGAAAAACGAGCTTCAGGGTATTGAAGGAATAAAAGATATATATGTTGAACCGGTTACCGGGGGACGATATATTGACATAACTGTATGGAGAAATGAAATAGGTAGGTATGGTCTGAGCGTGGACGATGTAAATATGTATGTTGAAACTGCTTTGGGTGGTATGAATCTGACTACTACCATAGAAGGCAGAGAACGGTTTACGGTAAATGCCAGGTTAGGCCAGGATTTTCGTAATAGCCTGGAAGCAATTAACCAGATTCCCATTAAAACGGCCACTTCCGGTACCATTCCACTTTCAGCAGTAGCAAGCATCTCTTTAACAGAAGGACCTGCTATGATAAATTCAGAGAATGCTATGTTGCGTGGAACAATCTTATTCAATGTACGTGACCGTGATTTGGGCAGCACAGTACAGGAAGCTCAGGAGAAATTGAATAAAATGTATTCACGACTTCCAAAAGGATATAGCCTTGAATGGAGCGGTCAATGGGAAAATCAGATTCGCGCTAACAAAACGTTGTCTGTTATAATGCCTATAGTACTATTAATTATTCTCATGGTACTTTATTTTACATACAAATCCTGGAAGGAAGCTTTGTTAACAATGATTACTGTTCCTTTCGCTCTGATAGGTGGGGTATTTATGATTTATTTCTATGGTGTAAATTTATCCGTTGCTGTGGCAGTCGGTTTCATTGCCTTGTTTGGTGTAGCCATTGAAACTGCAATGCTGATGACTATTTATTTAAATGAGTACATGGAGAAATTGGTAGCTATCAAAGGAAATTCGGCATCCACAATTACAAAGCAAGACTTGCGACAATATATCACAGATGGAGCTGTGCAACGTTTGCGTCCAAAATTGATGACCGTTTGTGTTTCATTATTTGGATTGATACCCATTCTCTGGGCAACAGGAACTGGCAGTGATGTAATGTTACCCATAACCATACCATTAATCGGCGGAGTTATTTCATCAACCATTTATGTGTTACTGGTTACACCGGTGATTTATGAAATGGTAAAGGAAAGGGAACTTAAAATACATGGACAATTGATTTTACCTGGTAAAAATGAAGAATTGTAAAATATTATTTGTTTTACTCCTGAGTGTATATTATACGCAAATATCTGCCCAGGTAGTTCCACTTGATTCTGTTCTGAAGCGAATAGAAAGTAGCAATCCTATGTTGAAGATGTATGATGAGCAGATAATTGCAATTGACAATTTTTCACAAATGACCAGGAGTTGGATGCCGACTACACTTTCAGGCGGACTTTGGGAAACGCCTTATGAGAATATAAAGGAAGGAATGTTTATGATAACGGGTGAACAGATGATTCCCAATCCTGCTAAACAGAAAGCTAACTATAGATTTATGCAGGCTATGGTTTCCGTTGAACAGGCAGGAAAAGGTACCCGACAGAATGAGATGTTTACAATGGCGAAAAAGAACTATTACGAATGGGTTATTTTAAAAAGGAAACATGACATTTTGATTCAGACCGATTCACTTCTAAATAATATTATAGATGTTGCCAGAATTAGGTATACATACAATAAAGAACAGCTCAACAACATTTACAAGGCCCAAGCGGATTTATTCGAGCTTCGAAATATGGAATCAATGCTTTTGAGTGATATCAAAATGAAGAATATTGAGCTCAATACACTCATGAATCTGGATGTAAATAACATTTTTGATGTGGATACAACACTACATATCCATAACTATGAATCACAATTTTTAGATACAGCTCATATTCTTAATTCAAGAAGTGATATCAAGCAGTTTGACGCACAAATAGCGATGGCCAAGCTCCAGCAACAATATGAAAAGTCAAAACGACTACCCGACTTTGGAATTTCGCTAAGCCATATGGAATCACTTGGCATGATGCCGAATCAGTATTCAGCGATGGGAATGGTTACAATACCAATAGCTCCGTGGGCTTCAAAAGAATATAAGGCAAATATAAAAGGGTTAGAAAACACAACAAACGCAATTACCTATCAGAAGCAGGCACTTACCAATGAAACTGCTGGAATGATTTCTTCCTTACAAGTTCAGATGAAGGCTATTAAGCAACAATTATCAAACTATAATGAAAATATTGGTCCCACTTACTATAAAAGTTTCCAGGCTTCACTATTATCATACGAACAGAATACTGAAGATTTATTTGTAGTTCTGGAGGGTTTGAAAATGTATCGCATGGCCAAAATGAATGAATTGGACCAGCTACAGTTACTTTTGAATTTAGAAGTAGAATATGAGAAACAGTTGGAAATACAATAGCAGTAAAACTCATTTTGGAGTAATTGCAATTTCGATTTTCATCGGAATCATTTCCGCGTGTTTAATCATTTCCTGCAATGGAACTGATAAACATAAGCATATTTCAGCTGACAAAAAAACTGAACTGGATGGTTTGGTAGAACCTACCAATAAAACTGTATTTAGCAATGTTAAAACAATTACTCCTACGAATTACAAGTATAATCCAGTTATTAATGCTACAGGAGTAATAACGTATGACCCACGATTACAAAATACAATTAGTGCCCGGTTTAATGGTCGTATTGAAAAGCTATATGTCAGGTTCAATTTTGAAAAAGTTTCAAAAGGTCAACGCATCATGGATATTTATAGTCCTGAAATAGTGACGGAGCAACTACATTTTATTTTATTATTAAACAGTACAAAAATCGATACTTCGTTATTGAACGCTGCAAAGGAAAAACTTCAATTGCTTGGCTTAACAGGTGAACAAATAAAACAAATAAAGGTAACGCTGAAACCAATAAATCCTCTTCCTGTGTTCAGTGCATACAGTGGCCACATTCATGATATTGGAATTAGTTCTGGCGTAGTTTCAGAAGATAAAGCAGATAATGGCATGAACGGCATGGGCGAGAATATTGAGCAACCAGGACAGGTTCAAAATATCAATCTTCCTGCTTCACAGTCTTCAGCTCTTGGAATCAAAGAAGGCATGTATATACAAACGGGTCAATCAGTATTTTCCGTATTTAGTACTAATCAGGTATGGGCGGTTTTGAATATATTCCCTTCTGATGCTTCTATAATAAAAGTAGGTGATAATGTCTCTATTTCATTAGAAACAAATCCTACACAAGAAATCACCTCTTCAATCAGCTATATTGAACCAATCACAGGACAGAATGCAGCTGCAGTCCAGGCTCGAATTTATTTGTCTAATTCTGACTCCCTCAAAATAAAAATTGGCTCATTAGTTTCTGCTAAAATCACTGCCAAAGAAATCTCTGGAATTTGGCTTCCACGCACGGCTGTGATTAATCTCGGACAAAGCCAGGTGGTATTTATGAAAAGCGGCGAATACTTCAGGACTAAAATAATTCAAACAGGAATAGTAACAGATTCATTAATTCAGATTACCCATGGTTTGGAAAGTGGGGAACAAATTGCAGTAAATGCTCAATTTCTTATAGATAGTGAAAGTTTTATTAATACTCCAGGCAATGAAGAGTAGTATCATTAACTATAGGTTAGGATTTATTTGGTTAGCAAGTACATTTATTTTGCTATTTGCCTCTTGTAAGAAAAATACTCATGATGAAATGGCCGGACCAGATGAATATTTTACATGTTCCATGGACCCCCAGGTCATAGAAAATAAAGCAGGTAATTGCCCAATTTGTCATATGAAATTAATTAAGGTTAAAAGGAACAACCTTAAAGCCGGACAATTAAAACTCAGTGCTCAACAGATAAAGTTGGGAAACATTGAATTTGATACTATTCGTATGCATGACCTTGCGAAAGAAATCGTACTTACAGGAAAAATTGCTGTTGACCAGAACCTCACAAATTCCATTAGTTCAAAAGTGGCAGGTCGAATCGAAAAACTTGAAATTAGAAATTCCGGTGATTTCATTAGAAAAGGCCAACTCCTTTATGAAATATATAGTGAGGAATTAGCATCTACTCAAAACGAGTTTATACTTGCTACTCAGCAAGCATCCATGTCCGATAACTTTAGCGAAGCTGCCAAGCACAAATTGCTACTATATGGCATGAGTGAAGCACAGATTAACAAACTTCGACAATCAAAGGAAATATATCAATATGTTCCAGTGTATTCATCTCAGGATGGTTTTGTAAGTGAAATATCAATAAGCGAAGGAAGTTATGTATCCACAGGTACCACTTTATTTCGTATTACCTCACTCAATTCACTTTGGGTCGAAGTCCAGGTGTATATGCCTTACCTGCCATACATCAGTATGGGAACTGAAGCATTAATTTCTGTTCCTGCTGCCGGTGAAATTTCGTTCAATGGCAAGGTTATATTTATGGACCCTCAAGTGCAATCCTCTTCGCGATTTGTACTTGCAAGATTGGAGTTCGCTAATCCATCCCAGAATATAAAACCCGGTATGTTGGCGAATATTATACTTCAAACCGAAAAAAAGAAATCTCTGACTCTTCCTTTAAACGCAATAATTCAGGATAGTAAGGGAACTAATGTCTGGGTAAGAAATAGTGACGGAGTATTTGAAAATAGAATGGTAACTGTTGGAATGCAAAACAGTCGTGAAATAGAAATTCTTGAAGGATTAAATGAAAATGATGTAGTGGTAGTACAAGGCGCATATTTGTTGAATAGTGAGTATGTGTTTAAAAAAGGTGCCAATCCAATGGAAGGTCATGGAGAAATGAAAGGAATGAAAATGTGAATTCAAAAAAATAGAAATGAAAAAATATTTCACATCCGTTTTAGTAACTCTGTTGATAGCATTCACTATGCCATCATTCGCACATGAACATCATGATAAAGATGCTAAAAAAGATTCCATTGCTCATTCTGCAATTCCAATGCAGCACGATTCAGCCATGATGCACGAAATGAAAGCGCACGAAGAAATGAAGGCAGTGGATGCCTTCCCAAATTATCATCCACTAATCGTTCATTTTCCTATTGTGTTGCTCATCATCGCGACCTTCATCCAGTTGTTCTCATTTTTCGTATTCAAAAAAGAATTGAGTTGGGTTGCATTGGTGTTGTTGGCTTTGGGTGTCATAACTGCATGGCTTTCTTCAAACACCTTTCATGCAGACCCCGAAGCACTCACAGGAAGGGCAAAAGAAATATTTGAAACCCACGAACAAATGGCAAACTTCACCTGGTGGTTTTCAGTTGCTGCACTGTTTGGAAAAATTATTGCACATTTTATTCTGAAAAGAAAAACGTGGTTAGAAATAATTATTTCACTCTTTCTCGTCGCATCGGCAATCACAGTTTCCATTGCAGGGCATCATGGAGCAATGCTCGTTCACATGGAAGGAATCGGACCGAAAGGCAATCATTTAGAATCGAACGAGCATCATCACGAAGAATAATTCATTAACAAATTTAATTTAAAACAGTATGAAAATAGCAATCATTATCTCTGCCGCCGCCGTCATTATCGCGTTCACTGCCTGCAACAGTTCGTCAACTAAAACAGATTCAGCGAAAGTGGAATCATCGTCTCAAATATTCAATCTTGACACAACAAAGTTGAAAAGCGGAGAAACATTTTATCAATGTGAAATGGACCCGGAAGTACTTTCCGATAAACCTGGTAATTGTCCAAAATGTGGTATGGCACTTATTGAAAGAACAAAGCAATAGTCGGAGATGGTAGAGCGACTCATAGCATTTTCTTTACGCAATCGCCTGGTCGTATTGCTATTGGCAGCTGGTATGTTCGGCTGGGGATTGTATGAAGTGCAACACAATCCCGTTGATGCCATACCAGACCTTTCCGAAAATCAGGTTATTGTTTTCACTGAATGGATGGGTAGAAGTCCCCAGGTTATTGAAGACCAAATAACGTACCCGCTTGTTTCGAATTTGCAGGGCATTGCAAAACTTAAAAACATCAGGGGTACATCCATGTTCGGAATGAGCTTCGTTTATCTGGTATTCGAGGATAACGTTGATATCTATTGGGCACGAACCAGGGTTTCGGAAAGATTGAGTTTTGCTCAAAAATTACTACCTGAAGGCATTTCTCCGACACTTGGTCCTGATGGAACTGGTGTAGGTCATATTTTTTGGTATTCATTAAACGCGAAAGGATTTGACCTTGGTGAACAAAGGGCCTTGCAGGATTGGTATGTTAAGTTTGCTCTGCAAACAGTACCGGGTGTAAGTGAAGTTGCTTCATTCGGAGGGTTTCAAAAACAGTATCAGGTTGTCATAGACCCGGTGAAGCTCAACTTCTATAATCTTTCGATGATGGACGTTCAACAGGCTGTGAAGTCCAACAACAATGATGTAGGGGGCAGGAAATTTGAGATGAGTGATAAATCATACATTGTCCGTGGACTTGGATATATTAAATCCATGGAGGATATCGAAAACATTTCTATTAGTACAGCTAATAATATTCCAATCAGGATAAAAGATGTGGGTTCAGTTCAGCTTGGAGGTGATATAAGGTATGGGATTTTTGATGGTAACGGCGAAGGTGAAAGAGTTGGTGGAATTATCGTTATGCGGTACGGTGAAAATGCGGATGACGTGATAATGAGAGTAAAATCCAAAATGGACGAATTGCAGAAAGGACTACCTGAAGGAATTACTTTTAATATTGATTATGACCGAAGCGGATTAATTGAAGAGGCAATTGATTCAGTGAAGGCAACACTTTTAGAAGTCTTCATCAGTGTTTCAATAGTTGTGTTATTGTTTCTTTTTCATTGGCGAAGTGCTTTAATCATTCTAATTCAAATTCCCATATCAGTTGCTTCAAGCATTATCCTTCTTAATCTATTTGGATTTTCTTCGAACATTATGTCATTGACTGGAATTGCACTGGCAATAGGAGTAATTGTTGACGATGGAATTGTAATGGTTGAAAATGCATACAGACATTTGAGTGAAGCGCAACAAACTGAATAGTATTTAAATTGTGACATGCAATGAAAATTGTTCCAAACTCATCCATACAAAATTCCTCTCCAGGATATATGAAAATGGCCCAGTCTGCTTCAGCCCTTGGTGCCGGTATTTTAGGTTTCGGACTGGGCGCAAAATTGGGTTTGAAAATTGACAGTTACGCAATTTTAATAATCATTGTTGGTGCTATATTTCACGTGTATGGTATGTACATAATGCAAATGAAGGATTATAACAAACGAACTCTGGGAATAGTAAAAGTACTTTGGATATCAGCATGGATTTGTCTCGTTGTATTGGCAGCAATTGTTATATATCTGCTTTCACAAAATAAATAATGGACCATTCTCATCATACTGCACAGCATCATCATCCACAGGAGCCCTTACCTGATGTGAATTCTGGCATTCAAACACAAACTCATGATAAGCATGCCGGGCATCACACTCACGATTTTCTAAAGCGCTTTTGGGTTTGTCTTCTTCTCACAATACCGGTATTGTTGCTCAGTCATATGGTTCAACAATGGCTGGGATTCGAATTTGAATTTAAAGGTGAAAATTATTTATTATTAGCATTTGGCAGCATAATTTATTTCTATGGTGGAATACCATTCCTTAAAGGAATGGTTAGCGAAATACAACATAATGCAATTGGAATGATGACACTGGTTGCACTTGCAATCACTGTGTCATTTATTTATAGTGTGGCAATAGTTTTCGGACTGCATGGCATGGACTTTTTCTGGGAACTCGCAACACTAATTGATATTATGTTATTGGGCCATTGGCTTGAAATGCGAAGTACAATGGCTGCCTCCAAAGCTCTCGAAAGCCTGGTCGCGTTACTTCCTTCTGTTGTTCATGCTGAGAAAAATGGAAATATAGTTGATATCAATATAAATGATTTAAAAGACGGTGATGTTGCTCTTGTTAAACCAGGAGAAAAAATTCCTGCTGATGGATTAGTCATTGAAGGTAGTTCGTTTGTTAATGAAAGTATGTTGACAGGTGAGAGTATTCCTGTTAAAAAGATAAAGGAAAATAAAGTTATTGCGGGCTCCATAAACGGTGATGGTTCTTTAAAAGTGAAAATCACAGGCAGTGGTGCTAAAAGTTACTTGAGTAAAGTAATCGCCCTTGTGCAGTCAGCCCAAAGCGCTAAATCCAAAACTCAGAATCTTGCAGATAGGGTAGCGAAGTGGTTAACATTTATTTCAATTATAGTTGGAATTATCACTTTCATGGTGTGGTATATGCAAAACGATTTAAGCTTCGCTCTGGAGCGCATGGTCACCGTTATGGTCACCTCCTGTCCCCACGCTTTAGGTGTTGCAATTCCACTGGTCGTTGCTATTTCTACAACAATGTCTGCCACGCATGGCCTGTTAATACGTAATCGTACTGCCTTTGAAGATTCAAGAAAGCTCACTACAATCATTTTCGATAAAACGGGTACACTTACCAAAGGTTCACATGAAGTGCAACAAGTAATCAGTGTAAATGAAAAATATTCAACAAATGACATATTGCAACATGCTGCAGCCTTGCAACAATATTCAGAGCACTACATTTCAAAAGGAATTTTGCGGGAACTGGATGAGAACAATCTACAGTTATGGAAATCTCAAAATTTCAAGTATGAACCTGGTGTTGGTGTTTCGGGTGAAGTCAATGGCAAAAATGTTTTTGCTGGGGGTCCCAATTATTTTACCAGGCAGAATAAACCGCTGCCCATAATTCCCGTGAATATAAATCAGCAAGCTGAAACTTTGACATTTGTTTTGATTGATGATGAAGTTGCAGGCATAATTACATTGGCTGACAGTATCCGGGAAACATCTGCAGATGCTATTGCTGAATTAAAGAAGATGAATATAAAATCTTTCCTTCTTACTGGTGACAATGAAAGTATCGCATCAGCAGTATCCGAAAAATTAGGAATGGATGGATTCATGGCCAATGTGCTACCGCATCAAAAACAAGAAAGAGTGAAAGAACTTCAAAACAAGGGCGAAATAGTGGCAATGACTGGCGATGGTGTAAATGATACCCCTGCATTAGCACAGGCGGATGTTGGAATTGCTGTAGGTTCCGGAACAGATGTGGCCGCTGAAACAGCGGATATCATCCTGGTAAATAGCGACCCCAAGGATGTCGTTAATATGATTGCCTTTGGTAGAGCTACATATAATAAAATGCTCCAAAATCTTGGTTGGGCAGTTGGTTATAACGTGGTAGCAATTCCCCTGGCTGCAGGAGTTTTATTCCCCCACTTTATGTTAAGTCCGGCAATGGGAGCTGTACTTATGAGTTTAAGCACAGTCATTGTTGCAATAAATGCCAGGATGTTAAAAGTCAAAATCAAATAAGTTTGGGTCAAATACAGTTAATGAAGATTGAAGTTAATTCAAAAATAAAAACTAACTGGTATGTAATTACAGGTGGTCCGAGTTCCGGAAAGACAACGACTGTAAACATTTTAAAAGACCGTGGATATATAACAACAATAGAACACGCCAGGCATTATCTCGACACACAACGATTGAAAGGAAGAACTGTAGAGGAGGTCAGAAAAAATCAAATTGAATTTCAAACTGGGGTCCTTGAAATGCAATTGGAACAAGAACGTGAGATTTCGCCGGATGTACAGGTTTTTCTGGATAGAGCGATACCTGATGCCCTGGCCTATTACAGATTTTTGGATTTGCCGGTCGACCAAAAATTACTTGATGCACTCGCAAATGTGTCTTACAAGAAAATATTCATTTTGGATTATTTACCCCTGGTTACGGATTATGCCCGGACTGAAGATGTGAAGGCACAAAGGCAGATTCACGACTTAATAACTGAAGTTTATGAATCGTTGCCATTCCTTATTGTTAAGATTCCTGTATTGCAGCCCGACCAGCGGGTTGACTACATTTTAAATAATCTATGAGAACTGTAATGAATTACGGCCACCGGATAAACTTCATTGTTTATAGGCAGTAAATTCAGATTTACAAAAAAGTTTAATGAGCTTGTAATTGGAGTCAACTATAATTTATTATTTTAAATTTTCATGCTCGGATGGGATTTCAAGGCTAAAATCTGGAACGCATTTTAAAGCGATTACAGCAAGTTTCATAAAAAATGGCACTTAGCTACCACCGGCAGAAGAAAGTCGCTTAAAATTGAATTTAGTCCGAGAAGACTCCGGTCAAATTTTCATGTATTGATACCAGCCGGAGAAAAAGCGTTGTTTTCGCGGAAATCAAGGTTCAAATCATTCAAAATTTGTCGCAAATGGGGGCTGGAATAGCTTCCTGAAAAAAATTTTTTTGAATAAAAATTTGCGTGAAAATTAGCCAGGACTCTTTTTGTAAATGAGCCTGTTCAGAGTGCAATTATCTTAAAATTCTAATTTTTCTAATTGAAAAAGTGAAATTTCTAATTAGAATAATTACTTGATTATCAATATATTATGTAACATTTTTTGCCTTTTTACGTTTAAATAGCAGACTAACAGGAAAAATCCTGGGATTTGGTCGTAAACTACTAAAAAACAAGTTATTATGCAAAAAACCAACATTGAGTGGTCAGAAGTGACCTCGAACGTAACATCAGGCTGTGATTCAGTCTCCGATGGTTGTAAGTACTGTTATGCCCGGACACTTTCAAAAAGGTTAAAGGCTATGGGTTCGAAAAAGTATAAAGATGGTTTTAAACTTCGACTTCACCCAGAGGAGTTAAAACGTCCCTATAAATGGAAAAAGCCAAAATTAGTGTTCTTGAATAGCATGTCTGACCTGTTTCATAAAGACGTACCATCAAGTTATATCCAGGAAGTTTTCCATATGATGAACTCCACACAACAACATACATATCAAGTACTTACAAAAAGGCCAGAGCGTGCACTTGAACTTGCAAGCCAACTAAGTTGGTCTAAAAATATTTGGATGGGTGTTTCCATTGAAAATGAAAAGGTTATGAATAGGTTGGCTATTCTAAAGAAAATTCCGGCAAAATTAAGATTTCTGAGCTTGGAACCATTGATTGGTCCTTTACCACATCTTAACCTGTCCAAAATCAAGTGGGTCATTGTCGGGGGCGAATCCAGTGCTCACGCACGCCCTATTGACCCCCTGTGGGTAAAGGAAATTCATATCAAGTGTAAGCTGAAGCAAGTGCCTTTCTTCTTTAAACAGTGGGGTGTCACTCGCCATAATCCCAATCCTATGGACCCGACCATCAAAGCTAACCATCCTCTTCATGCAAAAGGTGGCTGTCAGCTATTTGATAAGGTCTATCGCGAAATGCCTGAAATCGAGCGATAGGAATTCAAATCTTCCATCTATTTATCAATGTCCGCATCTCCGGGTCGAAACGGTAATGCATTGTGGACGCAGGAGCCAGGCCGGTTATCGTCGTTGGTTAGCGGCCTGCTCCTTTTCTTTTTAACCAACGATATTATATACTAACCAACGATGACAAATTACGAATTTGATGCGCATTTAAAATTTGATATTGATGCGACACTTGAATATGATTACCTAATTGCCTCCAATTATGATAAGCTTAAACAAACAGTAACGGATGTCCAACATATTGCTGATATACGAACCGGACATCCCGTAAAATGGACAGCCGGATTTGAGTATGATGACAATAAGCATACGCTTACTGATTGCTTTTCGTCGAACATAATTGCAGAATACGACTGCAATGAATCAAAAACACTTGCCTGGATACCGCAAGGTGTTGCTACTATTAAGCTGTATATTTTGGAAGATTATGAATGGAAAACAGGAATTGAAAAATTATTATTGGCGATTATATCCAACTTCATTTTTTTCAAGACGCACACAATAGAATCCAGGATTTTACAGAGGAGAAACAAGCAGGCAGAAATATTTACAAAAAATGAACTATACAACTTATTGTGGATATTGAATGCCAAAATGCTAATACCCTTAACAGATGAACACATAAATAAGCTGACATCATATATTTGGTTAAAATTTACGAACGGAGAAATAGAACCAAATTTTGAGTACAAAAAGAGCATCCGGTCAAAAAACTTTATGACCGTATTCCTGGATACATATCCAGAGTGTCACAATTATTCAGTTCGAAGTGCTGTCATTGCCGAATTGAACCGTATAAAAGGAAAACACACACAAAATAAATTTGCATCTATTATTGAAAAATATCGATTAACAAATCCACAATCTACCTATACAGAAATAGTGCAGATGCTCGTTAAAAAACATGGCCTGAAAGAGAGTAATGCGAGCAGAAAATATTGTCAATGGAAAAAGGTATCACAACACACGACCATAGAATATAATAGTTCAGATATGGATGTGGGTAATGATACTTTTTCATCAATGTGTAAGATGGAAAAATTTATTCTTACATATGAGGGTACAGAAAAGCTAACCCAAAAAGTGGTTTCATCGGGGTCGGGTGTAAGCATTGCCCAGGTAAAACGAAATTGGTTTCTTTTTAAAGAGCAAGTCAACAAAATAAAAGTACTAAATAAGAAGAAGATTTAATTCTGTCTCCTTATAGGTAGTATTTTTATGCAGACCCTCTTTGATTACCAGTTACCTAATCAAGCATTGTGTGCCCTAAATGAAATGTGTTCGATAAAATAAGTTTCTCGTGCCAAGACATCTTATTCACTCCATTTATTTGAGTTTACATTCTTTTCGTATGTAATCGAACAATTTTTCAACGAAATGCTCGCGCAAGCCTTCTGCCCTCCGTTCCTCAATGCATGCAATAATACGTTCGGTATTTTTTGTGCTTATTAATGCACGGTCGATGCTAAAATTCAGGGTCATTACGCAGTTCCGCGGGTCATCGTTTAGGTACATATGGAAAACGGGGATTCCGTTTTCATCAAGGTAGTTTATTGCTTTCATACTTATAAATAGTATGGTGTTTTTTCAAATTACAAATCGAATAAACTATTTTGTATATATTGCATCAGTGATTGTAACTATGGGTTTATTAATCTCAAATGATTATTGTTTTTTAGCAATAAATGATGCAAATGGATATACAAGAACGCGCTGAATACTATTTGTCAATTGCGGAAGATGTTTTCGGTCCCAGAGTCAATGAATGGAAATTTTATGGAGTTGAGATAACAGAAGGAAGTACAAATCCACATATCAAGTATTATCCAGAATCCGGTGAAATCGCAATTAGCCTGACACCAAAAATTATTGATGGAATCAATTTATCATACCAACTGGCACATGAAATTGCACATCTATTACATCCTTCAATGAATTATTATACTCATGAGATGGACCAAACAATTGTGCTAAATGAAGGTATTTCAGTATTCTTTTCTGAATTGATTCTATCAATGGAATATGAAATATCACCAGAAGACAGAATTAAGGCATTAAAAATGAATTTGTCTTCATCATACCAGGAAGCATATGCTTTTGTTTACCATATTATCAATAAGGATAGAGAAATAATAAAAAAACTTCGCTCAATTCAACCACTTATTAATCGAATTACTGTTAATGAAATCTTATCAGTTAATCCTGAAATAGAATTGGCAGTTGCACAAAAATTGGTTGAACCTTTTATGAATTCTAAATAACAATGATTACAATTATTAAAATTATTCCAAATTAAGAATTTTAAATCTTGATACAATTCATGTCTTTAGCCCAATGATATTATTACACTATCCTTTCGACATGTCCCATATCCAGTGGGATGCCTGGAGTGCCATCGGAACTATTGCAGGTGCGTTTCTAACGTTTGGTGCCGTTATATTGACGTACCTAACTATCAGGGAAATGAAAAGGCAACGTGAACAAAGCTTAATGCCCAATTTAATTTTACGCAATGGTAAATCTTATAAAGTACACCGTACAGCAATTCATCCTTTTTATATGAATTGGACCGAGTATAAAATTGATGCGATAGAAGAAGGCCATGCGATTCGACCCAATGAATTTTTTCTTGATTTGGTTAATATTGGAATAGGTACGGCAATAGATATTGAAATCCAATTTATACTTAAGAAAAAGGAAATCGAAAAGTTCTTATCAGATAAAGGATTTGTTTTTGAAAGAATTGACTTTGATAGTGACGTAATCGGATTTCATGGCACTGCTCCACATTTGGAACATCCATTCGGGAGCAATACACCAAGAAATGAAAGAGAATTTCGAATAGAATATATTTCTAATGATAAAAATGGAGTGAATTTAAAGTTGCCATTAATCTATTTATATACGTTTACAACGTATACGGCTTTGTATACGGGTGAGCGTTTAAGGTTCCTCGACCACTTTAAAAATTTTCCTACTTTACTACTTAAAATAAAGTACCATGATATTGCAAACAAGGAGTATGAATGCGAATATGAAATTACACTAAATGTTACCGGCGTTACTATCAGAGAAAATATGGACAACATTCAAGGCACATTTGATGTAACTAAGTTATAGCTTAATTTTTTTGTAAAGAGTAGCTAACTTTTCATTCAAATCATCCTCACTGGTCTTACAGTATTCCATAAGTTGTGAAATCCGACTATGACCAGTCACCAAACAGATTTGGTCTAAGCTCATTAATCTCGACTGTACAGCATATGAAGCCCATGTTCTACGGAAGCTTGATGATTTAATACGCTCATAGAATTTTATTGGAGGAGTCGCTATAATCCTATTGATGTTATCTGGGTCCACCTTCTTTTTGATAAATTCTGTCCCAAATTCAGTATGTCCTTTTTCAAAAGCAAACTTACCAAGTTCTTTGACATTCTTATTCAATTTGGAATCTGACATACCTGGTATCTTACCATTATATTTTTCATAAATCTTGCCCACAAGCGGATGTACAATAAATTTCACATGTGCTTTTGTTTTTTGGGTTATCATATCTAATTGATATTTGTCCTTGCCAATTTTGTTCAGATGAATTTTCTTTATATCAGAGACCCGTAGCGATGTTAAACATCCGATAATCATTAAATCCCTTGACAATTCCAACATTGGCAAATCCTTTTCTCTTTTTCTTGCACCGGACAAATCCAAATCAATGATTGTTTTAAGCTGTTTTAAATTTAAAGCGATTTCATCCGTCTTGGTTCCTGATTTGCGTATCTCTTTTTTCTTCCAGGCAATGTCATTTGGAATTTTTTCATACGTCATCAAATAATTTGATACTGCTTTCAATTGTTTCTGGATGCAGGTGTTTACATAATTATAGCTATATAAGGAACCGTCATCTTGCTTTCGTTTTCTCGCCCAATCCATAAAACTTATTACCCATTCTTCATTTAAGTCACAAACTTTCGTTTTTGAATTATATGACCGTATGAATGCTTGTATGTTGGAATAGGATTTCACTGAACCTGGTTCCAGGTCCGTTCGCTTGACTAAGTACACATTCTTGATATAATCAATTAAATTCATTTCCTTAATTCTATCCTTTACAAACTCCTTTTCATCATATTCCGCTTTTTTTTCCAGAATGGTAGCAGCGTCGCCGGTAACCACCGGTAATGTTTCATCCTGGTAGGCAGGTAAAATCGAATTTTCCTTGAATACTACATCTTGCGTCCTAATCTGAAAACCAAATACAATTTTCTTTATTGCATTTATAATTAAATCCGGATTTCCTTCAGCGGTTCGCCAATAAGTGAAATAGACTTCTTTTGTGAGCTTTTCTATGTTGTCCAGAGCAGTGTTTAATGGGTTTTTACCTTTTGCCCTGCGACGCTTAGAATCCCATTCAGTTGGCTTTATGTCGAGCTTAGTAGAAATATAATGGGATTTATAAGGGCCATATGTTTTGTGATTAAGTGTCCACAATACATTTTTTGTAGCAATGTTTAACCGTAGAACTACCGTATGGCGTTTACCAGTTTTCTTCAACTGGAATGTTACCTTGGGATGGGGGTACCTCATTTTTCAGGAGATTATATTCCCAAATTTATTAATATTATGCCCAAATATTCTAATTGAAAAATAAATTCATATATTGATATTCAACAATATATGTAATGGTCAACAATCCTACGGGTCCGCAGTATAAGACAACCTAAATCCCGGCTACGCCGGGATTTTTTGTTATAAAAATTTCTCGAAAGCTCGCTTTCAGAGAAATTTTTATAACAAAAAATCTGCCCATACAATGGGCGGATTTAGGGAGTATTGCAATACCGGAAAGTAGGGATCAGCGCAGCTAATCCTTGTAGACGAAAATCATTAAAGTTGCAAATCCGCCCCGGGGCGGATTTAGGGAGTACTGCAATACCGGAAAGTAGGGATCAGCGCAGCTAATCCTTGAAGAGCAGTAACTCGAAAGCTCGCTTTCAGAGAAATTTTTATAACAAAAAATCTGCCCATGCAATGGAGGATTAAGGATTAAGGATTATTTTGTTTCTGCTCAGAAAAGGAATTTCTCCAACTGATTCAGATCGGATTCTTCGTTCTCGTTTTGCATGGCATTCTCATTCAGTCTTGCATCTGCCATGCAGGCTTTGTTACTTTTTGCTTGACCAAAAAGTAACCAAAAAGTCAAGAACAGCCTCAGGCACTTTCCTTCTTTCTTTAGATGATTTTAGTGAATCACGTTTTACTTAGTTGATTCTAAACTGTTGGTAGTTTGCCGTGCGCTGCTTTTTACTAAGACAGTTTTTTCTAAGAAAAAACTGTCTTGTAAAAAAAGGCGCGAGTCGCGGCGCCAGGCGGCAAACTGCCAACACGTGCTTGATGCTGTTCAATCCTTTTAAATGACTTTTCAGAAAATATGCAGAAGACTGATGGATTAAAGATTAAAAAAAGATTTTTTCCCCATAGTATGTCATTATTCAATTCTTGGTAGTCAATCTTCAACCACGCATCAGAGTCACTGAAGCATACTTCATGACTCCTTGCTGGGACCAAATACTACTGTGTAAGCTGAAGACTCAATATATCATTAATGAAAAACGAAATCTTGAAAGCAAGCTAAAAGCACTTTTGCAACTTGACCCGTTGGGCTTCGCTGAGGGCAGCGCTTGTCCCTTATTAGCAGTCATGACTTTTAACTCAAAAACACCTATCATCAAACCACCAAATTTCCAAATTACCAGATTAGTTCACTCTTCACTGATAACTTTTCACTGATAACTTTTCACTGATAACTGATCACTCTTCACTGCTAACTGCTAACTGCTAACTGCTAACTGCATACTGCTAACTGCATACTGCATACTGCTAACTGATCACTCTTCACTGCTCACTGTTCACTTTAAAATTTAACCACAATTTAACTTTCATTCTATTTTGGGTTAAACCTGATGAAGTATTTTTGATGCATCAGAAAATAGCTTGTGAACAAAATCGTAATTTTAGAAGAAGATCAGGCAATCCCATCAGGAAATTCTCGTAATACACGGGACAATGGTGTTGATTGGAGAGTAGCTGTGGATTCAGGTGATCTGGAGAGTAGTTTAATTATCGATAAACCTGCTTACACTGTTTATCTGGAGGGCAACAGAATATCTTTTCCTAAAAAAGAGTTTGAATTGCTTTTGCTTCTTGCCACAAATCCCCGAAAGGTTTTTAAACGAAATGATATTCTCGAATATATTTGGGGGAAAGATTTCAAACAGAAAGATTCTCGTTCCCTGGATGTGCATATCAGAATGCTTCGGAAGAAGTTAAACGACAGTTATATTACTACTATAAGAGGAGTAGGGTATAAGCTGGAAAAATAATTCCTTTTCAGTGCGCAACGAATTATTGTACTTTTCAATTTGAGTTCAAAGAACCTTTTATTTATTCATTCCCGGATTTCCTAAATTCATCAATATTTTACGGTTCGTTTTATTCTCAGATAAACTGCAGCAGCATTTAGCAGGAAGGTGATTCCTAACAGAATGATGATACCCGCCGAAGCATTCACCAGAAATGCTGCCTGTGGTCGTGATACCCAATTGAATATCTGGATTGGAAGTACTGTGAATTCGGAAGTTGGACTGTTAGGAACAAATGGAACATATGCCAATGCACCCACAACAATAAGCGGTGCCGCTTCCCCAATGGCACGAGAAATAGCAATAATGATTCCGGTAATAATTCCACTGCTCGCAGATGGAATAACGGTCGATTTTACAGTCTGCCATTTTGATGCGCCCAAAGCGTACGATGCTTCACGTAATGAACTTGGAACAGCTTTGATTGCTTCCCGGGTGGCTACAATAATGATAGGTAATATAAGAAGTGCCAAAGTAAAACTTCCTGCAAGTATACTTCCTCCCATACCCATCATACGGCCAAAAATTTCAAGTCCTAATAAACCATAAATAATAGAAGGTACTCCCGCAAGATTGGTAATATTGATTTCAATAATTTTTCCTAATCTCGATTTTTTGGAGAATTCTTCGAGGTAAATAGCGGCACCAATTCCAATCGGAATAGCTGCAAGAGCTGTAATAACAATAATCCAGAGTGTTCCTGCCAAGGCGGAAAGAATACCTGCTTTTGCAGGGTTTCGTGATGGATAGCTGGTGATGAAATCCCAACTGATCCTTGAAATTCCTTCACTAAAAATACTTGATATGAAAATGGCCAGCATAGCCAATCCGAAGAATGTGCAAAACATTCCGAATATTTTAAAGGAAGAGTCCTTCAAACGTGCGATTTTCTCGAAGCGATTAGACATATTTTTTCTCGAGTTTTTTGTTCAGATAGTAACTGGCATTATTTAACAGGAAGGTGAATACAAAAAGTGCAATTCCGGCAGCGAAAATAGTTCGGTATTCTAAAGAGTTATGTGCAACATCGCCTAAGCTAACCTGAACGATGTATGTAGTAATTGTTTCAATAGGAACGAATGGATCCAAAGTTAATTTAGGTTGTTGTCCCGCAGCGATTGCAACAATCATGGTTTCACCAATAGCTCTTGAAATTGCCAGAATTGCTGAGACAATAATTCCGGAAGATGCCGATGGTATGATTACTTTGAAGGCGGTTTGAAATCTGGTTGCTCCTAAGGCAAGTGATCCTTCACGGATATAACGTGGCACAGCTGAAATTGCATCATCACTCAGTGAAGAGACATAAGGGATAATCATAATTCCCATTACAAATCCTGCAGACAGGGAATTGAATCCCGACATGGAAGGAAAAATGGTTTGTAAAAAAGGAGTTACAATGGTGAGGGCAAAAAATCCATAAACTACCGTTGGTACGGAAGCTAAAATTTCGAGAAGTGGTTTGATGGTATTTTTAAATCTTGGAGAAGTATATTCATTGAGATAAAGTGCAATTGTTAATCCAATAGGAAGTGCAACCATAATTGCGATGAATGAAGTCAATAAAGTTCCGGTAAGCAACGGTAAAATTCCGAAATGTTTATCGGCGAACAATGGTGTCCATTGAGTATCGGTAAGGAAATCGACGATTGAAACTTCACTAAAAAACTGGAATGCTTCAAAAAGCAAAACATATAAAATTCCAGCGGTGGTAAGAATGGTAAGCAGTGCACATGCTGCCAGTCCCAACTCAATCAGTTTTTCTTTATCTCGTTTTTTCATAACCAGGAAAAGCATCCGCTATTAACGGATGCTTTTTAATTAATTATTATTAAACCAACTTATTTTTTAACATGAGTGCTCATGAAGTCTTCGTATTTCTTTTTCTGCGCTGCATATTCTTCATCCGACATTGGAATGAATCCTACTTCACGGGTCAGTGCTCCTGCATTATCAAGATAGAACTTTACAAATTCATTCACTTCCGGACGATCAACAGCAACTGAATTAACATATACAAACAATGCTCTTGAAAGTGGTGCGTATGTTTTGTTTTTTACTGTTTCTACAGATGGAAGAATTGCTCCTGCACCGTTTGCTTCATTTTCATCGTTTACTGGAACCAATTTCAACTTTTCTTTGTTTTCTTCATAGTAAGCATATCCAAAAAATCCTAAAGCATTTTTGTCGCCAGCTACACCTTGTACTAAAATGTTGTCATCTTCACTTGCAGTATAATCACCGCGGCTTTTATGGCTTTCACCAACAATAGCTTCTGTAAAATAATCATAGGTTCCTGATTCTGTTCCGGCACCATACAAATGAAATTCAGTGTCAGGCCATCCTGCACGAATCTGGCTCCATTTTGTGATTTTTCCTTGAGCTTCTGGTTCCCACATTTTTTTCAATTCTGCAACTGTAATATCTTTAACCCAGTCGTTAGCAGGATTCACAACTACCGATAAACCATCATAAGCTACTTCAAGCTCTAAGTAGTGAATGTTGTTTGCTTCACATGCTTTTCCTTCATCTTCTTTTATATGACGTGATGCATTGTTGATATCTGTTTCTCCTCTGCTGAATTTCTTGAATCCACCACCGGTGCCTGATAATCCTACAGTAACTTTCACATCAGGTTGAACTGAACGGAACTCTTCAGCAACAGCTTCCGAAATTGGATAAACTGTACTGGAACCGTCAATTTTAACTTCTCCTTTTAATTTGTCAGAGGTTGATGCCGTTTCTTCCGTTTTTGGTGCACCACATGAAGCGAATAATGTTGTTCCCACAGCCAAAATCGCGATCAAAGATTTAATTTTCATAGTATTTTTTGATAAGTTTGATTTCTTTTTTGATGTTAACCCGATGTTTGTTCCAGGTTAAGCCGTTTTTGATTGATGCAAATTTGTGCACTTAACATTGGATAAACATTAACCCTATGTTAAATTAATGTTAACATTATTATGTTATTGATAATGAAATAAATAGATTGTTTTCAGCTTTCAATTTTCACTGATTTTCATCATATTTTAGGCGAATGAAATGGATTAACTTTGGAAAAATAAATCCTAATTACTACCACCTATGAAATTTAAACTTACTGAAATAGCGACTATTGAAGATCTGAACTCCGGATTCATGACGAAATTCCCTTTTCTGAAGCTTGAATTCTTCAAAAAGGGTCATGGTGAGGAGGAGCCCTCTGCAAAACGCGATCTTTTACAACCTTCAACCAGCCTTTATTCAATTTCTGTAAACAGGAAGGTGGATGAAATTGAAATTTCACCGTCAACTACTGTCGCTGAGCTGGAGATCAGAATGAAGGATTTATTTGGATGGCATGTTCAGGTTTTTCGCCGATCCGGGAAAGTATGGTTGGAAACAACTACCAGCGATCATCTTACCTTAGGTGAGCTGAATGAAATTGGAAAAGAGCACAGCACACCTTTCGAAGAAGATAAGCTGATAGATTTCGATTATGATTGATGTTTCTTGTCGCTGGTAATGCTATGTTTCTTATTTGGAAGCATATTTTCCATGGTCCATTCAATCCGTTTTTCAAAAGCAGCCTTTCTGAAAGAACATCCGTAAACCTGACAAACAGTACAAGATGTTGGTGTGATGCAGGGATCGGCATGAATGAAAAATTCTACTTCGCTGCCTAAGTTTGTACGAATTAACTGTTCAACAGCCGTGACTTCTTCATGAGCAGCTTCAAGAGGTTCATACCAGGGAAGCGTAATATGGCAATCGACATGTAAATTGGCACCATATTTAATTACTCTGAGGTTATGAATATCAATCCACTTTTCTCTACGGCTTTTTTCGAGACGTGTAATCAGGAGATTTAATTTTTCATAATCTGCTTCATCGAGCAAACTGTTTACCGATTTTTTAAGAAGTCCGAACCCTGTATAAAGGATTACAGCTCCAAAAATAATGGCCATCAATTGATCGATCCAAACGATTTTGGTAAACCATATCAACACTAATCCAACCACAAGTCCCACACTACTTACAGTATCCGATATAAGGTGTTTGCCATTTGCAATCATCAACAGGGAGTTATTTTTAATCCCTTTTTTTACCAGGATTTTCCCCATAATAAAATTGATCAATCCGGATATTGCAGTCAGAATTGCACCGATATCGGCTGAGTGAATTTCGGTTGGTTTAAACAGTGCATAAATGGAATTGCCGACTATAACCAGGCCAGCAATAAAAATCAATCCACCTTCAAAACCTGCTGAAAGAAATTCCATTTTACCATGGCCATAAGGATGATTTTCGTCGCGTGGCTGAGAAGCGTAGTAAATGCTAAACAATGCAAAAGCTCCGGCAACAACATTCACAATTGATTCCAGTGCATCGGTGAGAATAGCATTGGAATGGGTGAGGTACCATGCAAGAAATTTTATAGCAAGTAATAGAATACTTACTATAAGAACGGCTCTGATAATACTAATTTTTTGCCTTTCCGTTTCAGGGATATTGGCCAGATTGAATAAATTCACAAGTTAGCTGCAAAAATTCCGGTAAGTAGTTTAAGGTGCTTCAATTATTAGTGATTGGCGTGAAGTACCAAAAGGGGAACATTGGGGTGGTACGAGAACTTCTTGGTCAGGCTCTTATCCCAAAGCATCTGAGGGAATTTTCTTGG
>JAEUTI010000014.1 GCA_016788065.1 Bacteroidia bacterium | reverse complement strand
GATTTCATTCGACTTTGGAACTTCAACTTTGTATTTGAGTGAACGGTATACAGTGTTCGGAGCGTTGCTGACTGTTTCAAGCGCTAATGCTAATTTAGTTATGGAAGCTTTTGGTCCAACTGCATTTGAAATGTTAGGTGCGCCCGTACAATTTAATAATGTAACCTGTTATGCTGATGCTTATATCGGAAGCCTGACCTGTAATAAATTTGATTCATATGATGGAGTAACTATTACAGACTTAACTGCAATTGTAGCTGATTTTAGAATAGCATCAAATGCATACAAAATAACTGCTGACACTGTAAGGCTATCACCAACTGTGAATCAGTTTTTATTTGATACTTTACAAGTGAATGATGCATTTATTTCGTCAGGTACTTGTGCTAACACTCTTAATTTAGGAAAATACAGTCCATTTTCAGCATATTCAATATTCACAAAAGCTGCCGGTGTTGTTCAGGTTGATAATGCCATTCTAAAAGATATTCACGCATCGGGAGGTGCCACATTTATTGCAAATAACAGTACAGATTTAGGAAATAATACAGGATGGACCATCAATACCTCTCCTTCAAGAGATCTGTATTGGGTAGGTGGAACAGGTACCTGGAACGACAATGCACATTGGTCGCTTACTTCCGGTGGTGCAGGTGGGGAATGTCAGCCTCTGAAACAGGACAATGTTATTTTTGATTCAAATTCATTTGCACAATCCGGTGATACAGTATATGTGCATCCAACATTGGGTGTTTATTGCAACAATATTAGTTTCTCTGCAATTCCAAATGCTACAGTGCTTTACAGTTCAAGTGGTAACTATGGGTTGAATGTTAATGGATCGGTTGCATTCCCTCAGGAATTAAATCCTTATAGTGTACTCATTAATTTAACATCTCCCAACACGGGAAATACCATTTCAACTGGAGGAAATCAATTGACCGGTTTAAATTTCAATGGTACAGGTACCTGGGATTTACTTGATCCTGTTGATTTGTTTCACTTTGCAGGAATTGGTGGTACGCTTAATACAAACGGCCATGACATAAATACATCCGACGTCAATCTTGGTGGTTCTGGAACATTAAACCTTGGTACATCTACTATTACAACTCTTGGATTTTATGTGACCGGGGGAGCTGTAAATATCAATGGAGGAAGCGCTGATGTAATAATGACAAGCTCCTTCCTTTCATTTGAACCACAAGGAGCACATTTTAATTCAGTAACATTCACAGGAAATGCAAATACACAAGGTACATTCTCTTGCAACAATTTGTATGCTCAGGGAAAATTTGTAAATATAAACTCATCCATCACTGCAGGTTATGCGGAGTTTGCTGATGATGTTACACTTTCATTGCCATATGTTGGTGGTGATGTTTTACTCGATAACCCAGGTAAACTGGTTCGTATCAACAATATGACGTTAACAGGTGATATGACCTCTAATGGAAACAGTGGATTCCCGATTCAGGTTGAAGGATATTCCGGCTTAGGAACACTCACCAAATCAACAGGTCAAATTTGTTTGGATTATGTCTTGTTGAAGAATATGCTGGCTACCGGTGGTGCTCAGTTTTATGCAGGAGCAAACAGTGTCGATTTAGGCGGCAATGCCGGATGGTCATTCTCATCATGTGTTCCTCCAACATCAGTTGTTTGGCCTGGTGATGCCAATTACGATCTGGTTGCAGATAATACTGATATCCTCAATATAGGTTTAGCTTATGGTTATACCGGTCCTGTAAGAACAGGAGCATCACTTGCATGGGTAGCTCAGCCTGCTACAGATTGGTCGGCTCAGTTTGCCAATGGAGCTAACTTAAAACATGCAGATACAGATGGTAATGGTGTTGTTGATACAGATGATACTACTGCCGTTTCATTGAACTATGGATTAACTCATCCATTCAGACTTTCTGCACCATCAACAAGTGTGTTGCCTGCACCTGAAATGTATGTTGTTACAAATCCGGATACAGCCTCATTAAGCGATACGGTTATTGTTGAAGTATATTTAGGTACAAGTACTTTGCCTGTTGACAGTATTTATGGAATTGCCTTCACTCTTAATTATGATACAACATTAGTTTCTCCTTCTTACTTTAATGTCGATTTTACCGGATGCTGGATGGGAACTCCTGGAGTTGACCTGATTACTTTCAGTCATAATAATTATTCATCAGGGTCTATGGATTTTGCAATTGTGAGAACAGACCAGAGTAATGTGAATGGATTTGGGTTGCTTAACAGGTTAGGAATTGTAATCGTTGATAATGTTGGTGCTAAAGTTACTTTGCCATTAACATTAAGTAATGTGACAGCCATTACCGCCTCTGAATATTTACTTGCTCTCT
The DNA here is from genome assembly GCA_016788065.1 of Bacteroidia bacterium. Classification (GTDB taxonomy): domain Bacteria; phylum Bacteroidota; class Bacteroidia; order AKYH767-A; family OLB10; genus JADKJB01. The sequence continues at coordinate 64,652 of JAEUTI010000014.1, read as the reverse complement.
CGTTAGCCAGTGATTCAGTACTAATTGATACAACCGGAACAGTAGGATTTAATGAGATTGCTGCTGATTATAATAATTTGATTGTTTATCCGAACCCTGCAAATGATTACGTTCAGGTTTATGGTGACATGAATGGCGAATTTGCAGTTGAAATTTACAACCAGTTTGGAGTTTTGGTTTACAGTAATATTTACAACAGTGCAAATTTCAGAGTTCCTGTAACCTCATTAAGCCAGGGTGTGTATTTTATGAATGTTAAAGGACCAAAAGGAAGAACGGCCAGAAAAATTGATATCATCAGGCAATAAAATGCCAACTGCCTTTGGCAGGATGTGAAAAATCCCGGATCAACTGATTGAAGCAGTTTTTCCGGGATTTTTTATTGAATATGTTTGATTCTTTCCAAACTGACTACAACTTACAAATCTTCTTTTTAAAAGTGCATGTAGTGGTAATTACTTCCATAAAATAGATCCCGGAGGGTAGACCACTTTTGATTTCTATTGTTGAAAGTCCGGTTTCATTCATTTTTTCAAATACTTTTTGTCCTGATACCGTAGAAATTACCACTTTTGAAGAGTTGCCGGCATTTGAAGGTGTTGAAATTGTTATAGACCCATCAAATGGATTTGGATAGACATGAATTTCCTCCTGCATGCTAGCGCTGTCAGGTAATGATGTGAAGGAACAACCTGAGGTGCCAAGAAGGTTATTTAATTCGGAGCAAAGAAAATTGTAATTGCTTTGGTCAACAGTGTTCAATGTCCCCGACAATAAATTATTTTGTTGAAGGGAATCAACCATCATATCATAAAATTCCTCTGTGCCATTATCGAATCGGATCAACTGATGAGTGTGGTTTCTGATAGTTTTCCCATCATAATAAGCCGGAGTCGTACTGAATTGTTCCGAGAAAATCCAATCTCTTAATGTTCCACCGATATTTTGAATTTCAGGCAATAATGTTTGGGTGTCATTTGGTAAAAATGCAGGAGGAATAAAATTTGACCAATTAGCAAATCCGGAAAGTTCAAGGATAGTGCTAAAAAGATCAGTGGTGTTTACCAGCGAATTACTCGTTCTTCCCGGATTCACCACTGCTGGGCCGGTGATGATCATAGGAACATGAACACCGTAATCATATAGCGTTTGTTTACAATGGGAGGTGTCGGCTATTTGAGCTACTCGTTTATCATTACCATTGTCACCAATGAAAATGATATTGGTGCTGTCAGCTAAATTGTTTTGTTGAAGAAATAAAATCAATCTGCCTATTTCAGAATCCACTGCTTCAAGTGCGGCTTTGAAATACAATTTCGGATTATTATTTATGTGCGAAACTGTTCCTATCAATCCGGGGACGGTATGTAAGGTATCAGGTGGCTTATGAAATGGTGTGTGAGGTGCATTAAAGGCGAGCCACATAAAAAAGGGTTTGCCGCTTTGCAACGTATCTAGCCAGTTAATAGCATCGGTTACTGTTTTAGTGGTTGCATAGGTAGTAATGGTATCAGCAATGCCATTTGTAATAGCCACGTAATTATAAAAGTCGGGTATAGCTCCGTTGAAATTTCCGGAATAAGCATCATAGCCCATTTGATTGGGGTATAAATATTTTTGTGGACTTGAATTATGTAAGTGCCATTTCCCAAAGCAGCCGGTTGCAAAACTGACTGGTGCATGATATTTTAATAGTTCCGGAATCGATATTTCAGCGGTATCGAGTTGAGGTAATTGCTGGCTGGTAATTACACCTCCCACACCGGTTCTGAAACTGTATCTGCCGGTGAAAATTCCAGCCCGGGTTGGAGAACAAACCGGATTTGCCCATGAGTGCCTGAAAAGAATTCCATTTTCTGCAAACTGTCGGATGTTTGGCGTATTAGCTGTATCGACAGAGTTGCTATAAACGCCAAAGTAATCCGTGCCAACATCATCAGCAATTATGAGTATGGTGTTTTGCTGAGATTGGGCCATATGTGATATGAAAATCAATAAAAGAAAGAATTTGATTCGGATCATGACTGTTAAATTGAGAATTGTGAATGGGTTTGATTATAAATGAATGCAAAAGTTTAACAGATACCAGCAATAAAAAAGGCCACTCTTTCCGGAGTGGCCTGGTGTATTTTAATAATAGGAATCAATCCTGTCGGATGATTTTTTCGGTCTTTTTATAACTTCCGCTTTCAATTACAATGTGATACATGGCAGGAGCAAGGTAATTGATGTCGAGCTCAATTTGTTGTATTCCTGCTGCAACAGGGTACTCACGACTGAAGACTGTTTGTCCAAGCACATTTACAATTGTTACAACTACTTTTCCGGAGAAGTCCTGGTTAATTACAAGATTTAATGCGTCATGAACTGGATTAGGATACAGATTAATGCTGACATCATTTTTACCTGATTCATTACAATTGATAGAAATGATTTTTGACTCAGCACTTTCGCCATTGAAATCAACTTGTTTAAGTCTGTAATACCAGCGTGATTCATCTTTTAAATCATGGTCGTGGAATTTGTAAGCAGTAGTTGTACTAACTGTTCCTGCACCTTTGATTCGTGTCACTTCAAAGAAATTAATTCCATCAAAACTTTTTTCAAGCACAAAGAAATCGTTATTCAATTCAGATGCTGTTACCCATTCCAGAGAAATGGATTTCGAATCACACTTTCCGGTGAAACTGATAAGTTCAACAGGAAGAGGAATAGACTGAGGTGCCAGATCAAAATTTTCAGTGTTGAAACTGATCCAGGCAGCTTTAGTGACACTCGACAAGGCAGGTGATGCTGCTCCTGCAATTGCAACACCTGAAATGGATCTCCATTGAACAGGAGGTGCGTTGTATGCCCATTGAGCCATCAGAAGGTTTGGAAGGGGCGCAATACCGTCTTGAATATTATCAAAATAAAGCGTGATATCAGGATTAGTAGTTCCACTGATACTATTAATTTTCTGATACCAAAGTGGATTTATTGCTCCGAGGTTTGCATCTTTAAGAGCAACATTAAATCCATCGAGAGTAGGATTGTTGTTCACAAATCTCACTGCGTAGGTATTTGCGGAAGCATTAGAAGGTCGAAGTGCAACAGGTCTGAAACGGCCACCATTTATGCTGGAACCAACAGGAAAAATATAGGTACTTGTAGAGTTCGTGTTCCATCTCAACCTACCAAGTCCTGTGCTGCTCACAAATCCCTGAACAGGAGTTGAGTTTAATGCACCGGTGCGTGTAATTGCAGTATTTGAAGGGTTTGTTACATGCATCCAGTAGGCACCTGTTGCTAATTCTCGATCATTCAGATTTAAAACTCCTTCTGCAACCGTGTTAACTCCCAGTGTTTTTACACCACTTCCCGACAAGGTTAAATTGTAGAAATTGGTTGTTGTTGAACCAAGAATACTTTGTGCAGCACCATTAAAATCAGTTGTCCCAGGACTAGAATTAATGAATGCGTTTCCGCCGGAATTGTTGGTCCAGTCACCAGTTAAAGTGATTAGTCCCCAATTATCCAACCGGCCAATATTTGCACCATTATCGCGGTTCACAAAACCTCCCTGTACAGTAACAAGTGCACCGGTTTCAACCTGTATCAAAGATCCGTCATTTACAATAAGTCCGGAGCCGAATGCCGGACAAGCAACAACAGAAATATAGAGGTTTTTTACCATCGTATTATTCCCAAAGGCATTGGTTGCCTGCAATGTCACATTATAGTTTCCTGCCACGTTGTAATTGATAACAGGATTTTGAAGTGCTGATAAAGCAGGTGTTCCACCCGGGAATGACCATACCCAACTTGTAGGACTGTTTGTTGACAGGTCAGCATAAGTTACAGGTGAGCCGGCGCAAACTGTGGTTGGCCATCCTGCAAAGTTTGCTACTGGTGCTGAACAAACATTTACGGTGATATAACCTGCTATAGTCAAAGTATTGGATCCACTTATATTCGACACTATCAATGTCACCGGATATGTTCCGGAAGTTGCATATACAACAGCAGGGTTTTGTAAAATGGAAGATGCCGGAGTTCCGCCAGGGAAAAACCATTGCCATGAATTTGGACTGTTCGTGCTAAGGTCGGTAAAATTCACTGTACCGCCCGCACAAAGAGTAGTAGGAGTGGCACTGAAATTCGCAACGGGAGGAAGCGGACAGTTTACCACTGTAATGTATGCTGTTTTAGTTATTGTATTTCCTCCATAAGGATTTGTGGCAGTTAATGTAACTGCATAACTTCCTGCAGCGGCATAAGTCACTGAGGGATTTTGCAATGTTGAAGATGCCGGAGCTCCACCCGGGAATGTCCAAGTCCAGGATGTAGGAGAATTTGTGGAAAGATCATTGAAGAAAACTGGTTGTCCGGTACACACCGATAATGGTGATGCAGAGAAATCTGCTACAGGCGGAGGGCAGTTATTTACGACAATGTAATTTGTTTTTGTTTCGGCATCGGTTCCTGATGCGTTAGTAACTGTTAAAGTAACAGTATAATTTCCTGGAGTACCATAAGTAATAGGTGGCGGATTTTGACCTACGAAAGCTGCAGGAGCACCACCGGGAAATGCCCATGTCCATGTAGTGGGCGAGCCAATACTAAGATCAGTGAAAGTAACCGTAACAGTATTACAGCCAGAGGTTGGCGTTCCGGAGAAGTTAGCAACCGGAGCTGCAATAGAGCAATTAGAAGCATTTAATGCAACCATTGCTGACGGACCGCACGAATTATTTACGGTGCTCCGCGACATAATATCGTTTCCACCAGCTGTTTCACTGATCGGAGTAAGTGTTCTACGATCGGTATTTGGCCCTACGGCATAATTCATGACAGTTACAGGTGTAATTGTATGGCCCAACTGATGACTGTGTCCAAGTTCATGCAAAGCAACAGATTCAAAATCGAACAGACCACCAGCTGTAGGAGCAGGACCATAGTTCCAGTTAATACCACCGGTTCCATTGGTGCGAAATTTCAAATCGTTTTCAGTTACATACCAAACACCTGCAGCACAGGCACTGTAGTAACTATAGGAAACACCAAGCACTCCGGCTGGCAATGCGCAGGCACCATCAAATGTGACTATGTTTGCACCATCAAGCGCTTGACAAGCAGTGGCAGTAGTACCAGCTTTATTAAAATTAACAAAGGTTCCACAGCGCCATGTTTGCAAAGCTCTTTCGAAGGAAGCAACAGCCGCAGCGTTCCCATTGAATAAGTTGTTATATTGCCAGGTGTATCCACCAGTTCCATTATCGTTTACCAAATCAGGTTGGTAATAAACTCCACCTGAATTTACATTAGTTTCATTGTAATTGATGGTTATAGTAACACCTGAAATAGTTGCTTCATTTAATTCATTAGTTACACGAATATTTCCACTTCCTGCCTGCGTTGGGACCCATGCCTGAATACTGGTATTTGTCCATGATATAATATGATTTGCAGGAGTAGGGATAAAGCCTGCTCCTCCATTGTTAGCATCTCTGAATTCAAGTGCACGAGTTCCTCCATATGGACCGGCACCAAAATTATTTCCGGTAATCGTTACTAAAGAAAATGTTCCGGCAGTTGAAGGAGATGTAATAGTAGCAATAGTTGGAAACACCAAAGGCACAGGTGGTCCCCCCGGACCAGAATTAGATGATTGAATAAAATTAGCAGGAATAATTTCTGTGTAATTCTGTCCGGTAGCCTGAATAACCGGCTGATACACTTCTGTTGCAATGTTTGAATAATTTAGTAAGCCGTCAACAGCAGAGCCATCCTTTAAATCATATTTAATGAGTGACTGATTTGCTGCATAACCTTCAAACTGATTAGAAGGTGTAAAAGGAGAAGCTGGATTTAGATTTGCAGCCTGAATCAAAAAGAAAACTCCTGTTTCATCAATCTGTAGTTCGAGTGAAGGTTCAGCTTTAATCATTTGATTTCCTACAACACCACCTTCGGTAATTACTTCAATCTGGTTGGTAGTGACAGAGCCTTTGAAAACTTTATAAACTTCAATGATATTACTGGTGTAAATAAAGGATGAGTTTGCATTCCAAAAACCTTGTCGGGCGATTACTTTACCTTCAATTATTGCAGAAGCTCCTGTTATTTTTTCCTGCATAGGGACAACGTAGGTCATACATTGACTGAATACGGAAAAAGAAGTCAGAGAAAAAATAGTCAGCAAAAATAATTTTCGTAATATTTTTATGTGAAACAGTTGCATGGTAAATTTAAATTAAGTGAATAACATTTGTTTCAACTATTGTTTTACTTCAATTGTTTTTTCGGTAGTTTCTCCGGTAACTTCAGTAGTTTTTGCTGTAGTTGCTTTGAGATTGCTTTTATCTTTATAGTGAATACCCATGGATGCAGGTTGGCCATATAATTGTGGTGACATGTATTTGCCTATTGCATCATTAGTTTTATTTATAACTGCAGCTCTTTCCTCAGGATATTGTTGCATGTAAAGATCATTTCTTTCCGTATAAACTACCCAAGAAATTTTTTGTCCCGGGTTACCACCTGCAACAACAAATTGTTTGTTGCTGATTTCTGATTTAACAAAAACAGGAGCGGCATTGCCGATTGGAGTGAGTTGGTAACTATAGTTAGTATTATTTACTGCTTCAAAGTAGTCTGGTAAAGTTACAGTTCCTTCGCCGGCACTGTTGAGGACAACATTTCCTCTGTAAATATTTAGCACTTCAGGCGATTCTATTGAAAAATGTTTGAGTAATTTATTTTGAGGGTCAAGTGGGTGATCAATCAGGAAGGTTTTTACACCTGTTGTTCCTAAATCATTATCGAAAAACCCACCATATCTGGTAGCAACACCCGGGTCACCATATCCATAAACACCAATTGCAGAAACTCCATTTGTAACGAATCCATTAATTCCATATCCAAGATTGCCTGATGCAGTTCCATATACACCATCACCATTGGCTCCACCGAATCCGCTGGTACCGGTTCCGGTCGCTACAGTGGTCTGACCTTGCAGACCTGAGATTCCACCAACGCCTAAAACCGGCACTGCTAATTGAGATGTTATTGTTGAGTACACTCCATGACTGAGATTGGTTATACCGGTATTATAAGCAAAAATTCCAACTCCTGAATTTGCCGCTGTTCCGGTTAATCCGGCTCCGCCATTCAGCATGGTGAATGTACCACCTGCATCGCGACCAATAACTCCGGTGCTGGAGAGAGCAGCATTCACATTATTAGAAACAGAATAGACTCCAATTCGTGTGCCTGTGAAAGCACCTCCGGATCCTGCGGCTGCATAACCGGCAGGTGCATTATTTCCTGCTGCAATAATTCCTGTTCCGGCAGCATTGGTATTGTATGCAAAAACTCCAAATCCGGTTGAGGAAGTCGAGATTCCGGTTACTCCGGAACCAGGTGTTGCACCGGTACTTGTATTTTGGCCGAATACTCCGTCCCCTGTGCCGGTTGCAGCACCAACTACTCCATCAAATGTTAATGTTGCATAAGAGGAGAATTGTGCAGTAGCAAACGGAGCAATATTATTTACGGAAACCTGACCATTGTCGAGAATTCGCATTCTTTCCAGGTTATTGGTTCTGATTCCTAAAGCCATCAGATCGGTTGTCCCAAGAAAATTAGTAGTTATGTTAGTCAGCGAATTTCCTGTAGTCATCCAGGCAGGGGAGCCGGCTCCTGTAGCAGTGATGAGCGTTCCGTTTGGATCAGCCAAAACTACTCTGTTTCCAACTCCCGCAAGGGTAGAGGATCTGATATTACCAATAACATGCAGTTTCTCGAGTGGAGTAGCTGTTCCAATACCAACATTTTGCGAAGATGCAGCAAAAGGTATTGCCAGAAATGAAGCCAGACAAAGGCTTTTAAGAGTTAAAAATTTTCTCATGGGAGGAATTATTTGGATGATTTTTCAAGCGAATTGATTCGCTCAGTAAGATTTTCTATTAGGAGTTGTTGCTCTTTTATTGCTTCTACAAGTACCGGAATAATTGCATCATAACTTACAGCTTTAACCAGCATTGATTCATGATTTTTATCGGTATCTGTTCGACCCACGTTCAGAGTGGGAATTCTTTTCTCAATAACAGCTTCAGGAAGGATTTGTTCTACCTCCTGAGCAAGGAACCCAATGGTACGGCGGGAAGAGTTAATGTACTTGGGATATCCGGCTACATTAGCATCATACGAATACGATTTCAGTTTGTTCACTTTGTCGAGGGCTCCTTCAATAGGAGAGATATTGGTTTTCAGTCGCATGTCAGATACGGTGAAAAATCCTCCTGGTAATACAGCTCCAACATCACCATTGAATAATCCGGCCCAGCCAAGCAATGTGGATTCGGTACCTTGAACACCTATTGAGGCAGGGTTAATTGCCAGTCCTCTGACACCGGCACCACCTGCATTGGTTCCGCCGTATTCACCTTGTACAGAAGCGAAAATAGTTCCGTTTCCTGCTTGTACCTGTCCATATACACCTCCGCCATTCGCGCCAGCTGGCACATAACCATTTATGGCCCAGGGGAATGTGGCGTTTCCTACCGCATTCATAAGATCACCGGCGATAACTGTATTGAAGGCACCTACGAAAAATTCACCCAGGGCACTGAATCGGCCACGTTCAATATTATTAGTCCGGAAGCAAATATTTTGCGCATCCGTAGTTCCCAGAAAATTCGTGCCGGTGGTAGTGGTATTTCCTCCAATCAGTCCGGTGTTACCTGTTGTAAGCCATGCCGGGGAAGTCAAACCGGAACCTGCGACCAAAGTTCCAAGCGGGTCGGCGAAAACTATCCGGTTTCCTAGTCCTGCAAGGGTAGAAACGCGGACATTACCAATAACATGGAGTTTTTCAGCAGGAGTTGCAGTGCCGATTCCTACATTTTGAGCTGAAACCGGGGAGACAAATGCGAATGTTGCCAGGATCAAATTGATTGATAACAGGCATTTTAGGGTTGAATTAAACATGATTCGGACGGTCTTTAGGTAAACTATTAATAACAAATGTAAAACATATTTGACAAAATTCAAAACATTGTTAGTTACTTGATTTATAGACGATTTAATTTTCAATTAAACTGCATCAAATGTTTATTTTTAAGTCAATTTACCTCCAATTTAATAAAGAAGTTGATAACTTTTCGGGTGTTGAAATAATCCATTATAAATTTTTTCAGCAACTGTTTGTATATCAAAATATGTTTCATACATTTGCAATCCCAAATTTTGGGGTGTTCTTTGAGTGTCTATATAATTAATAATGCCGATGTAGCTCAGTTGGCCAGAGCTACTGATTTGTAATCAGTGGGTCGGGGGTTCGAATCCCTCCATCGGCTCATAAGGAATTCGTGGGTAAAGCCACACCGGAATGGGGAGATACCAGAGTGGCCAAATGGGACAGACTGTAAATCTGTTGTCTTACGACTTCGAAGGTTCGAATCCTTCTCTCCCCACCACTTAAAGTATCTCACCGGAGATCATAAAAAAGTGGTCAAATTCAATTCTGGTAGAAATTTCAATATCCTTATTAAAGGATAAAAAATAAGGCTGATAGTTGTTTCCTGATGGAAATTTTGATTATCAGTCAGTTAAAACAAAGTAACAATTGGAAACAGCTCTCCCGAAAGTTATCGGGGTGGTAGGAAAACAGACTTCCAGGTGTTCTTTAATATAAGCGGAAGTAGCTCATTTGGTAGAGCATCAGCCTTCCAAGCTGAGGGTGGCCGGTTCGAGCCCGGTCTTCCGCTCCAGGATTCAAAGTAGTACCTGACCATTGGCCAGAGCTGCTGAAATGGAAAGTTGAAGTCTGTAAGTCTTTGACTTATAAATAGATAACAACTAAAATACCGTAACGCCGGTATAATACAACAATAAACCACTGGGCTGGTGTGGCAGTCACCTTAAACGGGTACAGTTTCAGCTCACAAGCCAATGTAGCTCAGTCGGTAGAGCACATCCATGGTAAGGATGAGGTCACCAGTTCGATCCTGGTCATTGGCTCAAACCGGCGACCACCGGTTGGGTTTATCGGCTTCAGGAATGGGGTTGATTATTAAGAATTGCATAGGGCGGAAGAGTGATTGAATCTGTATCTGCCTGACAACAAAAGAAAAACTGCATGTAAAAGTGCATACATATATAGTAAAGTAATATTTCCTGTCGAAGCCGTGTAGTCTGTTGTTCAGGCGTGGATTAGCAGGATCGCAGGTACAGGAAACAAAAATCAATTAATAAAAACCACGTCTTAATAACCCATAAAAAAATGGCAAAAGAAAAATTTGATCGTTCCAAACCCCACGTAAACATTGGGACTATTGGTCACGTTGACCACGGTAAAACTACCCTCACTGCTGCTATCACTTCAGTTCTTGCATCGCAGGGACTTGCTGAAGTACGTGATTTCTCTTCAATCGATAACGCTCCTGAGGAGAAAGAAAGAGGTATTACCATTAATACTGCTCACGTAGAGTATCAGACAAAAAATCGTCACTATGCACACGTTGACTGTCCAGGTCACGCTGACTATGTAAAGAACATGGTTACAGGTGCTGCACAGATGGACGGTGCTATTCTGGTAGTTGCTGCAACTGACGGACCTATGCCACAAACACGTGAGCACATCCTTCTTGCACGTCAGGTAGGTGTTCCAAAGATTGTAGTTTTCATGAATAAAGTGGATATGGTTGACGATCCGGAACTTCTTGACCTTGTTGAGATGGAAATCCGTGAATTGTTAAGCTTCTATCAATTTGATGGTGACAATACACCAATCATTCGTGGATCAGCTTTGGGTGGATTGAACAACGATGCTAACTGGGTTCCAAAAATCAATGAATTGATGGATGCAGTTGACAATTTCATTCCAATTCCTCCTCGTGATATTGATAAGCCATTCCTTATGCCTGTTGAAGATGTGTTCTCGATCACTGGTCGTGGTACCGTTGCAACCGGTCGTATTGAAAGAGGAATTATCAACTCAAACGATACAGTTGATATCCTTGGAATGCAGGAGAAAAAACTTACATCAACAGTTACCGGAGTAGAAATGTTCCGTAAAATCCTTGACAAAGGTGAAGCTGGTGATAACGTAGGTTTATTGCTTCGTGGTATTGAGAAGAACGATATCCGTCGTGGTATGGTTGTAGCTAAACCAGGATCAATCACTCCTCACACAGATTTCAAAGCTGAGATCTATGTACTTAAAAAAGAAGAAGGTGGACGTCACACTCCATTCCACAATAAATACCGTCCACAGTTCTACTTAAGAACAACTGACGTAACAGGTGAAATCGAACTTCCTGAAGGACGTGAGATGGTAATGCCAGGTGATAACGTTACTATCACTGTGAAGCTTATCGTTCCTGTTGCTATGGACAAAGGACTTCGTTTCGCTATCCGTGAGGGTGGTAGAACAGTAGGTGCCGGACAGGTAATCGAAATCATTAAGTAATACTTTCATTCCGGTAGATTGCAGCCGGGTACCTCACAAGGGTCCGGCTGTAATCTTTCGGAATTGTGTTATTTTTTAAATCCTGATTCAGGATTCTTAAAAAGGGATACAATCGTCTTTATATGAAATCCGCAAAATCATGATTTCATAGAGATGATGAAGTGAAGACTTTCTTCCATTAGCTCAATAAACAAGAGGCAAGATAGTGGAGGAAGAGATAAATTAAAGTTACGGGTGTAGCTCAATTGGTAGAGTAGTGGTCTCCAAAACCATTGGCTGGGAGTTCGAGTCTCTCCACCCGTGCATGATTAATGACCGGCAGAGAAACAGAAGTTGAGATCTGCCAGCAAAAAGAAAATAAGAATACAGTTGATTGTCTGTTTACAATCATAAGTTTAATAAGAAGTTCAAAACAAGAGTGACAGATCATGGAAAAAATCAGCGCATATATTAAGGATTCCTACAATGAGTTGATGAACAAGGTATCCTGGCCAACGTGGAGCGAGCTGCAAAGCAGTGCTATCGTGGTGTTAGTGGCTTCCCTGATCATTGGAATAGTGGTATTTGGAATGGATTCCATATTCTCATTTATCATGAATTTACTTTACAGTTCTTTCTAATAAGTCCCCAGATGAGCGATAAAAAGTGGTATGTTATCAGGGCAATTAGCGGGAAAGAAAAGAAAGTCAAGCAATACATTGAATCTGAAATTTCCCGTTTGAAGCTGCAGGATTATGTAGCTCAGGTATTGATTCCGATGGAAAAAATTTACCAGATAAAGGACGGTAAAAAAATAAGTAAAGAGCGTAGTTATTTCCCGGGTTATGTGTTAATAGAAGCAACATTGACCGGAGAAATTCCACATATAATTGAAAATACAACCGGTGTTATCGGATTTCTTGGTGCAAAGGGTGAAGCTCCCGCACCGTTAAGGATTTCTGAAGTCAACAGAATATTAGGAAAAGTAGATGAGCTTGCAGATTCAGAAGAGATCATTCACAATCCTTTTGTAGTTGGTGAATCGGTTAAAGTAATAGATGGACCATTCAATAGTTTCTCAGGAATCATTGAAGAGGTGAATGAAGAGAAGAAAAAGCTTAAGGTAATGGTTAAGATTTTCGGAAGAAAAACACCACTTGAGCTTAGTTACATGCAGGTAGAAAAAGAATAAACAACCCTTTCCGGCAAACACACAAAGCAATTCGGCTTCCACGAAAAGCGATGTTACTAGCCGGGAACTATATACTCAAACAAAATGGCTAAAGAAGTAGCAGCCCTCATAAAACTCCAGGTAAAAGGTGGCGCCGCCAATCCGGCACCTCCAATTGGACCCGCATTAGGTGCCAAAGGTGTAAACATCATGGAGTTCTGCAAGCAGTTTAATGCAAGAACACAGGATCAGGCAGGAAAAGTACTTCCTGTTATTATCACTGTTTATGCCGATAAATCATTTGATTTCATTATCAAAACCCCTCCTGTAGCTGTTCAGTTACTGGAAGTAACGAAATTGAAGTCAGGATCTGCCGAGCCAAACAGGAAAAAAGTGGCAACGGTATCCTGGTCACAGGTACAGGCCATAGCTGAAGCAAAAATGCCCGATTTAAACTGTTTTACAGTTGAGTCAGCCATGAGAATGGTGGCAGGAACAGCCCGCAGCATGGGTATCACAGTAGAAGGGGAGTTTCCGGTAAAATAATTTCCCGGAATCAGTACAATCACTTAAAGATTACTAAAAATGCCAAGCTTAACTAAAAAACAGAAAGCTGTTGAGTCCAAATTAGACCGGACAAAACAATATTCCCTTCTGGACGCTTCCAAACTGGTGAAAGAAATCAGTTTTACAAAGTTTGATTCATCCGTGGATCTGGCTGTTCGTCTTGGAGTTGATCCAAGGAAAGCAAACCAGATGGTACGTGGAATTGTTACTTTACCACATGGAACCGGAAAGACTATCAAAGTATTAGTATTATGTACTCCTGATAAAGAAAAAGAAGCTCAGGATGCAGGTGCTGATTATGTTGGACTCGATGAGTACATCACTAAGATAGAGCAGGGATGGATTGATATGGATGTAGTAATTACCATGCCTGGTGTAATGGCCAAGGTAGGTAAATTAGGTAAAGTATTAGGTCCAAGAAACCTGATGCCAAATCCGAAGACCGGAACTGTAACCAATGATATTGGTAAGGCAGTTCAGGAAGTAAAAGCAGGTAAGATTGACTTTAAAGTTGATAAAACCGGAATCATTCATGCATCTATAGGCAAGACATCTTTCGATGCTCAAAAGCTATACGAAAATGCAAATGAATTGCTCCAGACTATATCAAAACTGAAGCCATCAGCTGCTAAAGGAGCATATTTTAAAAGCATTGCAATGTCGAGTACCATGAGTGCCGGAATTCGCATCGATGCTAAGACAATCACAGGATAAACAATTTAAACCCGACCATTTAATTTAACCAATGAAAAGGGAAGAAAAAGATCAGATTATCGGCTCATTAGTTGAGGATCTGTCAAAATATAACTGTTTCTACATCACTGATATTTCTAACCTTACAGTTGAGAAAACAAATCAGTTGAGAAGGCTTTGCTTCAACAAACAAGTAAAGATAAATGTTGCTAAGAATTCGTTGATCAAAAAGGCATTAGAGCGTTTAGATGGTGATTACTCTCCATTGTTCGAAACCTTAAAAGGATCGTCAGCTATCATGTACTCCGATACCGGAAATGTACCTGCGAAACTGATTAAAGAATTCCGTGCAAAAAATGACAAGCCGATTCTGAAAGGCGCATGGATCGATACAGCTATTTTTGTTGGTGACAACAACGTGGATGTGTTGGTTGCTCTTAAATCGAAAAACGAGCTTGTTGCAGACGTTATTGCATTGTTACAATCACCTGCGAAGAATGTTATCTCTGCTCTTCAGTCGAGTGGACAGAAACTTTCAGGTATCTTAAAAACACTAGAGGAGAAAGGTTCATAAGCTTCCTAACAGAACATTCTCTTTCGTAATATCCCAAATTCAAAAAATCATTTAGTAACTCAAAAAAACAATTAATAAAATGGCAGATTTAAATGCATTCGCAGAACAGCTGGTTAGCCTGTCTGTAAAAGAAGTTAACGAATTAGCTCAGATCCTTAAGGACAAGTATGGTATTGAGCCTGCTGCTGCTGCTCCAGTAATGGTTGCAGGTGGTGGTGCAAGTGCCGGAGCCGCTGCGGAAGAAAAAACATCTTTTGATGTTATTCTTAAAGCTGCAGGTGGAAACAAACTTGCCGTAGTTAAATTGGTAAAAGAACTTACCGGACTTGGCTTGAAAGAAGCAAAAGATCTTGTTGATGGAGCACCAAAACCAGTAAAAGAAGGTGTTACCAAAGATGAGGCAAACTCACTTAAAACACAACTTGAAGAAGCTGGGGCTGAGGTTGAAGTTAAATAACGCTCTCCAGAATTCGTTCTGATTACAAGACCTCTGCTCCCTAAAGGGCGCAGAGGTCTATACCCTTTTAAAGCCGGCGTGAAATCACGAGCGGTTTTTAGTGTGTTTTATAATATTTAATCCTAAAACCTATATCCCTTGGCCGCAATTCAAAATTCACCACAAAAGAACAGCGTTAAAAGGATCAATTTTTCGTCCAGTAAACAGGCAATTGAGTATCCTGATTTTCTTGAAGTCCAGTTAAAGTCGTTCCAGGATTTTTTTCAGCTTGAAACTACATCTGACAACAGGCATAATGAAGGTCTGTTTAAAGTGTTCAGCGAAAACTTTCCGATCTCTGATTCCAGAAATAACTTCGTACTTGAATTCCTGGATTATTTCGTGGACCCACCGCGATATTCTCTGGAAGAATGTATCGAAAGAGGACTTACTTACAGCGTTCCGCTGAAAGCTAAGCTTAAGCTCTATTGTACAGATCCTGATCACGAAGATTTTGAAACAATTATTCAGGATGTTTATTTGGGAACCATTCCTTACATGACTCCTAAAGGTACCTTTGTGATCAATGGTGCTGAACGTGTTGTTGTTTCTCAGTTGCATCGTTCTCCGGGTGTATTCTTTGGTCAAAGTCGCCATGCGAACGGAACCAAATTATATTCAGCAAGGGTAATTCCATTCAAAGGATCCTGGATCGAGTTTGCAACCGACATCAATAACGTGATGTATGCTTACATCGACCGTAAAAAGAAATTCCCGGTAACTACATTGCTACGTGCAATCGGTTACCAGACCGATAAAGATATTCTCGAGATATTCGGACTTGCTGATGAGGTAAAAGTCAGTAAAGCCGCTCTCAAAAAAGTAACCGGAAGAAAACTTGCTGCACGTGTTTTGAAAACATGGGTAGAAGATTTCGTAGATGAGGATACCGGTGAGGTTGTTTCTATCGAGCGTAACGAAGTTATACTTGAAAGAGAAACAATTCTCGAAGATGATCATGTGGATTTGATTATTGAATCAGGAGTTAAGGTGGTAATTCTTCATAAAGAAGATACCAACTCTGCTGATTATGCAATCATCTACAACACACTGCAGAAAGATACATCAAACTCTGAAAAAGAAGCCGTAGAGCACATCTATCGTCAGCTTCGTAATGCAGAGCCACCGGATGAAGAAACTGCCAGAGGTATCATTGATAAATTATTCTTCTCAGATAAGAGATATGATCTTGGTGAAGTAGGTCGCTACCGTATCAACCGCAAGCTTGGTCTTGAAATTCCGGAAGATACCAAAGTGCTTACGAAGCAGGATATCATTTCGATCATAAAATATCTTATTCAGCTGATCAATTCGAAAGCTGATGTGGATGATATCGATCACTTAAGTAATCGTCGTGTAAGAACAGTTGGAGAACAATTGTACTCTCAATTCGGAGTTGGTTTAGCACGTATGGCAAGAACTATCCGTGAGAGAATGAACGTTCGCGATAATGAAGTCTTTACACCTGCGGATCTGATCAATGCGAAAACATTGTCATCGGTAATCAATTCCTTCTTTGGTACCAATCAGTTGTCTCAGTTCATGGATCAAACCAATCCACTTGCTGAAATAACACACAAAAGAAGGTTGTCTGCCCTTGGACCAGGAGGTCTCTCCCGCGAGCGTGCAGGTTTCGAGGTTCGTGACGTTCACTACACCCACTATGGCCGCTTATGTACCATTGAAACTCCTGAAGGTCCGAACATCGGACTTATTTCGAGTTTGTGTGTGTATGCGAAAATCAATAATCTTGGATTTATTTCTACTCCTTATCGTACCATCAGTAATGGTCGTGTGGAAGTTGAAAAAGATGTAGTATATCTTACTGCTGAAGAAGAAGATTCAAAGGTAATTGCACAGGCTGTAACCAATATCGACGAAAAAGGTAACTTCAAAGACCCACGTGTAAAAGCACGTTATGAGGGTGATTTTCCTGAGGTAGAGCCTGTAAAACTTCAGTTGATGGACGTTGCTCCGAATCAGATTGCTTCTATCGCAGCTTCATTGATTCCGTTCCTTGAGCATGATGATGCTAACCGTGCCCTGATGGGATCGAACATGCAGCGTCAGGCAGTTCCATTGCTTCGTCCGGAAGCACCAATTGTTGGTACCGGTCTCGAAGGTATGGTTGTGCGTGATTCACGTGTATTGGTAAATGCAGAATCAGATGGTGTTGTTGAGTATGTTGATGCCAACGAAATTATTCTGAGAAGCTACAGAAGTGATGATGATAAATTAGTAAGCTTCGATGATGATTTGAAAGTTTACCGATTGACAAAATATCAGAAAACCAACCAGAATACCTGTGTGAACCTGAAACCTATCGTTCGTAAGGGCGAAAAAGTTAAAGCAGGACAGGTATTGTGCGAAGGATATGCAACCCAAGATGGTGAATTAGCTCTTGGAAGGAATCTTAAAGTGGCGTTCATGCCATGGAAAGGTTACAACTTTGAGGATGCCATCGTAATTTCTGAACGTGTGGTTCGTGAAGATATCTTCACCTCTTTACACGTTGATGAGTACAGTATTGAAGTTCGTGATACAAAACGCGGACTGGAAGAACTTACTGCTGATATTCCAAACGTAAGTGAAGAAGCAACACGTGAACTTGATGAGAATGGTTTGATCCGTGTTGGTGCTGAAGTTCATGAAGGCGATATCCTGATTGGAAAAATTACTCCAAAAGGAGAAACAGATCCTTCACCTGAAGAGAAACTGTTGCGTGCAATTTTCGGTGACAAAGCCGGAGATGTTAAAGATGCTTCCTTGAAAGTACCACCATCTGTCAGAGGTGTTGTTATCGACAAGAAACTATTCTCACGTGCAGTAAAAGATAAAAATAACAAGCTTGATGAAAAAGCTGTTATTGCTAAAATTGATGATGAGCAGGCAAAAGCTTTAGTTGAACTGAAAGCGAAACTTGTAGATAAACTATTCATTCTGGTAAGTGGAAAAACTTCTCAGGGTGTAATGGATAACTTCAAGGAAACCCTCATTGCCAAAGGAGCTAAATTTACTCAGAAAACACTGTCGGAAATTGATTATGCAAATATCAACCCGAACAAGTGGACTACCGATAAAGAAAAGAACGATCAGATTAAACGTCTGCTTCACAACTACAACATCAAAGTTAATGATGTAATCGGAGGATTTAAACGCAGAAAGTTTGCAATTCAGGTTGGGGATGAATTACCACCCGGAATCATGCAGCTTGCTAAAGTTTATATCGCTAAAAAACGTAAGTTGAAAGTAGGTGATAAAATGGCGGGTCGACATGGTAACAAGGGTATCGTAGCGAGAATTGTTCGTGATGAAGATATGCCTTACCTGGAAGACGGAACTCCGGTAGATATCGTTCTTAATCCGCTGGGTGTACCATCACGTATGAACCTTGGTCAGATTTATGAAACGGTACTTGCGTGGGCAGGTCAGAAACTGGGAGTAAAGTTTGCAACTCCGATTTTCGACGGTGCTACCATTGCTGATATCGATAGTTATGTTTCTAAAGCAGGCATTCCTAAGTTTGGAAGTACTTATCTGTGTGACGGTGGAACAGGAGAGCGATTTGATCAACCTGCAACTGTAGGTATCATATACATGCTGAAACTGGGACACATGGTTGACGATAAGATGCACGCAAGATCCATCGGACCATACTCACTTATTACACAGCAGCCGCTGGGTGGTAAGGCGCAGTTCGGAGGTCAGCGATTTGGTGAGATGGAGGTTTGGGCAATCGAAGCATTCGGTGCAGCTCATATCCTTCAGGAATTACTCACTATTAAATCGGATGATGTAATGGGTCGTGCAAAAGCTTATGAAGCAATTGTGAAAGGTGAAAATCTCGGAACACCGGGTATACCTGAATCATTCAATGTATTACTTCATGAATTGCGAGGCTTGTGTCTCAAAGTTTCATTGGATTAATATTGTTGAAGGTTCATTTAGTTCACTGAGTTAATTATTTAAGAAATCATCGAAAATGGGTAATAAAAAAGATTTTAAGATCAAGAGTAACTTCTCAAAGATCATTATCAGTCTTGCTTCTCCGGAACATATTCTCGAGCAATCGAGCGGAGAAGTTCTAAAGCCTGAAACCATCAACTATAGGACTTATAAGCCTGAGCGTGATGGATTGTTCTGCGAAAGAATTTTCGGGCCTGTAAAAGACTGGGAATGTCATTGCGGGAAATATAAAAGAATCCGTTACAAAGGGATTGTCTGCGATCGTTGCGGAGTTGAGGTGACAGAAAAGAAAGTGCGTCGCGAAAGAATGGGCCATATTCAATTGGTTGTTCCTGTTGCGCACATCTGGTATTTCAGATCTCTTCCAAATAAGATTGGTTACTTGTTGGGATTACCAACCAAGAAACTGGATCTTATCATTTACTATGAGCGATATGTAGTAATTCAGGCAGGTGTTAAAGCTGAAGAAGGAGTAAGTTATCTTGACTTCCTTACTGAAGAAGAATATCTGAATCATCTTGAAACACTTCCGAAAGAAAATCAGCACCTTGATGATTCCGATCCAAACAAGTTCATTGCACGGATGGGAGCTGAAGCATTGCATGATTTATTAGGACGTTTGGATCTGGATGAATTATCATACCGTTTACGTCACCAGGCAAATACAGAAACTTCTCAGCAACGTAAGAATGAAGCCTTAAAAAGACTTCAGGTTGTGGAAGCTTTCCGTCAGGCAAATACCCACATTGAAAATCGTCCGGAATGGATGATCGTAAAAGTGGTTCCTGTTATTCCACCGGAATTACGTCCATTGGTTCCATTGGATGGAGGTCGTTTTGCAACCTCTGATTTGAACGACTTATACCGTCGTGTTATTATCAGAAATAACCGTTTGAAGCGATTGATTGAAATCAAAGCTCCGGATGTTATCCTTCGTAACGAAAAAAGGATGTTACAGGAAGCTGTGGATTCATTATTCGATAACTCACGTAAGGTAAATGCTGTTAAAACAGAATCAAACCGTGCGTTGAAATCACTTTCTGACAGCTTAAAAGGTAAGCAAGGTCGTTTCCGTCAGAACCTTTTGGGAAAACGTGTTGACTACTCGGCTCGTTCGGTAATCGTCGTTGGACCAGAATTGAAATTACACGAATGCGGATTGCCAAAAGATATGGCAGCGGAACTTTTCAAACCGTTTATCATTCGTAAAATGATTGAGCGTGGTATTGTGAAGACAGTTAAATCTGCAAAGAAAATTGTTGATCGCAAAGATGCCATTGTATGGGATATTCTTGAAAACGTACTGAAAGGCCATCCGGTAATGTTAAACCGGGCCCCAACCCTTCACCGTTTGGGTATTCAGGCATTCCAGCCAAAGCTGATCGAAGGAAAAGCGATTCAATTGCACCCATTGGTGTGTACTGCATTCAACGCCGATTTCGACGGTGACCAGATGGCGGTTCACGTTCCACTTGGAAATGCTGCAATTCTGGAAGCTCAGATGTTGATGCTCGCTGCACACAATATCCTGAACCCTGCAAATGGTGCACCGGTTACGGTTCCATCTCAGGACATGGTATTGGGTCTGTATTACATGACCAAAGGAAAGCGTAACGATAAAGATACAGTTGTTAAAGGCGAAGGTCTTGCATTCTATTCTCCGGAAGAGGTGATTATCGCCTATAACGAAGGACGAATTGATCTGCATGCCTGGATAAAAGTAAAAGTAACTGTTCGTGAAGACGAAGAGTTAATTACCCGTTTAACTGAAACTACAGTAGGTAGAGTTTTATTGAATCAGGTTGTTCCAACCGAAGTTGGTTATATCAACGAATTGTTGACCAAAAAATCGCTTCGTGAAATTATCAGCCAGGTTCTTAAACGTACCGGAATTGCTAAAACAGCAGCCTTCCTGGATGATATCAAAGACATCGGATTTAAAATGGCCTTCCGTGGTGGATTGTCGTTTAACCTGAATGATGTCATGATTCCTGTTCAGAAAGAAGAACTGGTTAAGAAAGCACACGAGGAAGTTGAAGAGGTGAGAAGCAACTATAACATGGGTTTCATCACCAACAACGAGCGATACAATCAGATCATCGATATCTGGACACGTACCAACTCAAGAATTACCGAGAACCTGATGAAACAACTTTCATCAGATCGTCAGGGATTCAATGCCGTTTACATGATGCTGGACTCAGGAGCCCGTGGTTCCAAAGAACAGATTCGTCAGTTAGGTGGTATGAGGGGTCTGATGGCAAAGCCTCAGAAATCAGGTGCCAGCGGAGGTGAGATTATTGAGAACCCGATTTTATCGAACTTTAAAGAAGGTTTATCGATCCTTGAGTACTTCATTTCAACTCACGGTGCACGTAAAGGTCTTGCCGATACCGCTCTTAAGACTGCGGATGCGGGTTACCTTACTCGTCGTCTTGTTGATGTTGCACAGGATGTAATCATCAATGAAGAAGATTGCGGTACACTGCGAGGTCTTGCAGAAACAGCATTGAAAAATAATGAAGAGGTAGTTGAATCATTATATGACCGTATTTTAGGTCGTGTATCGCTTCACGATATCTACCATCCGTTAACAGGCGAATTAATCATAGCATCAGGATCAGAAATTACTGAAGAGATTGGCGATATCATTGAGAAATCACCAATTGAAATGGTTGAAATCAGATCAGTACTTTCTTGTGAATCGAAGACTGGTGTATGTGGTAAATGCTACGGACGTAACCTTGCAACCGGTAGAATGGTTGGTAAAGGAGAAGCCGTTGGTGTTATTGCTGCGCAGTCGATTGGTGAGCCTGGTACACAGCTTACACTCCGTACCTTCCACGTGGGTGGTACAGCATCGAAAGCTGCTACCGAATCACAAATGGTTGCGAAGTTCGGCGGTAAAGTTGAATTTGAAGAATTGAAATTTATTCCATTCAAGTCAGAGAGCAAAACTGTTGATGTGGTGTTGGGACGTTCCGGAGAAATTCGAATTGTTGATCCAAAAACACGTGCAGTACTTGCTACTAATAACGTTCCTTACGGTGCGCACCTTTTTGTGAAAGAAGGAGCCATTGTAGAAAAAGGACAAATGATTTGTGAGTGGGATCCATACAATGCCGTTATCGTTTCTGAAACAGCAGGTAAAATTGAATACGAACACATCGAAGAGAACGTAACATTCCGTGAAGAATCGGATGAACAAACCGGTTACAAAGAGAAGGTTATTATCGACAGTCGTGATAAAACAAAGAACCCTGTTATCAAAATTGTAAACGACGGAAAAGGTAAAGACAAAGAAGTACTGAAAGCATATAATATTCCTGTAGGCGCACACATCGTTGTGAATGCCGGCAATAAAATTATTGCAGGTCAGGTTCTTGTTAAGATTCCTCGTGCAACCGGAAAATCTGGTGATATCACCGGTGGTCTTCCACGTGTGACGGAATTATTCGAAGCACGTAATCCATCTAATCCTGCTATTGTTTCTGAAATTGATGGTGAGGTAACATATGGTGGAATCAAACGTGGTAACAGAGAGATTGTGATCACATCCCGCGAAGGTGAAGTGAAGAAATATCTGGTGCCATTGTCTAAGCATATTCTTGTTCAGGATAATGACTTTATCAGAGCAGGTTCGCCTTTATCTGATGGAGCTATAACACCATCCGACATTCTGAGTATTAAAGGACCTGCAATGGTTCAGGAATATCTTGTGAATGAAATTCAGGAGGTTTATCGATTGCAGGGTGTGAAGATTAATGATAAGCACTTTGAAGTGATCGTTCGTCAGATGATGCGTAAAGTAGTAATCGAAGATCCGGGTGATACCCGTTTCCTTGAGAAGGAACACGCAAATAAAGTGGACTTCATGGAAGAGAATGACAGCATCATTGATAAAGTGGTAGTTGTTGAACCGGGTGAATCTCCGAATTTCAAAGCAGGTCAGATGATCAGTATCAGAAGACTTCGTGATGAGAATTCAGTTCTGAAAAGAAAAGATTTGAAACCGGTTGAAGCACGTCCTGCAATTGCTGCAACTTCAACACCATTGCTTCAGGGAATCACACAGGCATCATTGCATACGAAGAGCTGGATTTCGGCTGCTTCCTTCCAGGAAACAACGAAAGTTCTTAATGAAGCTGCTATCAGCGGTAAAGTAGATCACCTGTTAGGTCTGAAGGAAAACGTGATCGTTGGTCACTTGATTCCTGCAGGAACCGGACTTCGTGAATACGAAAAACTGATTGTTGGTTCTCAGGAAGAGTATGACATGTTAATGGCATCTAAAAGAGCTGGTAAAGAAGAACTTGCCGGCACAGAATAAATAATTGGTCAATACACAAAGGAACCGCCGGATTTTATTCGGCGGTTTTTTTTTATCCTTAACAAAGAATTCAGTAACTTTACTTTGTAAAATAACAGACACATGGAAGATAAGAAAAACGCACAGCCAAACCAATTGAATATTGAATTGACAGACGAAATTGCTGATGGTATCTATAGCAATCTTGCAATCATCACGCATAGCAATAGTGAGTTTGTAATCGATTTTATCAAAATAATGCCCAATACTGCAAAGGCGAAAGTGAAGTCAAGAATTATTTTAACTCCACAACATGCCAAGCGTTTACTTTCAGCTATGGCAGATAATATTGCAAAGTTTGAAGCAGCACACGGACAAATCAAACATACCGAAGAAATTGCTATTCCAATGAATTTCGGAGGTCCTGCAGGTCAGGCCTGATTTGAACTCAGGCAATATGATAATTTCCCGGCTCAGTATAATTATCCCTGTTTATAACGAACAGGAAACTGTAGTTCCGATACTTGAAAAAGTTCTTGCCGTTAAATTACCGGACGGAATATTGATGGAGTTGGTAGTTGTTGATGATGCTTCAACGGACTCTTCTGCGAATCGTGTGGAATCTTTTCTGCAGCGCGTGCGATTGAGTGTGCCTGTGAATTTTATCAGACATGAGCAAAACAAAGGGAAGGGTGGAGCAATTCATACTGCAATTAAGCATGTTAAAGGTGATTACATGATTATTCAGGATGCCGATCTGGAACTTGATCCCAATGATTTTATACAATTGCTGCAGCCTGTTGTGAATGGAAATGCAGAAGTAGTTTATGGTTCACGATTTCTGAACAATTCATCTGGCAACCAAAGCAGGAACTTATCATTCCTGGCAAATGCATTTTTAACTTCGTTGTCGAATTTGTTTTTTGGAACCCGACTTACAGATATGGAAACCTGTTATAAGTTGATGCCTGTTCCGGAAGTGAAAAAACTTATTCTGAAAGAAGAACGATTTGGATTTGAACCGGAAGTGACTGCCAAGCTAGCCAGAAATAAACAAATTCGTTTCGCTGAAGTACCGGTAACTTATATTGCCCGAACCGATTTACAAGGTAAAAAGATTGGCTGGAAAGATGGTGTCCGTGCATTATGGTGTATAGTTAAATATGGCATATTAAGGCAGTAATTGCATGAAAGAAAGTGGTGCCGGTTTATCCCATTCATCCCTGGTAATTGTATTACTGGTGACGGTGTTTTTTGCATATTTTCACAGATGGAAGGGAGAAGATGGTAATGGATGGGAAGCACTTATTGATGGTGATAGCAAAGGATATTATGCCTATTTGCCTGCATATTTTATTTATGATGATCCCGGCTACACTTTTTTTAATGATTCCGGGAATGGTTCCATAAGCAGATACTATTCAGGCAGATTGTTGGTATCAACAGAAAAAGGTACAGTCAATAAAAATTATACGGGAGTAGCTGTTATGCTTACTCCATTTTTCTTTCTTGGACATACACTGGCAATGGCTGTAAATGAGCCCTTGAACGGATATTCATGGCCATATTTTTTGATGGTTATGGTTGCCTCCTTAGTTTATTTTCTTGCAGGCTTATATTTCTTGCGTAAAATACTTCGTACTTATCAGATAGGAGATGCCACCATTGGTTTTATCTTGTTGATGACAGGCTTAGGTACCAATCTGCTGTATTATACTTCTATACATGCTGCAATGTCGCATGTGTACTCTTTTGCACTAATCAGTGCATTTGTTTATTTCATGAGGATGTATTGTCTGAATATTTCACGTTCGTATTTAATTGTTGCCGGTGTTTTATTGGCACTCATAATTCTGGTCAGACCTGTGAACTTATTAGTGGTAATGGTGATCCCATTTTTGGCTGGATCAACTACTGTTTTGTATAGAGCCTTTATTTCATTATTCAACAAGCCATTTTATCTGGTAACTGCATTTTTCGCTTTCTGTGCAATTGTTTTTATTCAGTTTTACATCTTTCACTGGCAAAGTGGTTCGTGGTGGGTATGGTCTTATGGTGAAGAAGGTTTTATTTTTTCAAATCCTCAGATTTACAAAGTCTTGTTTAGTTTCAGAAAAGGCCTTTTTATTTATACGCCGGTGTTGCTGATGATTATACCCGGTTTGGTTTATTTGTTCCGGTCTAACAAGTATGAGTTTATGGCTTATTCAGCAAACTTGTTGCTGTTGATTTTTGTAATTTCTTCCTGGTGGAACTGGTATTATGGTGACGGATTTGGTCAAAGGGCTTTCATAGATTACTATTCGGTTTTGATGATTCCGGCTGCACTTGCTTTGCAGCATATCCGAAGCATTGTGGTTAAGGCCGTTGTTTTTTTCTTGCTGAGTGTTTTGATAACCATTAGTCTAATTCAGAATTATGCTTACAGGTATCAAATCATACATCCGTCAGCAATGAATTTTGAAAAGTATAAATATGTTTTCCTGAAAACCGGTGACCGTTTCCGAAATGTACTTGGCACCGATAAACAACTTGTTTATGGTAAATTACAGCCGTTGGAGGGGAAATCATGGACTAATGACGGCGAATCCCCCATTTCATTTTGGAGTTCATCTAATATAGTTGATGCTGTTCAAAGTCCTGCGTATTCAGGATCAAAAGTTATTTCTTATACCGATAGCAATGAGTATGGACCTGCTTTCGAAATTAAAGCAGTTAATTTTATGACCGGAAAAGAACTTTATTGCAGAACAACATTGTGGTGGCAACAACAGCAAGATACTGCGTGTAAAAGTGCCCTTGTTATAATTGAAGTAAATGATAGTACAGGTAGAAATAAACATTGGTTTCCGATGCAGTTAGCTGACATGCCCAGAAAAGCAGATGCGGTATGGAGAAAGTCACATTTCGGTTTAATTCTTCCTAGTGATATTGTATCCGATGATGTTCTGAAAGTATATGTCTGGAACAGGAATAAAACTAACTTCTTTTTAGATGACTTTAAAGTCAGCTTCCTTGAAATTCAGCCTTACAATTAATCGAGGGCTCTTTTGTTGAAAATAATATATCCAAAATGAAATAGTACTGAGAAAGGCTGATCCCTTTTTTCATAGTAGTTTACACTCAAACTAGCTGGACCAACCGGACTGTGAAATACAGCTGAAAGAGCAGCAATGAAATATCTCGATTCAAAAGCTTCGTTGTATTTGGCTTTGTAACCTTTGGTTGAAATTATTTCCTGAAACGGTTGATACAAATATCCTTCTGTGCGTAGTTCTACATTTGAGAGGATGTTAACTACAGATTTCAGACCCATTCCAATGTAATTGTGAGCTCTGTAATTATCAAGGAATATAGTTTTGCTTTGACTGATAGGTTGAAATCCCTGAGTGGTTAAAATGGACGCGGTATAATTGGAGAAGAACGATTGATTGGATAAGTACATATCGGTATAAAAACCTAATGTAAAAATCCCGATACTTCTGAAATAATTGTCATAAATCATTCTTAATTGCAGCCAGTCGTGGGTTGAGCGAATGGTATCATTAAAAATTCCGGTTGTTCCCGGGTAAGTTTTTTCTGTACCGGAAACCATTCTTCCACTGATGTTGAAAGATGTTCCATTTCGAGCGTACATTTTTTTATCGATAGTGCTTCGCTCAAAATGAATGGAGCCTGTCCAGCCGGTATAGGTTGTTTTGTCTGATAAGTCTTCGCTTGAAAAATCACGGGTCTGATAGTAGCGGTTTATGAGACTGAAAGAACCTGCAGATAGATATACCTTACCTTTATTCCGAGCCGGGATGCCGAAATTAGCTCCATAGAATCGGTCTGTTTGAATCAGATAGGCCGGTTTAACATCTTCCAGAAAAGCAGAACTGCTTTTAAAGTAGTCGAATCGGTTGATGGTTGCAATTGGTTCAATGTAATAAGTAAATCTTCCTGGGATATCGAGTCGTAACCTGACAGATGCCGAGTTGTATAGTTTCCCGAAATAGATATTTCCACTTGCTGTTAAAGAGTTTTTTCCCCACAAATTATATTGCAATCCCATGTATGCTTCATTGATTGGGCTTGATGAAATATTCCCACCGAAATCGACTCGTAAATCTTTTTCCTTTTTGATTAGCAAGTCCATGTCATAGTAACCTGTTGAATCGTTGTAAGTAAGCCTGGGGAAAACCGATTTAATATTCTTGTCGGTTAGTAATTTGAAGTAGGAAGGTTTTATTTGATTTAGATCAAGGCAATCATTATTTCGATTGAGAATATTTCGAACATATTGCTCTTGATTCAGCGTGATTCCAGTGGCATGTATTTTATCTATAGTAATCTGACCTAGATCGCCTCTGAAAGATGTACGTTTTTCTTTCAATTGTTCGGCACTTCTGCGATAGCCAATCCGTGATTTAATCGCGTCCATATTTCGGATCGTTTCCGCATAGCCGGAGTCGATAGCAGCTTTCACATCATTAAAATCAAACAAACCAACATCATCAACCATAGGATTGATTAATACGTCGTTTTCCCTGGGTACAGAATAATTAGTTGCCTGTACAACCATCGTTTTAAACATCGACCAAACATTCTCTTCATATGGAATGTCAGGGTAGGAGCCTGCATTAACGCCAATGATCACATCAGGATTAAATTCTTTCAACATCACATCAACAGGGAAGTTATTGTAGATGCCGCCATCGAATAGAATCATGTTATTGTATGAAACCGGTGTAAAGTAAAAAGGGTAGGCCATAGAAGCACGTACTGCCAGTGGAAGGTCGCCACTTTCAAAAACGATTGGCTTTTTGGAGATAATATCAGCAGCTACACATCGAAAAGGAACATATAAACTGTCGAAATTATATTTTGCTTTGGCAATTGCTGCGGCCATACCTTCCATAAGTGCAAAATCGGTGCGTGCCGAATTAACCACGCTCGTTGGTAAGTGTGTGCGAATGACTGAGTCGAGTGAAAATTTGAGAGAAACCCATGATGCTCCGGGTTCATTTCGATTGTAGTAATAGTCGAGGTCTTCATTGATTTCACCTGTGGCCCATTCTACAAACTCTTGTGATAATACCAGCTTTTCAATTTCAACAGGTGACAAACCAATAGCATAGAGTGATCCAACAGTTGCTCCTGCAGACGTTCCTGCAACATAATCGATCGGGATACCATTTTCTTCCAAAGCTTTCATGACGCCAATGTGAGCCATACCCCGTACTCCACCACCACTCAAAACAAGTCCTACAGACTGACCTGAAGCAGTGTAGCCAATGAGAATTAAAACCATCAGCCAAATGGAAAATCCTGCACCAAAACGATATGAGGGATTTACTTTAAGCATCAGTTTGGGATAACAGTATTTTGTAAAGAATTAAAATATTGAGGCGCGGTAAGCATTTTGGATCCATACCAGGAGAAATATTCCCCATCGACCAAGATAACATTACTTTCCGGTAAAAGTTGTTTTAGTTCATGAATATGCTTTTCTTTAAAAGGAAAAGGTTCTGATGAAAGGAAAACTAACTCAGGATTTAGTTCTTTTATCAATCTCTCATCCACTTCCGGGTAACGTTCGGCATCAATACAGTTTTTAAGATTGCACAGCGATAGCATATTATCGATGAATGTATTTTTTCCGGCAGCCATGTAAGGATTCTTCCAGATAAGATAAAGTACGGAAGTGTTATTAAATTGTTGTATTCCTTGAAAGGTGGTTCTGATATTTTCGATAAGTTTTGCTGCTTTGGAAGAAGTGTCTGTGAGTTGACCTATTTCATGAATCATAGATAAAGCTTCTTCATAATTTGAAATGTCGCTTATCCAAACCGGGAAAACTTTTTCGAGGAGTTCAATATCCTTCTTAGTGTTTTCTTCTTTATTGGCGATGATCAGATCGGGCTGTAATGCTTTTACTTTTTCATGATTCACATTCTTGGTACCGCCAACTTTAGTTTTTTCTCTGAAAAGATGTTCGGGATGAATGCAGAATTTCGTTATGCCTGCAATGCGATCATCGAGACCTAGATCACTTAGCAATTCAGTAATGGATGGTACCAGACAAACAATGCGTGAGACAGGTTTGTGTAACCTGACCTCACGCATTGTTTGATCGATATGAATCATTTGTTTCAGTTGGCAAGAGCTTTCACAACATCGAAACGGGTAATGATATAATTTTTATCCAGTTTAAAATCCTTTACAAGCACAGCTGCATCCGATTTGCTGACCATTTCAGAGAGGACATCAAGTGGAGTAGAAGCATCCACGAATGGAAGTGCTTCCTGCATAATGGTGCTCACCGGTTCTTTGGCAATATCCGGATTAGCAATTATTTTACTGAATATTAAATTTTCATTTACCGTACCAACGATGCGGTTATCAGTTGTTACCGGAATTTGAGAGATGCCATGTCCGGTGATGAGCTTAAGAGCATCACTGATGGTATCAGTACTTTTCACAGTAATCAATTCAACATTTTTATTTGTATTAACCAGGTCATTTGCAGTCATACCTTTCCGATTGGTATAACCTTTTTCACGCATCCAATCGTCGTTGAAAATTTTACCCAGATAACGGGTGCCATGATCATGGAAAATTACCACAACAACTTCTCCTTCTTTGAATTTATCCTTCAGCTGAAGTAATCCGGCCATAGCCGAACCCGCTGAATTGCCCACCCAGATACCTTCCTTACGAACAATTTCTCTAGTCATCAGAGCAGCATCCTTATCGGTAACTTTTTCAAAAGCATCTATCAGATTAAAGTCAACATTTTTTGGCAGGAAATCTTCACCAATACCTTCTGTAACATAGGGATAAATTTCATTTTTATCGAAAATTCCGGTTTCCTTATATTTCTTAAACACAGAACCATAAGTATCGATTCCCCAAACTTTCAGATTTGGATTTTTTTCTTTCAAAAATTTAGCTGTACCACAGATGGTTCCACCGGTGCCAACACCTACCACCAGGTGATCAACTTTACCTTCAGTCTGTGCCCAGATTTCTGGTCCAGTTGTTTCATAGTGAGCAATGGCATTAGAAGGATTATCGTATTGATTTGGATAAAACGAGTTTGGAATTTCCCGGTTCAGACGGGCTGCAACAGAATAATACGATCTTGGATCTTCCGGTTCAACATTGGTTGGACAAACCACCACTTCCGCACCAAAGGCACGAAGGGCATCAACCTTTTCCTTGCTTTGCTTGTCGGTTGTAGCGAAAATGCACTTATAGCCTTTCACGATAGCAGCAATAGCCAGCCCCATTCCGGTATTTCCTGAAGTTCCTTCAATAATGGTTCCTCCCGGCTTAAGAAGACCGGCTTTTTCAGCATCTTCAACCATTTTGAGAGCCATGCGGTCTTTAATTGAATTTCCGGGGTTGAAAGTCTCCACTTTAGCCAAAACGGTAGCTTTAACGCCTTCAGCAACTTTGTTTAATCGCACAAGTGGCGTATTTCCAATGGTTTCCAGTATGTTCTTGCAGTACATTTGATATATTTTAATTTAGAAGTGCAAAGGTACAAAAAGCCCTTGAAAGCAGAAATTCCCGGTTAATCAAATCGCATAACTTTTGAAGGGCTTATTCTGCTGATCACAGCCGAAGGTCCAATCAAAATCAGGATACAGGCCAGAATGGTCCCTGCATTGAGCAATATCAGATGTGGGATCGAAAAGTTAACCGGAACGGTACTCACATAGTACGATTCCTGGGGGAGTGTGACCAGTCCGAATTTCCATTGCAGCAAGCAAAGTCCAATGCCTAAAATATTTCCGGCGATTATTCCGGTGCCGATTACCGGTACAGCGATATAAATAAAGATCTTGCGAATGCTTCGGTCTCCGGCGCCAAGTGCTTTGAGCATTCCAATCATAGCAGTATTTTCCAGAATCAGAATCAGCAGGGTGGAGATCATGCTGATCCCGGCAATCAATAAAATGAGTCCGATAATGATGATCACATTTATGTTTTGCAAATCGAGCCAATGAAAGAGTTGCGGATATTGTTCCCTGATGCTTTGTGTGTAGAATTCAAAACCTGCAGACTTGTAAATTTCATCATTAACCTGATCAAGTTTGTTTAAATCATGAATTAAAATCTCATAACCACCAGCCTGTGTTTTGTCCCAGTTATTCAGCTTTCTGATAATGTCGATATTGCAAAATGCATATAAATTATCGAATTCATCAAGTCCAGTCGAGTAAACCCCGGTAATTTTAAATTTCCGGATTCTGGGTGGTTGCTGAATGAAATAGACGATCATATCATCGCTTGCTTTCAACTGCAACTGGTTGGCAGTCTTCTTTGAAATAAGTACTTCATTAAACTCATTGGAATCGTTCAGTTCCGGTATTTTACCGGAAACCAATTTATCTTTAAAAAAGGTCCAGTCATATTTCTTATCGACTCCTTTAAGCACTATTCCCTGAATTTCTTCATTCGTTTTTACGATGCCTGCTTTGGTAGCATAAATCTGAATATGTTTTACATTCGGATTTTTTTTCAATTTAGAAACAAAAGGGGCATTGGCCGCAATAGGAATTTCTTCGTAGGAGTTGTTGGAATCAAAGTTATTGATTCTGATATGAGCTCCAAAGCCGATTACTTTAGCAGTTATTTCGTTTCGGAAACCGGTAACAACCATTACAGAAATAATCATCACAGCCATTCCAAGGGTAATCCCCAACGTAGCAATCCTTATCACAGGATTTGCCATCCGGGATTTACCGGATTTGCCGAAAAGTACTTTTTTAGCAATGAATGTTTCGTAACTCACTTAACAAAGGGTTGATTTAAGTGCATAAATTTACCAATTTCGCAGCAACTGTAAAGCCATTTATTATGATCTACCCTAAAATCAGGAACTTAGTTTTTTTATTGGTGCTTGTAGCTTGCTCAGCCGGTGTGCCGGTTAGTAGTGGAATCACTGAAAATGGTGTCGGTTCTGTTTCAAATGAGAAGCTTTTAACCGGTGCCGATCAAACCGGCGCCTATTTACGGCTTTTGAAGGGTAAGAAGGTGGGAGTGGTAGCCAATCAAACTTCTTTAGTTGGCAGCCGGCATTTAGTTGACCTGTTAATTGACTCAGGCATTACTGTTTCAAGAGTTTTTGCTCCGGAGCATGGTTTTCGTGGTGAGGCTGGTCCCGGTGATCACGTTAATTCAGGAATCGACGCCAAAACTGGTATTGCGTTGGTTTCATTATACGGTTCTCATAAAAAGCCCACTAAGGAAGATCTTGACGGTATAGATGTTATTATTTTTGATATTCAGGATGTGGGAGCCCGTTTTTATACTTACATCTCTACTTTGCATTATGTGATGGAGTCGTGTGCGGCATTTAATATTCCTGTTATCGTTCTCGATCGGCCCAATCCTAATGGATTTTATGTTGATGGTCCCGTGCTCGATACAGCTTTTCGTTCCTTTGTTGGAATTGCGCCGATTCCGGTTGTACATGGACTAACAGTTGGTGAATATGCGAAAATGGCAAAAGGAGAAAAGTGGATTTCTGATGCCGAAAAATGTACGCTGCTGGTTGTTCCTATGGTTGGTTACACTCACAAATCACTATATAATTTACCGGTAAGACCATCGCCTAACCTTCCAAATATGGATGCCATTTATCTGTATCCATCGTTGTGTTTTTTTGAAGGGGCTAAGGTTTCGGTGGGAAGGGGTACTGATTTTCCATTTCAGGTTATGGGATTTCCAGGTTATAAGAACGGCGACTTTGAATTTAAGCCGGTTGAAATTGCCGGTGTGATTAAAGATCCACCTTATGAGAATCAACTTTGCAAAGGCATAAAATTAAATTCAAGAAAGGAAGAGGTGTTAAAATCAGGGCAATTGCAAATTGAGTGGATTGTTCAGATGTATAAGGCTTATTCTGATTCCGCCGCATTTTTTATCCCATTTTTCGACAAGCTTGCTGGAACTGATATGTTGAGGAAACAAATCCAGGCTAATATGAGTGTTGAAGAAATTCGTAAATCATGGCAACCGGGATTAAAAAGCTATCTGGCAAAGCGAAAAAAATATTTGCTATATGAAGAATAAAAAAAGACTGCAGAATTTTCTGCAGTCTTTTTTTTAATGTGCTGATGTGCTGATGTGTTGATGCTTGCCCTGAGCGAAGTCGAATGGGTGCTGATGCAGCCCCTGAGCTAAGTCGAAGGGTGCCCAGAGTCCGCCGGCTGGCGGATCGAGGGGTGCTGATGCAGCCCCTGAGCGAAGTCGAATGGGTGCTGATTATTGCTTCTACGAAATGCATGCTTATATTTCGACACAGCCCAATCATCCATCATTTATCATTTCTGTCACTCGCTAATATTGAATTTGAATCTTCCAACCATTGGTCCTTGTTGAATAACTAGCATATACAGTCCGCTTGCAAATCCGCCTAATGAAACTTGTTCGCCATGTAATCCTTCATTTGCTACGCGTACTTCAGAGAGTAATTCCCGTCCTGAGATATCACATACTTTCACGGTATATTCACTTTCTTCTTTTGATGTGAAGGCATAGTTGATAAACAATTTGGTTGGGTTTGGATACGCATTCACATTCAATATACCAGGATCAGATGAAGTTCTAACAACCGGTTCAGATAAAGTAGTGAAGGTTGCAGGAGTTCCCCATGCTGAAGTACTTCCGGAACCGCATTTGGTAGCTACCCAAGCATCGTAAGTTGTTTCTGGGATTAATCCGGTTACAGTGTAGTTCCCCGGATTTGGATTACCGGCAAGTTTAATTACTTTGTAATCGGTAGTTCCGGTAATTGCTATGCGAATCATTAAGGTGTCGACACTAATGGATGAGTTCCAGTTTAGTTGTGCACTGTTAAATCCGATATCAGCTACAGTTACACCGCCTACTGAAGGGCATGCGCTTAAAGTGGTGAAATACATTGGTTCGGAATAGAGGCTGACATTTGCATCGCACATAGAACGAACACTCCATTCGTAGGTAGTTGACGGAATTAATCCTTGGATCATTCCCTCAGTTAATGTATTGTAGGAGCGACGATAGATGTAGGTACTAGTTCCAACTGCCCTGTAGCGAATTACAAAACGATCTGATTGAGTATCATACCAGGATATTTTTGCGAAGGTTGCATTAACAACATCTGTTTTGAGATATTGTGGAGTTGACCCGCATGGAAGTGGTGCATTTAAAGTAGTGAACACTTTACTGGTACTCTGCAATTGGGTTGATCCGCAAATTGTGTATACATACCATTTGTAAGAAGTGCCAGGTAACAGATCCTGCAAGTCAAGTTTACTTTGATTTCCGGGAACAGTAAAGTTCATTACAATTGAAGTTGAAATCTGTTGTACCGCAACTCTGAATGAATCAGCAGTGATTGCAGGATTCCAGGATACAGTTGCATTGTTGTTAGAAATTGCATAGTGTGAAAGCATATTGGCTTTTGCACATGGTTGAGAATTTGTTGCAGTTACAGCCATTGACTGAATTGGAGATTCACAACCTAAACCATTAATTGCTTTAACAGTATAGTTTCCAATTGCATTTACATTGATGGTTTGAGTGGTAGCTCCATTCGACCAGATGTAGTTATGTGCAGTTGGTTCATATGCTTTTAACTGATAGCCTGAACCAGGAATGAAGCTGCTGATTACAGCAGGAGCCGCAGGAGCAGGATTTACTGATACAATCACATCTGCACTGGTTGATGAAACACCATTGTTATCAACTACTGTTACATAATAAGTGCCTGCAGTATTTACAGTAATTTGTCTGGTAGTTTGACCACCCGGACTCCATAAGTAAGATGCTCCGGCATTAGCAGTAAGAACCACATTCTGACCCGGACATAATTTTGCAGGGCCACTTAAGGTAATGGTTGCTGGAGGGCCTGCAACAGGAATAACACTAACTACAATTGGGTCTGATGTTTTAGAGCATCCATTTGCATTGTATGCGGTTACAGAATAAATTCCACTTGAGCTCACAGTTATTGATGGAGTTGTTTCACCATCAGGTGCCCAAACATAAGAAGTTCCACCTGAAGCGTTCAGAACAACATTCTGTCCTTGAGTAAAGGTTGTTGGTCCGTTTGGAGTAATTACCGCAGAAACAGCTGGTGACATACTAATTACCTGAGGTGCTGAAGTAGCACTGCAACCTGCACCTGCAGAAACAGTAACTGCATAACTTCCAGCATTGGATACTGATATAGTTTGAGTAGTTTCACCATTACTCCACAACCATGATGAACCGTTGCTTGCAGTAAGGTCAACATTACCACCCTGACAAAGAGTTGTGTTTCCATTAGCGGTAATGGTTGCTACCGGATTGCTGGTAATACTAACATTCGATGCTGCTGAAGTAGCAGAGCAACCGGATGCATTGGTTACTCTTACTGAATAGCTACCTGCATTTGAAACAGTAATCGACTGAGAAGTTTGTCCGCCAGGAGTCCATAAATATGATGAACCAGCACTTGCAGTAAGTGTTACACTTCCACCGGAGCAGAAGGCAAGTGGACCATTGGCAGCGATTGATGCTACCGGCGAACTGTTTACATTCACATTGGTAGCCGATGAGATTGTTGAACAACCGGAACTGTTGGTTACTCTAACAGTATATGCACCTGAATTGGTAACATTAATTGTTTGCGTAGTTTGTCCACCCGGACTCCACAAATATGATGCTCCCGCAGATGCAGTAAGGTTTACACTACCTCCCTGACAGAAGGTAAGTGGGCCACTGTTAGCGATCTGTGCATTTGGTGCGGCTTGTACACTAACATTAGTTGCAGCAGAAGTTGCAGAACAACCGCTGCCATTGGTTACTCTAACGGAGTATGAGCCGGCAGAACTTACAGAAATCGATTGTGTTGTTTGTCCGCCGGGAGTCCATAAGTAAGATGATCCACTGGTTGCAGTTAGAGTAACATTACCTCCTGCGCAGAATGAAGTTGGTCCGCTTGCAGTTATTGCCGCTGATGGAGTAGCATTTGCATTTACTGTTGTAGCTGCAGAAGTTGCAGAACATCCTGATGCATTTGTAACGCGAACTGTATAAGAACCAGAATTACTAACTGTAATCGATTGTGTTGTTTGTCCACCCGGAGTCCACAAGTAGGAAGCACCTGAGCTTGCACTCAAAGTTACACTTCCTCCTGCACAGAATGAGGTTGGTCCGCCCGCAGAAATTGTTGCAGTAGGAATTGAATTAACTGTTACCGGAATTGTTTGTGACATAGCAGTACATCCACCTGTTCCTGTTACACGAACAGAATAGTTACCTGCAGCAGTTACATTAATAGAAGCAGTTGTTTGTCCGCCAGGGAACCAAAGGTAAGATGAACCACCTGAAGTGCTTAATGAAACAGATCCTCCCTGACAGAACGAAGTAGGCCCGCCTGCAGTTACTACAGCCGATGGAGTAGTACCTACAGAAACTGTAACCGGTGATGAAGTTGCAGAGCAACCTCCTGCATTAGTTACACGAACACTATATTGTCCTGCGGTACCGGTAGTAATCGATTGGGTAGTCTGACCACCGGGAGTCCATAAATACGAAGCAGCGCCGGCTGGTGCATTCAGAGTAACATTAGCACCCTGACATAATGTGGTTGATCCGGAAGTTGTGATAGTTGCAGTAGGAGCATTTGAAACAGATACGGTAACAGGGTTTGAAATTGCAGAGCATGAAGAACCTGAACCAACAGTTACATAGAAAGAACCGGAGTTAGAAACAGTAATTGATTGTGTTGTTTGTCCGCCTGGTGACCAGAAATAAGATGTTCCTGCGCTTGCAGTCAAAGTAACACTTCCACCGGTGCAAAAGCTTGTGCTTCCGTTTGCAGTTACAGTAGCAGTTGCTGATCCGCATGATGGAGGAGCACTGTTCAGTATCAGACTGCTGCTGGTAGTCAGTAACACCTGATCGATTTCAAGTTTAGCATTACCCGGAGTGATAATTATTTTGTGATCAGCAACATTAATGTTATTATAGTTTATTGCTTGTTGAGTACATGCATCATAGCGGTACCAGGTCCATGCCGTATCATTGATACATCCGATGGTGCGGGCTGCCATGTTGTCGATTTGCACATTCATGCTGCTGGTAACACCACCTCTGCTGCGTGCTCGAACCCATAAGTAAAGAGTGGCATTGGATGCACTGCGAGGGCGGAAGTTATATTCAACCGGTGCAGGACTTGTAGCATTATCCGGCCATGAAACATAACTGGTGAAATTTGTGAAGTCACCGGCAGCTGCTCCTGCAGGAACACTGGTTTTAATAGAAACCTGAGAATTAGTGTTATCAAATAATTCCGCTTCGAAGTTAAAATCTTTAGTCCAATGTGATGGATGAGATTTTTCATGCCATCCATCTAACTGATAGAATACTGGCGCAGCGGCATTTGTTTTGTCATAAATATAAGTGCTACCTTGCTTTCTAACTTTGAAAGAAATTACCTGACCATCGAGGGTGATTTTAGCAACGCCTTCATCCGGACTGTTTCCAACCATATTTGAATTTGGCTGAACAGAACCTGTGATTGCATATTTGTTTCCAGCATTATGTTTTCTGATAACAACCAATTTGCTCAGATCGCCACACCAGAATGAGTATCCCGGTGCTGTTGGAGTTACATAGGAATTTGCAACATCACCATTCATCAATTCACCATTTCTTAAAAAATCTTCATAGCGACTTGAAATTGCCTGTGCATAAGGTGGCATTGCAGCTTGCCAGATCCAGTTTCTTGAATCAGGCCATGGAGAAGAAAGGGAGAAAAATCCTGAATAGAAGAATTCTGCTCCTGTCATACCAAGTGCTTTTAGTAATCCCAACCATTGGCCCGGACGAATATTAACTTCTTCATTAGCATCCCAGCCTGCAGCTACGAAAGGTGAATAAAGACGATCGCCAACAGCAAGTTCATTTACTCTTGATTCAACGATCCATTGCCATCCATGCCATGCAGATACCCAGTTTCTCCAGTTATTTGCCCAACGAGGATAGAAGTCAGGTGTAGAATAGTATTGTCCATTAATCTGGCTGTTTACCAAACGTGCCTGGCTGTATTTAAATCGGTATAATGGAAACCCATCAGTTGAGTATTCAGTGAATTTGGCATTTGCCATACGAGGGTGTGCCATGAAAATATTTCTGTAGGAATTAACTTCATTCTCCTTGAATTTACTTGCAAGGAAAGTTGGCCAATCCATACCTGAAGCATTTTTCGCTGCCACTACATCTGGATCTTTGTTTAATGCCACTTCTTCAGGATGAGGAAATACTTCACCATTTTCATTTACGATGTCAATATTCCGGGTTAAGCGGGTATAAAGGTTATTCAATTCATTGTAGATATTTTGTCCATCATTGTTATAAGATGAAGTAGGTGCAGTTGGTCTCCAGATTTTCGAAGTTGTTACGTTACCGTTGATATCAATGAACTGACCACTTGAATTTTGCAGATAGTGATTAGCTGGTTTATTCTGATTGGTAAGTTCAGGGCTGTTACCATTTAACTGAGCTCTAAAGATGGTTAATGCCAGTTTAAAATCAGGGTTTGCATTAGCTGCATTTGCCCATGCGATATCGAACAAATCATTTCCAAGTTCTACATTGAAGTAGTAGTTGTAATTTTTAGCTAATTCAGTTTGGATAAGCACGCTGTTATCAACTGCATTTTGAGTTGTAACACCGGGTTGAAAAAGTCCACCCATATATTTAGGATCCATCCAGTTGAAATTCTTAAGTAAAGTATTACCTGGTTTATATCTTGGAACAGGATAGCTGTTGAGTTGCTCAATAGCAGAAATAGTCACTGAAGGGTGACCAGGAGCGAAATCCATAGGATCAACTGGTCCTGTAATAGGAGCAGCTGTTGGAAGTGGGTTGTTGTAATTGTTCGTGAAGCTGTATGGTTGTCCGCTTTGTGTTCCTAAATAATGTTTGTAAACAAAGTTTGCAGGAATTGCGGTGTTATAAACTGCCAGTTCATCAATGGAACCAAAATATTTTACGTAGTTAACTGTGTGGTTAAGGTAGAAGTTTGTGTTTCCGGTTGAGTTGATAGTTCCTGTATTAGCAACTGTTTTGCTGAAACCTGTTGGAAGTTGTCCGTCAACATAAACCTGTTTAACACCGGTTGTTGCATTGTATACAAATGCCATGTGATGCCAGTTGCCATCTACATAGTATCCAAAAGTTTTTCTACCGATTCCATCAAGGTTGATGATGAATTCATCTTCGATCATACTTCCGCTACTTGTTTTAACAGTGGTATAGAATGAAATTTTTGGATATTCCATTCTGATTGCGAAGGCACCGTCACCACGCTTAATCATGTTGGTAGTGTTGAACATGTAGCCTGGTTTGAATAAGAATTCAACCGAAACGGCATTTGATAATGGCAGTGGTCCGCCATCAATCAGGTTGGATTGCGCATCCAGAGAGATGTATTTTCCAACCTGACCATTTGTACCTACGGTGTACTGAGAGTTGTAGGTAGTAAAATTCAGATTAGAAACTCCCATGGAGTCTGTCCCTGCATTCGCACCATTAAAGGTCCAGTAGCGTAACGGGCTTATGGTTTGCGCTTTGGAGCTAAACATGGCAATCAACAGTAATAACAATACAAGCATACCAAATTGTGTGGGGACACTTGGAGCAGGATTGCTTTTGTCGAATACTTTTGTAAAGTTGCTTTTCATTTTTTCTTTGTTGATCTAGTTAACTATTAATTTTTATTTGAAGGTCGCTTTTTGGTGTTTTTGGCACAGAACTTGTATTATTGTTCGTATGTCATTTGATATTTTTTAGTTTTTATCATTTGGATACGGTTTCAAAAATAAGCCGCGCGCCAAGCGGGCGTTGACCGTTTCAAATCCTGAGTTGACTATTGTAAGATTGTCGGGAAAATTTCTGTAAAAGTCTATTGATAATTATGGGCATTTTCTTCAAACCCGCATGAATAGTGGGTTTGAAGAAATCAATGAATGATATAGGCTATGTAATGAAAAAGCCCGGAGATGCAATTTTTGCACTTCCGGGCTTTTATATTGATTAATAAGAACTATTCCGTCCCTATTTACTAAAACTAAAAAAGAGGCCATGAAAGCCTCTTCTTCCTTCAAACAGATCAAATATTAATTTACCATAAGCTTCTCGATGGACGTTTCCGATCCGTTGCCCAGTCTTACAAAGTATAGACCTGGAGCGAAGTTCGAGAGATCAATTTGCTGTATGTTTTGACCCATGCTGCAATTGAATTGTTTCTTCATAACTTCTTTGCCTGTTGAGGAAACAATTACTACCTGATACACACCGTCGATAGGGGAGTAGAAGGACATTGCAGTTGATCCGGAGGCAGGATTCGGATTAAGACGTATTTGATTATAATTACGTTGATTATTTTGAATGCGTGGTGCAGGTTCGTGAAGTGTTGTAACCGTTACAGAGTTACTCCAAGCCGATTGATTACCCGGTCCGCATACGGATGCAATTGAGAAATCATATGAAGTTTGTGCAGTTAAGCCTTGCAGGAAGTATCTTCCGGGATTTGGATTACCAGGAATACGAATTTCTCTGTAGTTATTTGTTCCTGACAATGCAAATCGGAACACGAGACTATCATAATTGAATGCATTTGACCATTCCATCACCACTGCATCAAAGCTCATGTCTGGTACATTTAAATTCTGAATTCCAGGACAAATTGGAGTGATAGTAATATTTCTGATTGGCATATTATTTCCACCAGGATTTCTGAGAATCGGGTCATTTAATCCTTTAACCATTGGATCATGTTCACCGGGTACTGCTCCAAACTGAGCATTAGCAATTCCTGTTCCGGCAAGTGCCAGTACCATCATTAGTTTAATTGATTTTGCACCTGCTGAAAGCATGTTTCTGAAAGATGCGTTACTGTTTGTAGAATTTCTTTTCATCGTGTTGCTTTTTAAAATTAATTGATCTGAATAGTTGCTTACTGTTTTCTGATGCATCAAAATTAGGGCGGTATTCAGGGGTAAATGAAGCAAGATGAGAAGGAATTATAATTTGAAAGATTTTTGAGAATTTGTATCAAAATTGATCACGTTCTTTTTCTGAAAGTCACTGAAATTGCGGTTTGAAAGGTTTCAAGACCTATAAAAGGGATGTAAGGTTTGATTTTTTCATTACAAATAGTGTAAGGCAAAAGACCTTTTCATGCAGCGAAATGAAAATAAGTTTCAGAAAACGGATGTGTAATCAATAAAAAAGGGCTTCCTTTTGAGAAGCCCTTTAAACCATTTACTATTTTATTATTGCACTGCAAGTCGTTTTACCTCGTTAAAGGATGTTCCTTTTAGGTGTACCATATATATTCCTTTAGCAAGGTGAGATGTGTTGATCTCATATATATTGTATCCTTCACCGGCATTTATAATTTCATTGATCAAAACTTTGCCATTGAAATCAAGTACCTGAACGGAGTAATCATCTTTGATAGCAGACTTGAATGTGATACTAGCTGAAGTAGAAGCAGGATTTGGATATAATTGCATTCCTTCTTTATCCAGATCAATCACCGTTTCATCAGCGAATTCATCAAACAGCTCTACCAATGGAGTCAACTCATCATTTAATTCCGGTTCATCGGTACGCGGAGCAGGTGTATTAAATGTCAGATAACCGGCATAAGCTGATTTATCCAATCCACACCAGGAGCGAACCCACCAGCGGTAGTTTGAAGACGATGCTGCTCCAACTGTAATAGTAGTTGTTGTAGCCGGAACTTTACCGGTAATATAAAGGTAGTTAGTAGTCATGTTCTTTAACTTGACCTGGAATTGAGTCTGACCACTATTTGGATTAGTCCAAGATACTGTCGCTGAATTGGAGTTCACATTGGTAGTAACTAATCCGTAAGGAGCAGCACAGCCACCGCAAGTAGTAACAGTCACAGGTACTGCAGTGGCAGCTTTGGTGCATCCATTGCTTCCGGTAACCACAACATTGTAAGTGCCACTTGATGTTGCAGTGATACTTTGTGATGTTTGGTTGCCCGGAGACCATAAATAACTGGCATTGGCGCTACTTGTCAGTGTAACCGATCCTCCGCTGCAGAATGTTGTTGGTCCGCTTGCAGAGATGGTTGCTGTA
This sequence comes from Bacteroidia bacterium, assembly GCA_016788065.1. Classification (GTDB taxonomy): domain Bacteria; phylum Bacteroidota; class Bacteroidia; order AKYH767-A; family OLB10; genus JADKJB01. The sequence goes on along the minus strand of JAEUTI010000014.1, from coordinate 22,296 downwards.
GGTAAACTAAGAACTGTAACTGTTGTTGCCGGAGAAACAGATGGTGTTGCCCCATTATAAACTGTTACTGTATAGGAGCCGGAAGTTGAAACTGTAATAGTTTTTGTAGTTGCGCCATTCGACCACAGATAAGAAGTTCCTGTATTTGCACTCAGTGAAACACTACCGCCTTGACAGAATGTAGTAGGACCAGAAGGTGTTATTGTTGCAGTTCCTGCTCCAACGATGGAAACAACTGCAGGAGAAGATACTTTGGTACATCCCGCTGAATTGGTAACCCTTACGGTATAGCTTCCTGCTGTTCCAACTGTGATACTTTGGGTGGTTTGATTACCCGGTGACCATAAATAGCTTGAACCGGAGCTGGAAGTCAAGGTCACATTTCCACCGGAAGGAATGCTCAGGGAACCACTTGGAGTAATTGTAGCAGTAGGAAGAGCATTAACTGTTACAGAAGTTGCCGAAGATACTTTAGTACAACCATTCGAATTAGTCACGCGAACTGTGTATGATCCGCCGGCTGTCACATTTATCGTCTGAGTAGTTTGGTTACCCGGACTCCATAAGTAGGATGATCCTGTGCTTGCAGAAAGGTTTACACTTCCGCCCTGACAGAATGTAGTTGAACCACCTGCTGTAATTGTAGAAGTAGGCAATGCATTAACAGTAACTGTTGCATTTGAAGATGTCGCGCTGCAGCCATTTGATCCGGTAACTCTAACATTGTAGGTTCCTGCAGTTGAAACTGTAATAGATTGGGATGTTTGATTGCCCGGAGTCCACAACCACGATGAACCAGCTGATCCGGTGAGGGTAACTGTTCCACCCTGACAGAATGTTGTTGGTCCTCCTGCAGATACAGTAGCTGAGGGTAATGAAAGCACAGTGACTGAAACAGGTGATGAAGTGGAAGAACCAACACCTGTGGTAGTTACCGTAACAACGTATGAGCCGGAAGTGGTAACTGTTATGGTTTTTGATGTTGCTCCATTTGACCATTGATAAGTAGAACCATTGCTGGCTGTAAGTGTTACATTGCCTCCCTGACAGAATGTTGTGCTTCCTCCGGCAGTGATTGTTGCCTGAGTAGTTGTACAAGGGTTGATGGCATTTCCATAGTATGCTCCGGAATTGCTGGTGATTGCAATTTTGTCAATTTCCAAACTTGTATTGCTGGCAGTGATTGCAAGCTGATAGTTTGTTGAAGCAGTCAGACCGGAGAAGGTTACAGCAGCATTATTGGTATTGAAGCGGTACCATACCCAGTTGGTATCTTTGATACAATCGAATGTATTAGATGATCCGCCATTCAGAGTCACATTGAAGCCAGTTGATGTTCCTGTTTTACTTCTTGCACGAACCCAGAGGTACATAGTTGAAGAATTTCCCATGCGAGGCTGGAAATTATAAACCACCTGAGATGCAGCTGTAAATGTTACGTAGCTGGTATAGTTTGTATAATCTCCGGCTGTTGTTCCGGCTGGAACACTGGTTTTTATTACAGCATTCGCATTGGTGTTATCAAATAATTCACCTTCGAAATTAAAATCTTTGATCCAGCGATATGGGTGTTTAGCTTCATGCCATTCATCTAGCTGATAAAATACCGGTGAGGATGCATTTGTTTTATCGTAGATATAAGTACTTCCCTGACGGCGAACTTTGAATTTCAGCGTTTGTCCGTCGAGAGTTATCGTAGCTACACCTTCATTCTCGGCATTGCCCATCATGTTAGAGTTGGGTTGCAGCGTACCGGTGATCGCATACTTGGCAAGTGTATTATGTTTTCTGATTACAACCAGTTTGCGCAAATCGCCTGTTTTAAATGAATAGGCATTCCATGCGGGGTTGATATAATCGTTGGGAACATCACCTTCCATGAGATAGCCATTACGAAGTAAATCTTCATAGCGACTTGTTACAGCCTGAGCATAAGCCGGCATTACAGTTTGCCATGCCCAGTTTTTAGAATCCTGGAAAGGTGCTACTGTTGAGAAGAATGAAGGGTAGAAATATTCTGCACCTGACATAGCAAATGCCTTAAGTAATCCAAGCCATTGTGCGGGACGAACATTTTTAGTTTCATCAACATCCCAACCAGCAGCAACAGGAGGTGAATATAATTTATCTCCAAGGGCTAATTCAACTTTTCTTGACTCAGCTACCCATTGCCATCCATGCCATGCACTGGTCCAGTATCTCCAGTTATCAGGATATCTTACATAAATATCTCCTGTTGGATAATACTGTCCGTTAATTTGTGTGCTGGTCTGACGCATCTCAGCATAATTAAACCGCCATGTTGGCTGACCATCTACCTGATAGTAAGCAAACTTGGTATTTGACAGCTGAGGGATATTCATGAACTGGTTTCTGTATGCAAGAACTTTTTCTTTTGCACGGCGACCTTCATAAGTATACCAATCCAGACCGGTACTGTTTTTATCTGACAATACAGCCGGGTCCATTGATAACACAGAAGAGTTATTGTAGAAAGGAATCACTTCTCCATTTTCAAAAAGAAGGTTCATGGGACGGGTGAGTTTATTCACCATTTGCTGTAAGTAGTAGCGTTGAGTTAATCCGTCATAAGCCAGTGAATCGGATGGTGCTGCAGGACTAAGAGTTTTAGCTGAAGTTACACCTCCTCCTGAATTCAAAAACTGTCCGGAACTATTACGGAGGTAATGATTGTTGCTCAGACAATTGCAGGTAACATAAGGTTGTGACGAGCTTCTGCCAATAATTTGTGGATTCACTTGTGGCCAGAAAGTAAAGGCACTGGTGTGTTTAGAAGGATTATCGTTTGCATACTTTATAAACCATCCTGCAAATTTGGTCGTGTCGTTGTAATACGGATATTCATGCGTATTGCTGGCAACCAAAATCGACTGATTAAAATTGTTGATCAGATCGACCTGTTGGATTTTAGCAGCATTCAATGCCTGAGTATAAGTGGTTCCCGATTGTAACAGTCCACCCAGGTATTCAACACCATAAAGTGGAATGTTTGGAAGTAATGTATGACCGGTTTTATATCTTGGTATTGGGAAAGTTTTAACCTGATCAGAGGTTGAAACTGTAACAGAAGGATGTCCGGGTGCATATTCTTCAGAATCGATAGCAGCAGAAACAGGAGCCGGTGTAGGAGGAGGGGTAGATGAAAGCGTATAAGTGTAATGTTGTTTTGCAACAAAATCCTGGTAGTGCTTATAAATCTGATTGTTTGGCAAAGAATAATTGTACAATGCCATTTCATCATAATCTCCGTGATATTTCAGGTAAGTTGACTGCGTGTTCAGAATCATTTCACGGTTCACCGAAGTATTATTGGTGAAGTATCCTGTTGGTAATGTTTTAGAATAGCCATCGGGACATTCTCCATCAACCCAAACTTGTTTCAATCCTGATTTGGAATTGTATCGGAAAACGATGTGATGCCAGTTGCCATCCATAAAATAACCATATGAGCGACGGCCAATCTGATTGAGGTTGATCATCATCTCATCATTTGTTGTTCCACCGCTATAGTTATTAGTTACGGTAGTGAATGAAATGTATGGGTAACCCATACGTGTTTCAATGGCACCATCAATGCGACGGAAGAAGGTCGACATATTAAACTGGTATCCCGGACGAAACAGGAATTCGAATGTGAATGCCGAGTCAATCTGCAGCTCACCCAATTTAATAAGTCCCGAACTTCCATTTAATGTCAGGTACTTTCCAACACCAACACCGGGAGCATTATTATTGATGGCATAAGGTGAGCCATAATAATTTGGATCCATGTTGAAGTTGTTCATTGAATCTTTCATCGAGTTTGAATTCTCGAATGTCCAGTAACGCAACGGTGCGTAAGTCTGAGCCTGCAACGTTTGAAAATGAAATGCCAGAAGCATCGCCATCACAGTGACCGTTAGTTTTCTCAAACCGCTGGTCCTTCCCCGGGGGGGAGAATTGTGTGTTTTAATCATTTTTTGTTGATTGGTTAGTTAGTTAGTTTTTGTCCTTTTTCTACAGCCGGCCCATTCCCGAAAAGCATTAAAACCCGCTGTATTACTGGGGTTGATGCCAAAAATAGAATAAAACCCTTGATTGACAAGGCTTTTGGACGGACTGAGTTGTAAATACTTGATTTACAACGTTTAAAGTTGTTAACAGGATGTTGATAACTACGATTTACCCATCATTTATAAAAATTCACCCACAAAAATGCGACGTTCACCAAAAAGTTGGTCGTTTGTATTAAAATGAAAACCCTTGCTGTTAAAGGGTTTCAGTTTTTCATTTGAAGTAGTAATGATCGTATGATAACGATCTGGGGACATATGAATTCTCGACTCCCGTTTTATTCTTTTTTAAAAGGTAGTTTCTGAAAAGTGTTATGATTCCGAGGGTAAGCACGAGAGGATTAAGAATTAAGGATTTTTTATTTTTGCTCAGAAAGGTAATTGCGTTCTTATGATAGATGATAAATGATAGATGATAAATTTATTTCTTGGCAGAAGGAAAATCGATATTTTCATAAATTATTAATGACCCCCTTCGATGCCGCTCAGGGCGGCGCTGATCACTAATTACAATTCACTAATTAATGATCACCGATAACTGATCACCGATAACTGATCACTAGTATACTATGTTTACTGTTCCGTCTTTGGTAGTTTGTTTGCCTGTAATACCTTTTGCAACAACACGGTAGACATATGATCCCTGAGGAACCTGGGTGCCTTCGTGTGTTCCGTCCCAACGGTACTCTACATTATTCGATTCAAAAATCATCTGACCCCAGCGATTGAATACCTGCATGCGGAAGTCTTTGATTGCTTCACCATAAGCACCAAATGTGTCGTTGAGTCCGTCGCCATTAGGAGTGAAGGAGTTCGGAATATAAATACTCATATAAGGAACTACCTCGGTAGTATTTGAAGTGGAGCTTACCGATGCATTACCATTTTTATAGGCAACAACGCGATACCTTCGTGAGTTTTGTACGTTTTGGGCCGATACCGCCATTGCTGTGCATGCTGTTATTAAGAAAACGAGGCATACTGTCTTTGTAAAATTTCCCATACTGTGAATTATTTGGTACTCTCCAAAAATACCCCCCGCAAAATGGTTGCAGTTTCAATTCACACAGGCTTTGTGTCGTTTGTAAGATTTGGACGGTTTTGGTGCCGGTTTCGAATGTCACTTTTGGCAGGAAAGTCCTGTTGACGGTACTTTCAGCTATTTGACACTGTCTCGGATAGGTGTAGCAGCGTGAAAAGAAGGAGACCAGATTGTCTGGTTTTTAGGTAACGCAAATGATTTAAAGAGCACTTTGTTCAACTTCCCTTGCAAAAGGGTTTCGCTTTTGTTAAAAAAAATAAGCTCTTTTTTTTTGCTTTTTACCTTTATATATATAATTTTAACCATCTGCTTCAAATTGTTCTTTAAAGTCGCCGGCCATTTTTCCGGGCTGAGCTATCTCAATGGTTTGTTAATCACTTAATATAATAACACCATGGAAACAAATGATCTTATTGCAAAGATCCATGCCGAACATGCTACCTGGCAACATCGGATAGTGGACATTAAAAACGAATTGAAATTACTGAATAGTCACCTGAGTGATTTCGTATCCCGATTTACACCCAGGCAGGTGCCTCCTCATGCTGAGCATTTCCAAAATCAGTTTATCCTGCAAAAGGAAGTACTTGATATCATGCGTCACGACTTCAAGCAATACGAAAACCTGCTTGAAGCAACAATGGAAGGAAAGAGTAAAACGGAAATAGGTGATATCCTTCAAATGCACCAAGCGCACATCACCAGATTGAATGATTTTGAAAAGTTATATCAGGACTTAAAAACAGAATTCCACCGGTTCGTTGAACAACCCGTGCAAGCCTGATTTACCAGTTATTTAATACCAGTACTAAAAGTAGTCCTACTATCAGCAGTTCCTCAAAGACTGCAGGAATAAGGGCTAATGGCTCTTTTGTGGCCGGAATTCGGAAATAACTCATCTTCCAGCCCTGAACTTCCTCCGTATGGTCGTATGTAAGGCCTTTATCGACACAATTATAAAATGTAGACTCTACAGAGTTTTCTGTGATCCCGCTTTGATTGTCTGCAATTGAAGTAGAATTTGTAGCCATGTAATGTCGGTTGTACATAGCATACGATAAAATTGCAGCCCGGGTTTCAGCAGGGTAGTTTTTCCGGAAATGAATGGAGAGGGATTTACTTGAAATCCTGAATGTGGAGTTCCCGTGTGCAAAAGAATGCCTCATCCTTAACCATATTGGATCCAACAAAAACAATGGTTTCTGATGGAATGGTTTGGATAAGGTTCCGGTACCAGTCGTAACCTTGCTTATCGAGATTGGAAAGTGGTTCATCCAAAAACAATACATCTGTTTGAGCCAAAATAGCCATCCCCAGTTTCATGCGTTGCTTCATTCCGGATGAAAAATATTTAACCGGTTTGGAACTTGCTGCATTGAGTTCTATTCGTTCAATAAATTGCGATGTATTTAATTGCTCTCTGAATTTTTTATGCTGCAGAAAGAAATTGATATTTTCTTCAAGGGTAAATTCTTCAATCAACTCCAGGTAAGGTGCTGCCATGGTAAGATGGCGGAATAATTGGTCAGAAGCAATTGCAGCTGATTCGCTTTTCCATTGCATTGTACCCTCACTTGGTGTGATATATCCTGCAATGAGTTGTAATAAAGTCGATTTTCCGGAGCCATTTGGTCCCGATACAGCGATGCGGTCACCTTTAGAAAAAACGGTATTTATGTTTTTGAAAATCCACTGACTTCTGAATTTTTTTCCAATTCCGTTCAGTGAAATTTCTGAAAATGATTGTGTCTTATTAATCGTGATCGCCACCTGAATAACCTCTCATGATTCCTCTTTCGGAGGATTTGATGAAATCAATAATCTGATCTTTATGCGGACTTTCGGGGATTTCTTTTTCTATAATATCCAAAGCATTTCTGGTACTGTATCCTTTGGTATAAAGAATGCGATAAACATCCTGAATGATCGTAATGGAGTTATTGTCGTAACCTCTTCTTTTCAATCCCACACTATTGATTCCTGCAAAAGAAAGTGGCTCTCGTGCTGCTTTAGTAAAAGGAGGAACATCTTTACGAACTCCAGTCTGACCACCAATAAAACTGTGGGCACCAATACGGATGAATTGTGAAACACCAACATATCCTTCCAGTATAGCATAGTCATCAATTGTAACATGTCCCGCCAGATTTACTGAATTGGCAAGTATAACATTATTGCCAAGAATACAATCGTGAGCAATGTGAACATAAGCCATCAGCAAGCAATTGTTTCCAACTACTGTTTTTCCTAAAGCAACAGTGCCTTTATTGACAGTAACCATTTCACGAATGGTACAATTATCGCCAATTTCAGTGGTTGTATTTTCGCCTGCATATTTCAGATCCTGTGGGATTGCAGAAATAACAGCGCCCGGAAATATGCGACAGTTTTTACCAATGCGTGCACCATCAAATATGGTCACATTTGGTCCGATCCAGGTTCCTTCACCAATCTCAACATCACCATAAATGGTGGTAAATGCATCGACTGAAACATTGGCTCCAAGTTTCGCATTCGGGTGAATGTTGCTTTTATCTGAGATCATTTTGCTTAGCTCTTTTTTACAATCTGTGCCATCATTTCAGCTTCCATCACAATTTTATCACCTACATAAGCTTTACCTGCCATGTGACAAATGCCTCTTCTGATAGGAGAAATCAATTCCAGATCAAATACCAAAGTATCACCGGGTCCGACTTTTTGTTTGAAACGTGCCTGATCGATGCGTAAGAAATAGGTCCAGTAATTTTCAGGATCAGGAACGGAGTGAAGAACCAAAATGCCACCGGTTTGTGCCATAGCTTCAATCATAAGCACTCCCGGCATTACAGGATTATCGGGGAAGTGTCCCTGAAAAAACCATTCGTTCATGGTGACGTTTTTCACACCAACAACACGGTTATCTGTAAGCTCAATGATTTTATCAATCAGCAGGAAAGGGTAGCGGTGAGGTAAATTTTTTGCGATTTTATTAATATCGCAAACAGGTGTTCCGTACAAATCGAAAACAGGAACTGTAGTCTTCGATTTTTCATTCTTTATAAGTTGCTTTATTTTTTTTGCGAACTCTACATTGGCTGCATGGCCAGGACGAGCAGCAAGAATATGTGCTTTAATTGGCATCCCGATAAGGGCAAGATCACCAACAATATCTAACAATTTATGACGGGCAGGTTCATTCTGAAAATGCAGTTGTACATTATTCAGAATTCCTTTTTCTTTAATTTCTACATGCGGTTTGTTGAACAGTGTTGCAAGCTCATCCAATTTCTGTTGTGAAACAGGGCGATCAACAACAACTATTGCATTATTTAAATCACCACCTTTAATGAGGTTGTGCTTCACCAGCATTTCAAGCTCATGCAAAAAGCAAAACGTACGGCATGGAGCAATCTCTTCCTGAAATTCACTGATGAGATGCATCTGCGCATGTTGCGTTCCTAAAACCGGAGAGTTGTAATCAACCATTACCGTGATGCGATAGTCGGCACTTGGAACTGCAAGCATTTCAACCTTACGGGAAGGTTCTTCGAAAGTGAGATTATCTTTCAGTTCAAAATAAATCCGTTCCGCATTTTGCTCTTCAATTCCTGCTTTCAGAATAGCATCAATATAAGGGCGGGAGCTGCCATCCATAATTGGCACTTCGGGACCATCCACTTCAATCATGATGTTATCGATTTCAGTTCCCACTAAAGCAGCAAGTGCATGTTCGGTGGTACTGATTTTGGCACCATTCTGACTGAGTGTAGTACCTCTGGAAGTATCAACCACATTATCAACATCGGCATCTATAACCGGTTGACCATCGAGATCAATTCTTTTAAATTTAAATCCGTGATTTGCAGGAGCCGGTTTAAAAGTCAAATTCACCAGTGCTCCGGTATGCAATCCCACACCCGAAACAGTAACCGGGTTTTTAATAGTTGTTTGTTTGATCATTTCTTTTTTAGGAAATAGTTTGCCTGATTTCTGCCAAAGCTTTTTCTAGTTCAGAAATCTTCTTTTCAAGATCAGGCAGTTTTCTAAAAACTACATAACTTCTTCTGTAATCGCTAATGCCAAATGCAGGTGAGCCCTGGATAATTTGTCCGGGTTCAGTAACTGCAGAACCAACACCTGACTGCGCCGCTATTTTGGTATTGTCGGCAATGGTAATATGGCCAACAATTCCTACTTGTCCGCCGATCATGCAATCTTTACCAATTTTTGTTGATCCAGCTATGCCTGTCTGGGCTGCTATTACAGTATTTGCGCCCACTTCAACATTGTGAGCTATTTGAATAAGATTATCGAGTTTAACTCCTTTACGGATGATGGTTGATCCCAGAGTTGCACGGTCTATGGTAGTGCCGGATCCAATTTCCACATGATCTTCAATAATCACGTTTCCAATCTGTGCTACCTTAGCATAGCTTCCGGAAGAAGGAGCAAAACCAAATCCATCACCACCAATAATCACTCCTGCATGAATGGTAACAGATGCACCTATCACACAATCAGAATAAACTTTAGCACCTGCAAAAAGGGTGGTGTTATCACCGATGGTAACATTGTCGCCGATATAGCAATTCGGGTAAATTTTTACATTATTACCCAGCTTAACTTTATTTCCTATGTAAGCAAAAGCACCGATATAAGGGTCATTTCCAACAGTAGCGGAGGAGGCAATGAATGAAGGTGTTTCAATTCCTTTTTTATCGCGCATCACCTGATTGTACATTTCAAGCAATTTCGCAAAACTGCCACGGGCATCTGCAACGCGGATCAAAGTAGCACTTACAGGATTATCAGGAACAAAATCGTTGCCGACAATAATGATGGATGCTTTTGAAGTATAAACGTATTCGATGTACTTTGGATTACCAAGAAAAGACAGAGAGCCGGGAATGCCTTCCTCAATTTTTGCAAGCTTATTGACCGTAGTGCCCGGGTCGCCATCAATGGTTCCCTGCAATAAGTCGCTGATTTGTTTGGCTGTAAATTCCATATTGGGATAATTAGTGCCTCATTTTAGGCTACTGATCCAAAGAACAAAGGTAGAAATTATGCTTTAATCTGCCACATTTTGATTGTCAATAGTTGTGATTTGTAACAGAATAGGAAGAATTTGCAGTTTTAGCCCCTTATTTGATTGGTTTTTCAGGCTAAAACAAGTGATTATGGTCTGTAAATACAGCGAAAATGTTTGGTAACAGGCTGGGTCAGTGCGTTAATATTGAAATTATCAGAAGCCTTCGCTATATCAACGATAGTTCCGTCTTTGAACAAAATATTAATTTTGTCATCCGTTGAGCTGTAAGCATTATTCTGGATGGAATCGGTGAAGGCAAAGTAGGCGGCTTCCTCAATTGAAATGTTTAAAGCATTGCTTATTTCTTCCCGAAGTTTCCTGATTTCACCTGTATCGAAGGCTTCTTTGCGGATTTCAATTTTGTAAAGTTTTCTGTTTACTAATCCCTGGCAAAGGGTTGAAAGTACCTTGTCGGGATGATTGCACCACTCTTTTACCGAAGTAAAAACATCAAAATCATCGAGGTTGGCAAAACTGGCGAGAATTTCCGGATTCGACTCAAAATCAGCCTTTTGGTGCTCATTTTGTAAAAAATCAAGGAATGAAGGCGTGCCGAAAAGGATTTCCCCGTTAAGGGAAAGCTGGCGTGCTCTGGTAATAATGTTGACCAGCATGTGTTCGGCTGCCAGCACAGTTTTATGAAGATAAACCTGCCAGTACATCAATCGGCGGGCTGTAATAAACTTCTCGACCGAATAAATTCCTTTTTCTTCCACCACCAGATTTCCATCGGCAATATCCAACATTTTAATGATGCGATCGGAGCTGATAACCCCCTCAGAGACACCGGTAAAAAAACTGTCGCGGTTTAGATAATCGAGGCGATCGACATCCAACTGGCTGGAAACCAATTGGTGTAAAAACCTTTTCGGATGTTGGTTGTTGAAAATACGGATCGCCACTTCAAGTTTGCCATCGAATTCCTTATTCAGCCGATTCATAAAAAGTTCGGAAAGGTATTCGTGGGAAACATTTTTGGCGAGCAGGTTTTCCAATGCATGCGAAAACGGACCATGGCCGATGTCGTGCATTAAAATTGCAATGCAAGCACCTTCTGCTTCTTCATCGGTAATGTGGTGACCTTTAGACTTAAGCGTTTCAATTGCTCCGGTCATTAAATGTAGGGCACCAATGGTATGATGAAAGCGGGTATGAAGTGCACCGGGATAAACGAGATAGGTGAGTCCTAACTGGCGAATCCGGCTCAGCCGTTGAAACCAGGGATTCTCAATGATGTCGTGGACGATTTCAAAAGGTATGGTAATGAAACCATAAACGGGGTCGTTAATTATTTTTTTCTTGTTCAAAGCAATACTTGTGTATCGGGTTCGATTAATATGTGTAATTTTAGTTCTTTAAAAATATTTGCAAAATTAGGTTATTTATGGATAAATTAAGCATACTGTGGGCTGACGATGAAATTGATTTGCTGAAGCCTCATGTTCTTTTTCTGCGTGATAAGGGATTTGATGTAACAACGGCCACCAATGGTCATGATGCACTGGATTTATTTCAGAAGCAGCGTTTTGAAATTGTTTTCCTCGATGAAAATATGCCCGGCTTATCGGGTTTGGAAACTTTGGTAAGGATAAAAAATATCAATGCTTCGGTACCGGTGGTGATGATTACCAAGAGCGAAGAAGAATATATTATGGAAGATGCAATCGGATCCAAGATTGCCGATTACCTGATCAAACCGGTTAATCCGAATCAGATATTGCTTTCCATAAAAAAGAATCTGGATACCAAGCGACTGGTATCTGAAAAAACCACTTCCGTTTACCAGCAGGAATTTCGAAATATTGGAACTACCATTCATGATAAGCTGGATTATAAGTCGTGGATTGAGGTTTATAAAAAATTAATTTACTGGGAGCTGGAATTAGAGAAATCTAAGGATGAGGGTATGTATGAAATTCTCACCATGCAAAAGGATGAAGCCAATGTTCAATTCAGTAAATTTATTGAATCAAATTATTTAGGATGGCTGAAGCAGGATGATAAAGCTCCGATTTTGTCCCATACACTTTTCCGAAAAAAAATATTACCGGTAATAGAATCAACAGAAGATCCGGTTTTCTTTTTACTTATTGATAACCTTCGGTACGATCAGTGGCGCATGATAGCACCAATTCTGAATGATGAATTACGGGTGGTGGAGGAAGATGCTTATTATAGCATTTTGCCAACTGCAACGCAGTATGCGCGTAATGCTATTTTTGCAGGGATGATGCCTTCTGATATTGAAAAAAGATTTCCCAAACTTTGGTTGAATGATGATGATGAAGGAGGGAAAAATCAACATGAGGAAGAGTTCATGGCTGATCAGTTACAACGTCTTCGCAAACCCATTAAATTTTCTTACACCAAAGTAACAAATTTTGATGCGGGGAAAGCGATGGTGGATAATATCTCCAACATGTTCCAGAATAAGTTCAATATTATTGTTTACAATTTTGTGGATATGCTTTCACATGCACGCACCGACATGCAGGTGATCAGAGAGCTGGCTGATGATGAAGCAGCTTACCGTTCCTTAACGGTTTCCTGGTTTGAACATTCACCACTGCTTGAGGCTATAAGAAAAATGGTTGCCAAAAATGTAAAAGTTGTTATTAGTACTGATCATGGAACGATTCGTGTGAAGGAGCCATCAAAGCTTATTGGCGACAGAAATACTAACACCAATTTACGATATAAGCAAGGAAAGAATCTGAACTATGAAAAGCGCGATGTTTTTGAAGTGAAAAATCCTGCCGATGCTATGTTGCCCAGAAATAATTTGAGCACTGCATTTGTATTTGCAAAGCAGGATAAGTTTTTTGCTTATCCCAATAATTACAATCACTACGTTAATTTCTACAGGAATACCTTTCAGCACGGTGGTATCTCTCCGGAAGAAATGATAATTCCGATCATCAGCTTAACGAACAGGTAATATGAATCTTAGTCAGATGCCTGCCTTCGAAACATCCTGTGCAGCAACCGATGAATTGCAAGCTGTAGCTGAAAATTTGCTTCGTGTTGCAGGTGCTTACAAGGTGTGGATATTCAGAGGTGAAATGGGCTCTGGAAAAACTACTTTAATCAAGGAAATTTGCCGGCAGTTGGGAGTAACAGATACCGTAAGTAGTCCCACATTTACCATTTTGAATGAATACCATGCTGCGGGAGCTGTTCCGGTGTATCATTTCGATTTTTACCGGCTAAAAACGGAGTCTGAAGCCTTCGATTTCGGTTATGAGGAATACTTTTACAGTGGTCATTACTGCTTTATTGAATGGCCTGAAAAAATTCCTTCCCTAATTCCCGATCAGGCAGTTGAGGTAGTTATTGAAATATTGCCGGAAGGCAGGAAATACGCTGTTTTCAGGCCTTCAGGTGACTAATAATATGATATTTTTGATGAAACGCAGGAATATTATTATTTTTACAAGCTAGTTCACCAATTTTATGAATAAACCGCTACCCGTTGATCCTGCCATTTCGCGATTGGCACAGCAGGGGATACTTATGCCCCAGGAGAGTTTGCTGGAAATAAAAACATCCAACCAAAATTTATTCATAGGCATACCCAAAGAGACCTCTTTTCAGGAGAACCGCATTGCTCTGGTACCCGAGTCGGTTGCTTTGCTGGTAAATAACGGACATCAGGTGATGATTGAAACCAATGCCGGGAAGAATGCCAATTTTACGGATACCGATTACAGCGAGGCCGGAGCACAAATTGCCTATACACCGGAAGAAGTATATAAAAATGCAAAACTGATCCTAAAGGTTGCTCCTCCATCTGAAGCAGAGCTCGAATTAGTTCAGGAGAAACAAACATTGCTTTCGATTTTACAAATTGCCATGCAGCCACGTGATTTTGTCTCGAAGTTGCGGACTAAAAAAATTACTGCGCTTGCCTATGAATACATGCGTGATGAAACGGAAGTGTTACCCGTAATTCAGGCGATGAGTGAAATTGTAGGAAGTACTTCTATCCTGATCGCAGCAGAATACCTCAGTAATACCATGTCGGGAAAAGGTGAATTGCTAGGTGGAGTCACGGGAATTCCTCCAACTGAAGTAGTAATCATTGGAGCAGGTACAGTTGGAGAATACGCAGCTAAAACGGCCTTGGGTCTGGGTGCGACAGTGAAAGTATTCGATAATAATTTATATAAACTACGACGGATACAAAAAAATCTGGGTCAGCAATTATATACAAGTACTATTGTTCCAAGTTTTTTAATGAAAGCCTTGCGTACGGCTGACGTTGCCATTGGTGCTATTCATGCTAAAGAAGGCCGCACTCCGGTAATTGTCTCCGAAGAAATGGTAAGTGAAATGCGTTTTGGTTCAGTGATCATCGATGTATCAATTGACCAGGGCGGATGTTTTGAAACTTCGGAAGTCACTAATCATACACATCCTGTTTTTCGCAAGTATGGAGTCATTCATTATTGTGTTCCGAATATTGCATCCCGTGTCGCACGCACCGCATCGTATGCATTGAGTAATATTTTTACGCCTATCCTTATCAACATTGGTGATGAAGGTAGGCTGGATGAATTCCTCTGGGCACACAAAACAGTGCGTTCCGGAATTTATCTCTATAAAGGAACGGTTACCAATAAATTTGTGAGTGAGCACTGCAGGTTGCCATACAGGGATCTGAATTTGTTGATGGCATCGAGGATTTAATTTGATGGTTTGATAATTTGGTGATTTGATAATGAGGATGCCTAGGAAAAAAGATGAGGCTGCACTTGATTTGGTGATTCTTGCCTTGAGCTTGTCGAAAGGTGGTGGTTTGGTAATTTGGTGATGGGTAATTCATAGTAGAAAAATGTGGCTGTTCTTGATTTGGTGATTCTTAATTTGAAAGTTTCTACTCAGCAATTGGAGCTATTCTTAAAAAAATGTTTGTTGCGGAATTAAAAGTGATGAACACAAAATCAAAAAATTAATAACGGCATGAGTTTTCTATTCAGAGTTCAGTGTTTTTCACTTTTAATTTTTAAGAATCATGTTTTTACCTATAAATATGTTAGCTCAAGAAAATCTCTTTTCATCTTAAAATAGATTCATTTAAGATTGACTAACAAAAATTGAAAAGTGAATACAGGCATATTAGTCAAAAATAAGCTTATTCAGGCAATGTCACTTTTCCGTTCTGCGTCGCTTTTTTTCTTCGGTGATCATGCGCAATTCCCTGCCTGTTTGTCCGGAAATGGAAGTGTTTTCCTGTGCACGGCGAATTAAATAAGGAAGCACAGATTTCACCGGTCCGTAGGGAACATACTTGGCGACATTGTATCCAGCTGCAGCCAGATTGTAAGAAATATGATCACTCATTCCCAGCAATTGTGAAAACCAGATGTCGGGATGATTTTTAGGGATGTTTTTATCGGCCATCAAACGCACCAGTAAATGGCTGCTTTCTTCGTTGTGCGTTCCTGCGCAAAAAGCAATTTCGCCAAAGTGCTCCATGCAATAAGTCAAAGCTGCATCATAATCGCGGTTCGAAGAAGCATGGTCGGGCTGGATAGGAGAAGGATAACCTTTTTCTGCTGCCCGATCGCGTTCTTTCTCCATGTAAGCACCTCGTACCAGTTTTAGTCCAAGTTTGTACTTATTGGTTACTGCTTTTTGATGAGATGCTTTGAGAAATGCCAGCCTATCGGTTCGGTACAACTGAATGGTGTTGTAAACTATGGCGGTATCCTTATTGAAAATTGCCATCATTTCATCGGTGAGGTCATCAATTGCCTGTTGAATCCATGATTCTTCTGCATCGATAAACAAGCGAACCTTATTTTCAAAAGCTTTGGCGCAAATCCGTTGAAAACGATCTTTCACTTTTTTATAGTCGGTAGTTTCCTGATCCGAAAGTTTTGTTCCGGCTGAAACTTTTTCCAATAAATCGAATCGTGCAATTCCGGTAGTTTTGAAAACACAAAATGGTGTCGATGGATCTCCTTTAGCCCGGTTGATGGTAGCAATTATTTCACCGGTGGTATGTTCAAAGTTTGCTTCATTTTCTTCACCCTCTACAGAATAATCGAGCACACTCCCGATTCCATTCTTGTACAAAGCAGCAACTGTTTTATTGCAGTCATCAATATCTTCACCACCACAGAAGTGTTTAAATATGGTTGCCTTCACAATGGTGAGAACCGGCAATCGTAAAGCTAATGCTATATCCAGAAACTTTGGACCATTGGCGACCAGGAAATTGCTGTTGATAGCTTTGAAAAGCCAATATGCCCGGGTGAGGTCGCTGTCTGTTTTTCCTGAAAAAGCTGTTTTCAGATCATCGAAATTTACTTTTCCCATTGCGGGACCAGAAGGTGTCATGTGCTTGTTTAAAACTTAACCGGATTTAGGTTCGGATGAATTGGTTTAATTCTTAATATGCTGTAATTCAATTACTTATAAATTAATTTAGACTTCCAATCCGGTGCTCAAAGATACGGATAGGATTGGATTGTCAAACACTAACTTTCGAATTTATTGTAGTTCGGTGAACAGGGTTATCTTTGTGCGAATTAAGGATCAACTGCCAACGATGCAAGAAGTAAGTTTTATTCCCGGAAATAAGGCATTAGCAGAGAAGCTGATCAACTGCGATGGCAACATATTTGTTTTAATGGACGAGCATACGCATCGTTTTTGCTACCCGCGGATTTCTGAGATTTTACCTCATAAACATCATCAAATCATTATCGGTGCAGGTGAAGAACATAAAAATCTGAAGACCTGTGAATATATCTGGAAGCAACTGCGGGAATCAGGTGCTGACCGGAAATCTGTTGTTTTGAATCTGGGTGGTGGGATGGTGACTGACATCGGCGGGTTTACCGCTGCAACTTACATGCGCGGCATTTCATTTATCAATCTTCCAACTTCCCTTTTGGGGATGGTTGACGCGAGTATAGGCGGGAAAAACGGTATTGATGTGGATTCATTCAAGAACATGGTTGGCACATTCAAACTCCCAGATCAAATTATCATCTGGCCCGATTTTCTGGATACACTACCTGATAAAGAATGGAACAATGGTATGGCTGAAGTAATAAAGCATGCGCTCCTTGCTGGAAATGAACTGTGGGAGAAGATTCAAAATGTAATTGCTGTTCATGAAATAAATTCCAAACCATTTAAGTTTGCAATATCAACATTGCTTCCGGAAATTATCAAAGTTAAATCGCAAATTGTAAAGGCCGATCCTGAAGAAAAAGGAGATCGCATATATTTAAATTTTGGTCACACCATCGGACATGGACTTGAAAGTTATTCGCTTGCTCATGATTCTCATCCAATTTCTCATGGCGAAGCTGTGCTGATGGGAATGATTAGTGAAGGATATCTTTCCAATAAACTTTGTGACTTATCTAAGGATGAATTACAATCGCTTATTCAAACCATCAGAAAAATACATGTCATCCATTCTGTTAAAGGAAAAGCGATTCCAGAAATTATGAAGTTTGTGAAATCAGATAAGAAACGAGCATCCGGAACTCTTTCCATTCCTTTGTTAAAACATATAGGCACACCGATAGTGATCTCCGGCATATCCGAAAATGATCTGATCGAGTCTGTTCATTTTTATAATTCTTTGGTAGGATGAGAGCGGAAATAGGAGTTGGAAAATTAAAAAGTGAAGTAGAAATTCAGTTACCTGCATCGAAAAGTATCAGTAACAGGGTGCTCATCATAAATGTATTGTTGTCTGATCCTGCTACCATCAATAATTTATCGAATGCAGCCGACACTCAAATACTTGACCGGTTACTGAAGTCAGAAGTATCGATTTATGATGCCGGTGACGGGGGAACAACTGCCCGGTTTTTGCTTGCTTATTGTGCTTTTAAAGGAAAACCTTGCACCATTACAGGATCGGAATCTTTGCAGCGCCGACCTGTTGCACCATTGGTGGATGCGTTGAACGAATTGGGAGCCGGAATTTCTTATGTGAATAATCACGGTTGCTTACCTGTTAAACTTAGTGGATCAAAACTCCATGGAGGAAATGTGACTGTGAATGGCGAAATTAGCAGTCAGTTTATTAGTGCATTGATGCTAATTGCACCGTTATTACTGGATGGACTTAAAATAACGCTCACCGGAGAAATTTTATCGTTGCCTTACATTCAAATGACTGCTTCGGTCATGCAATATTTTGGTATTGATGTAATTGTTGATGGTGACCAAATAAATATTCCTGCAGGAAATTATTCCGCAATGCCATTCACGGTTGAAAGTGACTGGAGTGCCGCTTCTTATTGGTATGAAGCTGTTGCTTTGTCAGATGGAATGGAAGTAATGTTGCCCGGTTTACATCAAAACAGTTTGCAAGGTGATTCCATTATTCACACTTACATGGATTCACTTGGCGTGGAGACTTTGTTCGAAGATTCAGGCATTAGAATCCGCAAAAAAAGTAATTATCGTTTGCCTGATTATTTTACTGTTGATTTCACCGGTTGTCCCGATATAGCTCCTGCCATTGCTGTTGTTTGCGGGGCTCAAAATATTACTGCTGATTTAACGGGACTCAAAAATTTCCGATTGAAGGAGAGTGATCGTGCCAGTGCTTTGCAACGTGAGTTGTATAATTTTAATGTGAAAACCGATTTTTGTGGAGGTTCCAAATTTAAAATTTATGCAGATTCCGGTTTGAGAATGTCGCGCTATACCGTTAAAACATACAACGACCACAGGGTAGCAATGTGTATGTCGTTGTTAGCTGCTAAAATTGAAAAAGTTATCATTGCAGATCCGGAAGTAGTTTCTAAATCATATCCCGATTTTTATAAGGATCTTCAGAATGCCGGATTTGATGTGAACTATACAGAGTAGGCTTTCTTATTTTTCAAAGATTCCCTGAATTACATATCCGGTTGCTGCATTCGGTGGTTGAATGCCCAGCATATTCGAGATGGTAGGAGCAATATCGGTTATGTTAATGTGAGTATGATCCGTTTTGTTTTTTATATTCCATCCATAAAATAACAAAGGAACATGGGTGTCGTAAGTGTAAGGTGAGCCATGAGTCGTTCCGGTTAATTTGTATTCAATTAATCCAGGTTCCAAAATAATGGCCACATCACCCGATCGTTTCTGATAAAAGCCTTTCTGTACAAAAGAACGTATGCCATAAGTATATTCCATGGTCGCAAGTTCTTTCGCAGTAAGAGCACCGGACACACCTTTAAAACGAATCAGGAATCGCGCAATGCGGTCGCACATTTCATTATAATTCATTTTCTGGGTTTCAATAAGCGTATGATCGAGGTAAACCTGATCATTATCAACAGCCAAAACCCATTTCCCGGGACCATAAACAGCAAGCATAAATTTATTTAGTGAGTCACTGACTGCGGAGATATTGAATAATCCTGCAGGAATTTTATGATCGGAAAGAAATTTTGGATTTGGAATGGCAGCATGATCTGCGGTCAGAAAGAACAATACATTTCCTTTCCCGATTTGTTCTTCTGTCTTGGCAATTAGTTCTGCAAGATCGAGGTCGAGGCGCAGGTAAGTATCTTGTGTTTCGATAGCATGTGTTCCAAACTGGTGGCCGACATAATCGGGAGATGAAAAACTTATTGCAAGAAAATCGGTGAATTCATCCTTACCAAGATTTTCTGCTTTTAGTGCAGCCAATGCAAATTCTTTAGTGATTTCATTTCCATAAGGACATCTTTTGATGATGTCAAAGTTATTCGGATTTGATTTTGGAAAATCGTGTGGAAAAACCGGAGCTGATTCACCGGGAAATGATTCTTCATAGGGAACATTGTCTGCAGTGCTTTCTACATAAGTTTCAATAGGCTGCAGGGTAGTCCATGCTTTTTGCAAATACTTTGCAGGAAGTTTTTTATTGTTGAAATCGGAAACCCACGAAGGTAATTCGTTCATATACCAGGAGCTGCTGATCCAGTTTCCTGATGTGCCTTCATACCAATACGCGGCATTAGCAGAGTGGCCAGCAGGCAAAATGGCGCCACGATCTTTTAATGCAATACCAATTACTTTAGATCGAAAATTGGAGGCTGTACGGAGTTCATCTGTAACAGTAGTTGTGAGCAGGAGGGATGGTGACATTTTTCCTGCACCTGATGTAGTTCCAACACCATTCGAATTTGCATCTTCTGTAACATAAATATTTCGTCCGGTGGCTCTGTTAAACCAATCATTGCTGATAATGCCATGTGCAGCGGGAGTAGTTCCGGTGTAAATACTGGCGTGTCCGGGACCGGTATAAGTGGGAACATAATTGTAATGGGTGTTGGTGCAATTGTAACCCTGATTGACTAATTTTTTGAATCCGTTTTCACCAAATTTATTCCAGTAACGTGTTATATAATCATATCGCATCTGATCGATAACAATACCAACTATTAGTTTTGGCTTCGGTTCATTTGGATTTCCCGCCATAGCGGCAAAGCTTGCCAAAATAAAAATACAGGTTTGGAAAATTCGGATGGTAGTTTTCATAGGGACTATTTATAATGCAAAAATAGCGATTCCAAATGAAAACCGGAATGATTTAAAGTTGTTTTCCCAGCCAGATTCCTGCACCAAAAAGAACCAGGGTGGCAATCAGGTTAACGGCAATATTTCCAATAGCAACAGCTACTAAATCTGATTTTAACAATTCAAAAGTTTCGGCAGTGAATGTTGAGAAAGTGGAATAACCACCACAAAATCCTATGGCAATAAAATATCTCCAGGAAGAATCGGTGGAACCATTCAGTAAGGTTGCGCCTAAAAACACACCTAAGATCAACGAACTAATACTGTTGGATGCCAAAGTTCCGTATGGGAAGGTTCCGGGAATCATTAATTGCATCCATTTTCCGGTATAAAAACGGGCTACACTGCCCAATCCACCGCCGATAAATATAGCAACTATGGTATTCATCTCACCATCGATTTGGGGCTATCGAATTTTAACCTGTAAATAACATAAGTGATACCGGCTGCTAAAATTCCAATGATCCAGCCACCAATTACATCAGCAGGAAAATGAACGCCCAAATATATTCTGCAATAGCCGATCAGCACTACCCATCCACCCAGGATGCCGGTGAGCAGTTTACTGGAATTTCGGGTTAATAAAAGGATGTAAGTAAATAGTGCCATGGTGTTTGCTGCATGCGACGAAACAAATCCGAATTGACCGCCACATTTGTTATTTACGGTATGTACTAAAAAGGAAAGTGATTCATCATGACAAGGCCTAAACCTTTCCACATTATTTTTAATTAGAACGGATCCCTGATCGCTGAGAACAATAAGTAAAACGGCAAACAGCATCATATAAATGGAGTTTGTTCCGAATCGTCGATACAAATAAATTGCTGTTATCAGATAGAGTGGAATCCAAATGAAACGGTCGGCAACCCACCACATAATCTGATCGGCAAAGGGTGCATTCCAACCATTAATAGCGAGGAATAAACTGCGATCGAAATTAACGAGTGTTTCAAACATGAAGTTTAATTTTCTGTTAATATTTTCCAGAGAACATCTTTTAGTTCCTGAATTCCATATCCCGCTACAGCGGAAATAAATACTACAGGAACTTTTGTGCCATCGGCCATTTTATCTCTTGGAAATTCTTTTTTTAATGCAGCCATCAATTCATCATCCAGCATATCGGCTTTGGTGATAGCAAGAACTCTTCGCTTATCGAGTAGCTCCGGATTATGTTGCCGCAATTCATTCTTGAGAATTCTGAATTCTTTTTTTATGTCTTTGCTATCGGCTGGAACCATAAATAAAAGTGCCGAATTTCTTTCAATATGTCTGAGGAAACGAGTTCCCAATCCTTTTCCTTTATGTGCGCCTTCAATAATTCCGGGGATATCGGCCATCACAAAAGATTTATCGCCACGATAAGCTACAATTCCTAAATTTGGAGTGAGTGTTGTAAATGGATAGTCGGCAATTTCAGGTTTAGCAGCTGAAACAGCAGAGAGCAGCGTCGATTTTCCTGCATTTGGGAAACCAACCAAACCAACATCAGCAATTAATTTCAGCTCCAGAATTTTCCATTCTTCCTTTCCCGGTTCACCGGGCTGTGCATACATGGGAGTTTGTTGGGT
>JAEUTI010000012.1 GCA_016788065.1 Bacteroidia bacterium | reverse complement strand
TCTAATACGACTTAAAGTCCTTTAAAGACTAGAAGGGTGCCAAGTTCACCCTGCTGTTTAATTTCAAATTTATTAACAACTTAAGAAGTTATCAACCCCCCTAGAACCCCCATTTCAAAAACAATATTTTTTTGTTTAAATGTTTCTTTGAAGGTCCAAAGGAGGGGTGCTGATGCTCTAGCCACACAAACAGATCCGTTGAGAAGGACAAGATTCGGGATGGTTCAGAACAAACCAGCGGCATAAAGTCGGAAGGTTAAGAAAAGAATAGAAAATTCAACTTACAACTTTGTGCAGTCACATCTTTTACCCATACACCACACTTGCCCCCCCCTTCGACTACGCTCAGAGCGACGCTTGTCCCTTGCCACTTGTCACTTGTCACTTGCCACTTGCCACTAAAGTGCAGTCACATCTTTTTACCCATACACAACACTTGTCCCCCATTCGACTACGCTCAGGGCGACGCTTGTCACTTGTCACTTGCCACTAAAGTGCAGTCACATCTTTTTACCCATACACAACACTTGTCCCTTGCCACTTGTCACTTGCCACTTGCCTTGTGCAGTCACATCTTTTTACCCCTACACCACACTTGTCACTTGCCCCTTGCCTTGTGCAGTCACATCTTTATACTTATACACACCACTTGCCCCCCATTCGACTACGCTCAGGGCGACGCTTGTCACCCCGCAGTAGGGTTCCACACTGCCGGTCAGGCTTGCCACTTGTCACTAATCACTTGCCACTTGTCACTAATCACTTGTCACTTGTCACTTATTATTAAATTAAACCCAATCACATGTACGATTTCATTGGCGATATACACGGCCATGCCGACAAGCTCGAAGCTTTACTTCATAAATTAGGATACACCATCCGCAAGGGCAGCTATGCACACCCCGATCGTAAGGTGATCTTCGTTGGCGATTATATCGATCGCGGTCCTAAGATCCGGGAAACACTCGATATCGTTCGTCGCATGACTGACAATGGAAATGCTATTGCACTGATGGGAAATCATGAGTACAATGCACTTTGTTTTCACCGCCAGGAAACGGAGGGTGGACACCTCCGTAAACACCTCATAAAAAATATTGTGCAACACTACGAGACACTCAAACAATTTCAAAACCGGCAAAAAGAATATGATGATTACTTAGATTGGTTTCTCACACTTCCACTTTTTTATGAAACAGAAAATTTCCGAGCAGTACATGCATGCTGGGATAATGCAAATATCGATTACCTCAAATCAGTTATGCCCGATGGAAAACTCACAGATGCTTTAGTCTATGAATCCGCTAAAAAAGGATCCAGACTAAATGTTGCAATCGACGAAACATTAAAAGGCAAAGAAATTACCATGCCTGCCGGACTCTCTTTCACCGACAAAGATGGCACCACACGATCCGAAATACGCATTAAGTGGTGGGAAGATCCAACCCGCTCCAACTACAAAAGCATCAGCGTAATTCCACTCGAAGAACTTCCCACCACACCAATCGACACCAACCTGTTGCCAAACACCAACTACTATTCCAAAACCGAAAAATTCGTCTTCTTCGGCCACTATTGGCTCAAAGGCAACCCATCCCTCTACCGCAACAACATTTGCTGTCTAGACTACAGCGTTGCCAAACAAGGCTACCTGGTAGCCTACCGCCTGGATAATGAAAAATCGCTTATGGATGGGAAAATGGTTTGGGTTTAGGGGGGGCGATTGAGAACTAATTTTCTAAACGATCTTGTTGTGGATTTACAATAATTTGTTTGGGATACTTTTTAGCAATGTAGTTTTCCATTTCACTGGAGATCTTTTGTACAGCAAATGGCAATAATTCAGCAAAGAGCATTTTGCCAATAGTTATTCCGCCATAAATTATAAAAAATACAAAAATTGCTATAGATAAATACAATCCAATATTTCCATTATTACTCACAGCAAAAATCAATGCAAATATAGCTCGTATAATAAAAATGAAATCTGCTTCATAAATATTTTTCCTAAATTCTAGATCCTTAACGAATTGTTGGTAGTCTTTTTTAGAAACAGACTTTTTTATAAGATTATAAATACTAACTGGAAATTCTATTTTAGTTTGAGTTTTGTTCTCATCATAAATAAACGACTTTATTGTTATTTTCTGGATTTTTGCCTTTAAGTTTTTCGAAAATATATAATTGAAAATTGCGATTCCCACAACCCCAATCACGTGAGTAATTGCCCAAACAAAAATGTAAACACTGATTGGTGCTATAAAATCACCTTGTGCAACAAAATTTATTTGGGAAATGAGATCATTATAATCAAGAATGATACTTCGATTAAATGTTTGAAAAACATAAAAAGCAATTACAAGTACGAAGGCGAAACTCAGTAATCTTTTAGTTGTAGATATGAGATTTTCTCTGTTAAAATGATTCATAATGTTGCTTACCATTTCCATAATTTTCTATTGTTTAAATTAAAATTATTAAGATTTCGTTAGTTTATTTAAATTAAGAATGGCAAAAATTATAAAAGCAAAAATTATGACACTTGCCACCATTTGAATTATCGGTCTTATTGAACCCCGAAAAGTATGGGTATCTTTTTCTTGACGGGTGTAGGCAAAAGCTTTTTGCAATTCACTATCATACTTTGCTCGCGAATCCTGGTCAATTAAAACTTGATATGCAGCATTAATTTCTTTGAATAAATTTTCCGATTCAGTTGAACCTTGATTTTTATCAGGATGATGCATTTTACATAACTGCCGATAGGCCTTCTTTATCTCGGCCAATGTGGCAGTTGAAGAAATGTTTAAAATTTCGTGCAATGTTTTTTTCATATGAATTGGAATTTTTGAATATTCGCACATCCTATCATAAAGCATGCCAATGGTTGACATTAATGATACTCAATATGCTGCTTGTCAACTTTTCTTGTCAATTTGTCATACAATAATAAAATTTATGCCCAATTGCATTAATATGACATATTTTAGGCCAAATTCTGCCATTTATCGTTGACTAGAACTCATAATTTCGTTACATTTGTAAACCTTTTTGTCAACTAAAGCGTTATATAGTCATGGAAATGAATGAATTATTTGCCGAGAGGTTTCATTCTGCCAGGGTATTAAGTGGATTTTCACTACAGGATCTGGCAGATAAATTGGGAAACAGGATATCTAAACAAGCACTTCATAAGTACGAAAAAGGCGAGGTAGTACCTGATAGTGAGATGATTGGATATTTGTGTGAGGCCCTAAATGTCAGACCTGACTTCTTTTTCAGAGAAACCAAAGTTGAAGTGGGCAACCTGTGCTTTCGGAAATTGGACAAATTACCGGTTAAAGAACAAAATCGGATTGTTGAATACTCCAAAGATGTATTAGCCCGATATCTCGAACTGGAAGAAATTCTCGGTATTGAAACCCGGTTTACTAATCCACTTAAAGGATTTCCGGAACTAGCTACCTTTGATGATGTAGAAAAGGCAGCAAAATTTGTAAGGAAAGAATGGAACCTGGGAACAGATCCGATATACAATACCATGGAGCTCCTTGAAGATAATCATATCAAAGTAATTCCTGTTGAATCTGAAGATAGTTTTGATGGAATGCAAACCTGGGTGAATCACTCCATTCCGGTTATTGTTATTAATACCAGCAAACTCAAGGTTAAGGAACGTATTCGCTTTACTGTGCTTCACGAACTCGGTCATTTGCTTTTGCCTATGAATGGTTTGAATGAAAAGGCCAAAGAGAAATATTGCAATCAGTTTGCGGCGGCCATGCTATTCCCAAAAGAAGCTGCTGATAAGGAGCTGGGAATGAAGAGAAATAAAATGTTCATTCAGGAATTTGGTGAATTAAAAAAGCAATATGGCATTGCCATTCAGGCCTTAATCTATAGGGCTAACGATCTTGGTATTATTTCCAACAGCTATGTCAAGCAATTGATATTTTTAATGGAGAGCAATAATTGGAAAATTGTTGAGCCGGTAGAGTATATCGGAGATGAAGGTTCAAACCGATTCAAACAACTTTTATTCAGGGCGCTGGCCGAAGAGCAAATATCAATGAGTAAGGCGGCTGTATTATATAATCAAACCTTGAATGAATTTCGAAAACAAATCATGGTAGTGGAATGAAAATCGCTATAACAGATGCATGCATTTTTATTGACCTGCATGAGCTAGAACTAACATCTGAACTTTTTTACCTCGATCTGGATATTCATACATCCACTGATGTTTATAATGAATTACATAGCCATCAACGTGAAGCTTTGAAAGTTTTTATATCTGGTTCAAAACTTACAGTTCACCGGATCTCAGAAGAAGAGAGACAAACCATTTTTAATTCCAAACTTCCAAAATCGCTTTCAGAAACCGATAAAACGGTACTTTTTCTGGCGGCAAAATTAAAGGCATTTGTTTTGAGCTCTGATAAAACAGTTAGAAAATCCCCAAAATCCCAAAGCATCGATTATCATGGAATGCTTTGGATATTGGATCAATTGGTAGAAAAATCTATTTTAACAAAAACCCAGGCACTCGAAAAATTACGATATCTAATCAGTGTAAATATGATTTATCAGAATAATATGGAGTTAGTATTAGAGTTGGAAAAAAGAGTCCGCCTTTGGAAGGAATAGCCGTTTCAAAAACAGCATAAATTAATGCCACATTTAATATCTTATTAATTTTTCAAATGGTTAAAATATACTTGGATGTTGCAACAGACTTTTTAATCCATTTTTGGACTTTCCAAATTGATCTGATAGAAATTTTTTCTTAATTTACTCATGAGTGTTGGTTTTACTTCCATGGTTGTCGTTTAATTGTGCACCATGAAAATGCACAACTTACAGCAATCCAAAACTCATTTTTTTAATACCAGGGGGGGGCAGCTTGCGCCGGAATCACCAATGACATGGAATAATGGCTTTACAGAATGCAGAGAGGGCGTTACTTTTCTGCTTATGTGACAGCCACTGCGGTAGGATGCTTGCCTAAACGATCGGTGGCTGTGCAATGCGAACACATAAGACCGCATTATGTTTAAGTATCCTTCCGCAGATGCAGTGGAAGCGTTGGGAGCACAGCGACAAAAAGTATGCCAGTTAAAAATGGCGGCAACACCATAGATGAAGTGGAAGCGTTGGCTTTGTGTGTTAGCCACTGCCTAAGCCGTGCTTGTGGGCTGGATGGGTAGTGCTAACCCTAAGGTAGGAACACAAATAGTGCTGCTGAACTTATTAACTAACTGGGAAAAGCCAAAATAATGAAAAAGTAGCAAGTTTTTCTAAAAATGTCTATCTTTGCCAAAAGATTACGTATGACTAAAGTAATAGAAAAAAAAGAAGAATCCAAAAAAATGGTCTTGCCTAAGGCTACAAATGAAGTTGATTCTATAGACGAATTTAAGAAGGACTGGAGAAAACCTCAATCTAGAGCAAGGAATATTAGAACACACTGCTAAGACAATAATTTCTCCAGCATCCACCTTCTCGTTGCAAGTTCATTGCTTGTAGTGGGAATTTTTTGTTTTAAGGAGACAATGTTTATTTAATATGATGACCGAATTAATTCAGACAAACTGGCAAAATAAAAACATTAGACTTGGTGATAAACCATGTTTAAGTTTAACTGACTTTTTTGTTACTGAATTTGCAGATGCCCTATATAATGAATTAAAAGATAGTCTTACATACCAAAAAGTAAACCTTAACGGAGTAACAAAATTAAATAGAGGTGAAAGGGAACTCGGTGATACATACTTTGGCAAATTCCTTGTGAAACAGGAAAAAGAAATCAACGCTATAAATACTCTATTGAGATTATCGGAAAGCCAAGAGTTCTTGCATTTCCTGTCTAACATAATGCAGGAAGAAATAATATTTTTACGCCCAGGAACTCCATACCTTATGAATGAAGGTGATAAAATTTGCATACATGATGATATGTCAGACCCAATTCATTCATGTGCAGTCGTTTTTAATTTTACCAAAAATTGGCAGAAAGGGTACGGAGGAAACACAATAGTTGGTACTGTACTTAGGGAAGTTGATATAGTAACGCCACCCGAAGTGCCATTTCAACTTACAAAACTTTTCCTTAAAAAGGAAAAGAAAATAATAACTCCAAGATACAATACCTGCTTAATATTAAAATTGAAAAAAGGATTTGGACATGGTGTTTCGCAAATAAAAAGTAATAAAAATAGATTGTCATTTGTGACTATCTATGGTTCATATAATAGAGACAAATAATATAAAATGAAATTAAAATATCATGTGCCTAGAGGTACAATCGACTATTTACCTGCTTATTTTGAAAAGTGGAAAGCTATTGAGAAAATATGGAGAAAATTAACTCATGTGTATGGTTTCAAAGAAATCCAGACTCCAATGTTTGAGCATACGGAATTATTCATACGTAGTGCAGGTGAAACTTCTGACATAGTTTCAAAAGAGTTATACACCTTCGAAGATAGAGGTGGACGTTCTCTTTCTTTACGACCCGAAGGTACTTCACCAGTTGTAAGAGCTTATTTAGAAAACAGTATGAATAACTTACCTCAACCTGTTAAACTATTCTATTTAATGCCAATGTTTCGGTATGAAAGGCCACAGGCTGGTAGATTAAGACAACATACACAATATGGCGTTGAAACAATTGGTTCAGCTTCTTGCTTTACTGATGCCGAAGTTATTCATTTAGCAATGAGTTTCTATAAAGAATTAGGATTTGATGGCCTAAAAATTCAACTAAATAGCTTAGGTGATAAAGAAACAAGGGAAAAATATAAAATTAATCTCATTAACTATTTCAATAAATACTTAGGCGACTTTGATGAAGAATATAAATTAAAACTACAAAAGAATCCCTTACGAATTTTAGATACTAAAGAAGAAAACCTAAAGCCTATCGTTGAAAATGCCCCTAAAATTACTGACTTTTTAAGCGTTAGGAGTCGTAATCATTTTGAAACATTACAAAATTATTTAAACGATTACCAAATTGAGTTTAGTCTAAATACTAGATTGGTAAGAGGTTTAGATTATTATAATGACACTGTGTTTGAAGTTACATCTAATAAACTGGGTGCCCAGGATGCAATTGCAGGTGGAGGAAGATATGATGGGCTAATTGAGCAGTTTGGCGGAAAAAGTACACCTGCATTTGGCTTTGGCGCTGGTATGGAACGGCTTATTTTTGCTATGGAAAAACATTCATTAAATATACAAGAGAGTAGCAATGTAGAAGTATATTTAGTGGCAGCAGAATCAGTTGCAAAGCAAAGAACAATGGATGTTCTTTTCGAATTGAGAAAAGAAAGAATTAGCAGTGACCTTGATCCGTTCTTTGAAGACAAAGTTGGAAAACAACTTTCGAAGGCTGCTAAATTGGGTGCTAAATTTGCAATAATTATTGGTAGCGAAGAGTTACTTAACGATACTCTAACATTGAAAAATCTTGAATCCGAAACACAAGAAAAAATATCATTACCAGAAATAATTGCCAGATTAAAAAGGAAATAGATAATTAAAATGATAGTTGCAATAGAAGGTGTTTCTTATTCTGGAAAATCAACGTTAATAAGACAATTAAAAAAGCATTACAGTCATAAGAAAATCAATGTTATCTGTAGCAATGAAAATTCCACAAACGTTGAAAATGGAATTAGGCATTTAATAAAACACAATGCGTTTGAATTAACAGTTGAAGAAGAGTTTTTTTTATTTGCAACAAGACTTAAAAATAAAACTATACTTCTTAACAAAAAACAGAGAAAGAATACGCTTATTTTAATTGACCGGTTTGATATTTCATTTTTAGTTCTTTTTCATTTTGTAAGGAGGATGTCCTTAGAAAAGGTTGAAAACACTAAGAATCTTGCAATTAGTAAAGTAAAACCAGATGCTTACATTTTCCTTGATACATCAGAAGAAAAGTTGAAGGAAAGATTTATAAAAACAAAAAACTCACATGTGCAGAGAGAAGGATTGAAACATTTCAAAGCTTCGAGAAATGGTTTTAAAACACTTTACAAGAAAGTTGATGCAAAAAAGATTTTATTAAATACAGCCATACTTTCGAAAAAGGAATGCTTCATTGAAGCTGTTAATTTTATTGAAAAGATTATTGAATAATGCAGAAAATTGTTTTCACAGGTGGGGAAGGAGTTGGGAAAAGTTCCCTAATTCTTTTTTTTGAAACGCAGGGGGAATATGTGATTAGAGAAGCAGCAAGCGATATTATAAGATTACAGAGGGCAATGGGTATTGCATTTCCGACTGATGGAAAAGATTTTGAGGAAACAGTTTTAAGGGAGCACTTGAGACGTGAAAAACATATTGAAAAGAATTATGAACTAAATAGAGTTTTTATTGATAGAGGTTGGATTGATCATATAGTTTATGGACAACAATTAAATTGGAAAATTACTGATTTAACAATGGAAAATGCAATGAGAATTAAGTATCACAAAGTGTTTTTCTTTCTTGAATCAAAAGATTTTGGTAACGGGTTAATGAATGAAAAGGAAATTATGAGGTCAAGAATTTTGGGGGATAAAATTTTAGCCATGTACAGAACTAATGGGTATTCCCCTATTCTTGTCAAGCCAGACACTATAATTAAAAGAGCAGAATTTATTCTAAGTAATTTAAACTAATCAATAATACAACATATAAACAATGGAAAAATTACAATTAAAGCCCAATGTAACATCAAGGCCAACTAATTTAAACTTGATAATGCTATTTGACAAGGAGAAAGGCGTTATGTATGAATTAAATGAAACCGCCTCTAGTATAATTTCAACATTAACTTCAACCCCTAAAAATATTGAAGAGATTATTGAGATAATTAGCAAGGACTACAATGATGACAAAAATCAAATAGCTGAGGATATTAAAGAGTTTATTGCAGATTTTATTACAATAGGCCTGTTAGAAAAAATGAGTGTGTAAAGAATTTTGTGTAAACCCCATTTTCATTAGCTGGATTTAGTGTTGACATCTGTCTTCAAATATAATAATAAACTGATTGAGTATTGCGCCCCAGTTGCGGACAGTTTGCACCCACTTTTTTTCAAGATTGTTAATTGCCAGATACACAGCTTTCAAAGCTGCGGAATCATCTGGAAAAATATTTTTTGAACGGGTGTATTTCCGGATTCCGCTGTTCAGGCTTTCAATAACATTAGTAGTATAAATGATTCGCCGCACTTCCTGAGGAAAATCAAAGTAGTGTGTCAGGTCGTCCCAGTTGTTGCGCCAGGATTGCACCGCATAGCCATATTTCTTACCCCATTTACTTTCAAAAGCATTTAATGCATCAGCAGCAGCTTCCCGGTTAGGAGCATCATATACAGCCTTTAAATCGATCATAAACTCCTTTTTATCCTTCCACACCACATAGCGAGCGCTGTTTCGTATTTGATGCACCACGCATAGTTGGGTGATTGTTTTTGGGAAAATGGAGCGAATGGCATCCGTAAAACCTTTCAGATTGTCGGTGCATGCAATCAGGATATCTTCTACACCACGAGCCTTTAAGTCGGTCAATACATTTAGCCAGAATGAGGCGCTCTCTGTTTCGTTAATCCACATCCCCAACACTTCTTTCATGCCCTGATTATTTAATCCGATTACCAAGAATATAGTCTTATTGATTATTTTTCCGTTGGAACGGATTTTCAAGGAGATGCCATCCATCCAGACCACAAAATAGACTGATTCCAGAGGTCGTATCTGCCATTGCTTGATGTTATCAATAAGCCGGTTGGTAACGTTGGATATGGTGCCTTCGCTGACATCAATGCCATACATTTCCCGGACCTGTTCTTCGATGTCCCGAGTGGTCATTCCGCGGGAATACATGCCAATAATAGCCTGCTCAATTTTGTCGCTCATCCGCTCGTGCTTTGGGATAAGCTGGGGCTCGAAAGTCGATTTTCGGTCTCTGGGGATGTTTAAAACCATATCTCCAACGGACTCTGTTTTGACCTTTTTCTTGCTAAATCCATTCCGGGAATTGCCCGAATGATGGCCTTCAGGGCTATGTTTCTCATATCCCAAATGTTCATCCAGTTCCGCCTTGAGCATCTCCTCAACCCCTTGTTTGAACAGGGTTTGAAAGAAATTCTGGAACTCTTCCTTGTTCTTGAATTGCTTAAAAAAGTCCTTTGG
Source organism: Bacteroidia bacterium (assembly GCA_016788065.1). Taxonomy (GTDB): domain Bacteria; phylum Bacteroidota; class Bacteroidia; order AKYH767-A; family OLB10; genus JADKJB01. Next base: position 34 of record JAEUTI010000012.1, on the reverse strand, counting down.
TAAATCTAATTTGTCCTTTTCCATGATTCTGTAG